>NZ_JAAHGM010000015.1:0-195067 GCF_010692625.1 Okeania sp. SIO2C2
AAAATAACTAAAAGTTGGCATCCCCGTCGGCGATCACTCTCAATTATTTCTATTTTTCAGTGATTAAATTCACTGGAGACAGAGGAACATTGCCAGATATGATTAGCGTAATTATTACACTAACTATTTTGCTTTTTGTCCAAAGTCCAAATAATACAGGAGATTCCACTTTAGTAAAGTACACCCATCGCGGGCAAGATGCCCGCACTTGCATTCATTCAATTGTTAATCTCTGTACTTCTTATACGAGGAATTTGCTATATAATTTCTCAAAAGTCGTGCATTGAGTTTACTCCAACTTCTTCTTTAATATTAGAAATTTCTAATTCCTAATATCATGTCCGGATAAGAGCGTGATCAAAAAAACTTTCTCCTTTTCCTCCTCTTATTCTTGCTTCTTGCTTCTTTCTTCCCTCCTGACTCCTGACTCCTGACTCCTGACTCCTAATTTACTTAATACAATTCATATTTCAATAAAGTACAAGGAATTGCTCCATTATAAACAGGAATTCTCCGAGAAGTTCTTAACCCTACTTGTTTAGATAATTGTTTATTTCCTGTCAAAATAAATGCCGTCCATCCAGTAAAACGTTGTTTAAAAATATCCCCCAACATTTTATAAAGTTCACCCAACTCTTCCACTTCTCCTAAACGTTCGCCATAAGGAGGATTACAAATAATAATCCCTCGATCTGCGGGAGGTTTTAATTTAGATAAATCCGTTTTAATAAACTTAATTTTATTTGCAACTCCACATCTTTCAGCATTAGTTCGAGCTTGAAAAAGCACTTCAGGATTTCGATCACTACCGACAATTATGGATTTTAATTCAGTTAATTGACTATTTCTAGCCTCTGTTAATAAATCTTGCCAAAGAGACTTATCAAAATCACGCCAGTTCATCAAAGAAAATTTATTCCTCAAAAGTCCCGGTGCAATATTTAATGCTTTTAAACTTGCCTCCACAGGTAAAGTTCCAGAACCACATAAAGGGTCTAAAAAAGGTATATCTGGAGAATATTCTGCCATTTCTAAAATAGCTGCTGCTAAAGTTTCTTTCAGAGGAGCAAACCCCATTGCTAGACGATAGCCACGCTGATGTAAACTACTACCAGAACTATCTAAACTGAGGATACAATTATTATTTTGAATATGAGCATTAATCAATATATCAGGATTTTTAGTATCAATATTTGACCTGTAGCGAAACTTTTCTATTTGTTGTTCAGTAATTGCATCTTTAATTTGAAGAGCAGTATAATGAGTATGTTTAAGTTTTTCATTACTTCCCGTACAATTAACTGCTAATGTATTTTTAGGAGATAAATATCGCTGCCAAGGAATTTTTTTTACCTCTTTATAAAGTATTTCTCGGTTAACACATCGAACTTCCGCAATAGGAACTAAAACTCTAAAAATAGTTCTTGCCCAGAGATTAACTCGATAAAGTAAAGTCTTATCTCCTGTAAAACTTACCCCAGTAAATTCTGGACAAACGTTTTCCGCTCCTAAACTTTTTAATTCTTGGGCAGCAATAGCTTCTAACCCTTTGGCCACCTTGGCATAGTATTGATTCATTAGATTTTTGATAAAAATATAGCAATGTGCGCTAGCATATTTACAAATTACAAGAGGTGTCCAATAGCTAAAAGTCTTATTATCAGATTTTTATTCCCCCTTCCGGAGCTGTTGCCTGCGCACAGCGCTATAACTCAAAAGCGCCGAGACCCAGCACCGACGTTTTACACTTCGCAGAGTAACTAAATTTTAATGTAGTCGAAACCATTGAGATTGCTTCCTTCCACTACATTCCAGTTGCAATGACATAGTTTTCAACAATTTTTCCTTCTTCCTTCTTGAATATTTTTTATATTTACAGGACTTCCTACTGCCCATGAGGTAGATATTTAGCAGGGAAGA
This sequence comes from Okeania sp. SIO2C2, assembly GCF_010692625.1. Taxonomy (NCBI): domain Bacteria; kingdom Bacillati; phylum Cyanobacteriota; class Cyanophyceae; order Oscillatoriales; family Microcoleaceae; genus Okeania; species Okeania sp. SIO2C2. Next base: position 1,921 of record NZ_JAAHGM010000015.1, read on the forward strand.
TACCCACACCATAAGAGTTTTACTATTCACACCTTGTACATCATTTTTCCGAAATATGCTGTATATCTTTATCTCCCTTTTTCCCTTTTCCTTCCTTAACATTTTGGCGTTGGTAATTTGAGGTATGATATCATTTTCCCCCTCCGAGGGAGCTACGCTAACGGATAAGAGGGCTATAGAACTCCGTTCCCTTTACGCCACCAAAAAACTTTCTCCTTCTACTCCTTTTTCTTCTTCTCTCCTGAGTTCTGACTCCTGAGTTCTGACTCTTAAGTAATGCGCGATTAATATCATACACGCACTTTACCAACGCCACATTTTTTATATAATTAATATGTATAACATAACAAATAATATTGAATGTATAACAAATAATATTGATATCTTTTCTTACTTTTTCCTTCTTCCTTAATTAAATTAGAACATCGGAGAACAATCTGAGATATAGCTTCCACTACTATCTCTAGAAACTATATATCCTTGATATGGATTTGTAACTTCTATAAACCTTTGAGTGCCACTACCAATTTCTTCATTTCCGGTAACTTCTATTCTCTGACCATTTTCTAGCACTCCAATTCTACGACTCGCTGAATTGCGTGACTCAAAAATATATAATCCATTTGGCCTGAGAATATAACAAGTTTTTAATTTAGCCCTTGCTTTAGCCTGGTAATTAATTACACGCTCTGTGAGGCCATTCTGTGTTATAGAATCCACACGATATTGGTCTGGGCTAACAATATATTCAATTCCTCGTACCGGGTCATAAGCTTCCCAAGAACTACCTCTTTTTGTGGCATTACCAACAATCAGCCAATCTTGCTCAGTTCCATTCTTAGGTTGACTAATGAATATATATTCACCCTTTTGAGTTTCGCAAATATTAATATTAAAGTTTGCCGTTTCATAATTTGCTTTTTGAGAGCCATACCCATAACAAAGCTGCGCCTGTGCTGATCTTGGCAGAATCACACTTCCCAGCACTAAAGCAGTTGTAACAACTCCCACGGTGGCTAATCGGTGTTTCATTGTTTCTCCTTTGTGCTATTGGATAGTAGCAAAACCCTATAACCTTACCATAATTTGATAAAAATATCTCCCAAAAAAGAAAATAAGTAAAGCATTATTTGATATTCTTAACTTTCTAATAAAAATTTCTATAAAAAACTTATAGTTAAATTGTGTAAAGATATTAAAAAGTTCTCAGCTTTCAGCAATAAGCTATCAGCCTAAGTTGACTTATAGCAGAAGGCAGAAGGCAGAAGAAAAAATCTGACATTGTCTGAGTTTTCCACTTTTGATATGTCCTCTTCTTCCCTTCGACTGCGATAAATCCAAAAAAATTTAAAAGGAGATTTAAACTTCTCCTCAACGGTCAAACTTACTACTAGGGATAAAAATCCTAAAATAGCTCCGAGCTATAAAACTTTTGGATATTTTTTTGGATATTTTAAGGTATAAACCTCAAAGCTGTTGACGGAAAATTCCGTAGAAAAAGCCGAAAACTGCTAGTTGAAAGCTTGTTAAAAATAAAATCAAAAAAAATTAGAGAGAAGTCTCTTATGGTAGCAGTAACAGACCGAGTAAAAAATAGACTAACAACGGAGACAAGTAAAATTGCTCCTGATACCATGGCCATTCGCTCCCTTGATTGGGACCGCGATCGCTTTGATATAGAATTTGGTTTACAGAATGGTACCACATATAACTCCTTTATTATTCGAGGAGAAAAAAATGCTCTGGTTGATACATCCCATGCAAAATTTCGTCAGTTATATTTAGACATCCTCTGGGGTCTAATCAAACCTACAGAAATTGATTACCTAATTATCAGTCATACCGAACCAGACCATAGTGGTTTAGCCAAAGACATTATCGAACTAGCTCCCCAAGTTACAGTTGTTGGGGCAAAAGTAGCAATCCAATTTTTAGAAAATTTAGTTCACATACCATTTAACAAACAAATTGTCAAAAATGGAGACCAATTAGATTTAGGCAACGGTCACGTTTTAGAATTCGTTTCTGCTCCAAATCTCCATTGGCCAGATACTATTTTTACCTACGACAGCAAAACCCAAACTCTATTCACCTGTGATGCTTTTGGAATGCACTATTGCTCAGACAAGACTTACGATGAAAATCTGAGTGACATAGAAGCAGACTATAAATTCTATTACGAATGTCTAATGGCCCCCAATGCTCGCTCAGTATTGAGTGCCATGAAACGTATGGCCAAACTGGGAGATATCAATACCATTGCCACAGGTCATGGTCCCCTACTACGCTATAACTTAGTAGAATTAACCAACCGTTATGAGGAGTGGAGCAAAGCGCAAAGCAAAGCAGAGACAACAGTAGCAGTATTCTACACCTCTGATTATGGTTATAGCGATCGCCTCTCTCAAGCAATTGCCCACGGGATTACTAAAACAGGTGTTGCTGTAGAAATGATGGATATCAGGTCTGGCGATCCACAGGAAGTAAGGGAACTGGTAGAAATGGCAAAAGGAATTGTCATTGGAGCGCCACCAACAACAGGTTCCGTAGCTAGTAGTATGGAAATAGCCATTAGCACTATTTTGGCAGCAGTTAACAAAAAACAGGCTTTCGGTTTATTTGAATCTGGTGGTGGCGACGATCTATCTGTGTATCCCCTTGCTAACCAATTAAAAGGATTGGGTCTCAAGCAAGCATTTCCCAATATTTTGATTAAAGAAACGCCTTCAGAATTAACCTACAAATTATGTGAAGAGGCAGGCACAGATGCAGGTCAACTGTTGACCTTGAAGCAAAATATTAAGCAGATGAAATCTCTTGATAGCGATCTAGATAAAGCTTTAGGGCGTTTGAGTGGAGGTCTATATATTATCACTGCTACTAAAGGTGAGGTTAGTAGTGCCATGTTAGCTTCTTGGGTAGTGCAAGCTAGTTTCCAACCTTTAGGAGTTTCCATCGCAGTCGCAAAAGACCGGGCAATTGAGGCGCTGATGCAAGTAGGCGATCGCTTTGTTTTAAATGTATTGCGGGAAGATAACTATCAAAGTCTGATGCGACATTTTCTGAAGCGCTTCCCACCTGGTGCAGACCGTTTTGCTGGAGTGAATACTCAAACTGCTAAAAATGGTAGTCCGATTTTAGGAGATGCACTAGCTTATTTGGAGTGTGAAGTAGTAAGTCGGATGGAGGCAAGCGACCATTGGATTATTTATGCAACTATTGATAGTGGGCGAGTTAGCGATATAGATGCTTTGCCTGCAGTGCATCATAGAAAAGTGGGTAATCATTATTGACATACTCCCGACGCTCTCCTACGGGAGAGCAAGGGATTCTTCAGCCAAAGAAGCTTTGACCGCAGTTTTGACAGAGGTGATGTCCTCCCCCTGTGTTGATAATAATCCGATTTTTTGGATCAGAAGGGCTGAGTTATAATCTCTGTCTAACTCCTGTCCACACTTAGGACATGAATGCCAACGCTCAGACCAGCTTTTGGGGACTTTATTCAAACATTCCCAACAATGCTGAGATGTGCCTTTTGGGTCTACTTTGATAATTTTCTTACCTAGCTTCCAGGCAACATACTCTAAGACTTGAATAAACTGACCAAATGCTGCATCTTGCAAAGACTTATTTAATCCTGATTTAGCTGATTGACCATTAGGTAAAAACTGACCATTTTCTCCTAGTTTAGCTTGACAACGCCGGACTAAATTTGCTACCTGTAGGTCTTCCAGGAATATCACACTTACGTCTGAAAACAGATGATAAGCCAGTTTAAATTGCCAATCCAACCGCTGTCTAGCTATTAGTTGATGAAGTCTGGCTATTTTCTCCTTGAGTATTTTCCCACCCTGAGAATGCTTAGATTTTTTAGCCAGTCTCACTTGCCACTTAGATAAGCGATTTTCAGATTTCCTGAAAAACTTTGGAGTTTCTATAAACTCTCCATCGCTGGTAACAGCATAATACAGTAATCCTAAATCAATACCTTTTGAGTTCTCTAAAGTAGGTTGAATTTCTGCAACCTCTACAGGTACACTCCTATCTTCTATTGTGAAACTGATATAATATCCATCTGCTTCGCGAATTATTGTACCTGTCTTAACTTTGAAACTTTCTGGTATTGAGCGATTATATACTAAAGGGACTAAACCTATCTTGGGTAAATTAACACAGTAACGACCGTTAGCATTCTTGACGATATTGGCATTTGATAACTGAGGATAACTGAAAGAATTATAGTAATGTTTTCCCTTGAATTTAGGTCTACCACTGGTTTTACCATTCTTGTCAGGTTTTGTAAAGTTATCCATTGTTGTCTGCACACGCTGGATAATATCTTGCAATACCTGAGAGTGTATAGATTTATATTCAGGGAAGAGTTTTTTTGTTTTCCCTAGGTCTGCTAACTGTACTGTTTCCCAGACTACATAACCATTTATTATGTTGGAATGCTTATCCCCTTTCTTTGTTACCGGATTACCGTTACCATCTTTCTTTCTCCCATCTCGTGTTTGTGTTCTAAACTCAGGAATATTTTGATAAATCCGCTCTACTGGTACTACTGAAACATTAAGTGGACAAGCATTAACTGGTGTGCGCGTTGCTTCAAACCAATTCAATCTTTCAGCTAAACGGTAATTATATTGTTTTCTGGATAATTCTAACCAATTAGCAATAATCGCCGCTTGATTTTTATGAGGTTTTAGCTTGTACTTATATTTCAGTAGCATTATAGAGTCTGCCTGAATATCTGATACAGTTATAGTAATGGCTGTATATGTAGTTGTCAATAGCTAGCGTAAAATAACTACAGGAAAACCGCAAATTTTAGTGAAACCCAACATTAGCAGGCTTTTGTTGGGTTTCGTCCCTCAACCCAACCTACACTTATTGCACCATTTTAGATGTGTCAGTCCAGTAGGGATTGCATACAACATTGCTACTGATATCAAAATTCGTTTTTGACATAATCTATGACAATGAGCGATCGCTTCAGTAACAAAGATATGGGTTATACATCTACAGTAGATAACCCTTCTATGCTTATTACCATTAGACTAGAAGTCATTTTGTCTACCAATTTTTTGAATAACTACTAATAACTACAAATACTGAAGCAAAATTTTAAATAACTTAATCCCAAAAAGTCATCAGAGATCGTATGTTGTTCATAACAAGCAAATTATAGAATTGCAACACCTGTTTAATTACGGACAAAAGACCAAATATGAATTACTCCATACTTAACCAAGAAGCTGTCCAACAACTAATGACATCTTTTGGCTTTAACTCCCTAGATCAAGTAGACCAATTAGAAACAATTAGTGACTATTACAGTTATCTGGAAAAGACAGGCCAAAAAGACCTGATGAATAATGGTTCTCAGAATTTCCGTCAGGCCAAATATATTTCTGCTGTACTAAAAAATCAGGCCAGGGAAACTCTGTTTGTTAATGAACCTGTTGCTAATACTCTGCGGGATTTTCGTTTACCTTTTGATGAACGAAATAACCCTCTGGATATGTCTGTTAGTTCGCTGCAAAAACTACTGCCAGAGGAACTCCAGAATACGGCATCAGAAGCATTAAGTCAAGATGCTCCTACTCGCTACGTTAAACCTAGTTCAATTCAGTCTACTCAATCACCTGCGGCATATCTTAAGTATATTTATGATTTGGCTAAGGCGATCGAGAATGTTAATCCAGATTTTGATTTAATTGCTCGTCGTCCCGATCTACAGGATTTGGTATTAAATGAAGATAATTTACATCAGGAAGTGACGACTCTGGAATTAGCAAATGAATTGTTAATTGCTCAAAGTTTGGAGCAAATTAGAACAAGAGAGAAAAAAGTTCTTTCTTTTCAGACTCCTTGTCGAATGGAAACGTCTGTTGATATCGATTTGACTCAGACTTATACTTTTGAGTTTTGGGCAAAACTCAAAAATCCTATATTCTTCAATTATCCAGATCCAGATGACGTGATATTAGTTAGTCAACAAAAAAACGGTTCATCTATATCCTTTAAGGGTTTATCAGATGGAAAAGGAATAAATGTATTTTTTCGTTACGATACTGGAGGAAGTAGCCTTTTTAGGCCTGATTTTGATAGTAAATGGCATCATTGGGCTTTTGTAATTGATCATTACGATTCAAATAATGTAAGGGTGACTTCTTACATAGATGGAATTTTTGTCAGTTCGAGGGAAACAGCATCAACTTTGAGAGAAAAGGTAGCTCCAGTAAACATTGCTGAATCTGACAATAATGAAGAAATAGAAGTAGAAATCTGTGAAATCCGTGTTTGGAATATGCTTCGGAGTGAAGAGCAGATTCAAGAGTTTATGAATAAGGCTGTGCAACCAACAGATGATAATTATCAAAATCTGTTAGGCTATTGGCCAGGGGATTATATTGATGGAAAATTGTTGAATTTAATAGATATAGAAAATTTTGCTGAACCCAAACTAAACCCTGAAAACTATAAGCAAGCAAGAGCAACATTCCTAGTAGATATAACAGAAGCAGAATTATACGAAGAACTCAACAATACACTTCACCCCTTAGAACTACCTTTCCACAAAAATCACAGTGAGGTTCGTTATACTCTAGCAGCAATACAAGACGAGATGAGTCTTAGTCAAATAGCTCGTCGCATCAAAGAAAATGACTTTGCTTTCAAAGATACAGCTTTTACCTTAATACCTAACCTGGTAGATCGATTAAATCTCTATCAAAGTCATTTAGAGGTTTTGCAAAAAACACCAGATCAGCAAACTATGTACCGAGACTGGTATGGGGTCAAAGAAACACCTATCGAAGATATACCAATTCAACTACCAATTGAGGGTTTGCAAGTCGATCTCCCACTCAATGAAATTATTGATGGAAAAGTAATTGATCGCTCGCCAAACAATTTTGAATGTACAGTTCATGGTGATGCACAAACTGTTGATAATTCAACTTTTGGTAAATGTATTCAGTTTGATGGAGTTGATGATTATATAGAAATACCTCCAGAAGCTATTAGAGAATATAATGAAATTACAATTAGTTTTTGGGCTTATGGTGATACTAATTTGGGGAATAGCTCTATTGTGTCTGCAGTAGATGAAAATAATAAAAGAACTGTCAACATTCATTTACCTGGTGCTAGTGAGTTAATCCACTTTGATTGTGGTAATGAAGGTGGTAATTTTGACAGAATAAGTAAAGAAGATACTGATAATTACTTCAAAGATAAATGGATCTACTGGGTATTTACTAAAAATGTTGCCACTGGTAGTATGAAAATTTATGTTAATGGCAACCTTTGGTATAGTGAAGAAGACAAAACTCTACCAATCAATCTAGCAACTAAAGTAGTACTAGGAAATTTGATTTCAGAGGATGGTAGTTTAAGTGATTCATACTGGTATAAAGGTAAAATAGCTAACCTTCAGATTTACAACCGAGAATTATCGCCAATAGAAATTACTCAAGGTTTACAACTCGATCTCCGACTGACTGAAATTATTGATGGAAAAGTAATCGATCGCTCACGAAACAATTTTCAATGTACAGTTCATGGTGCAGAAATTGTTGACGATTCAAAATTTGGTAAATGTATTGAGTTTGATGGAGTTGATGATTATATAGAAATAGCTCCAGAAGCTATGCAAAGACAATATAATGAAATTACTATTAGTTTTTGGGCCTATGGTGATAGTTCTAAACAACAGACTTCTATTATATCTGCAGTAGATGAAGATTATAAAAGGGTTGTCAATATTCATTTACCGAGCGGTAAAGATTACCATTTTGATTGTGGTAATGAAGGTGGTGATTTTGACAGAATAACTAAAGAAGATACTAACGATTACTCTAAGGAGAAATGGACCTACTGGGTATTTACTAAAGACGTTGCCACTGGTAGTATGAAAATTTATGTCAATGGAACTCTTTGGTATAGTGAAGAAGAAAAAACTAAACCAATCAATCCAGCGATCAGAATAGTATTAGGAAATTTGATTTCAGAAGATGGTAGTTTAAGTAATTCATACTGGTACAAAGGTAAAGTAGCTGATCTTCAAATTTACAACCGAGAATTATCACCAATAGAAATTAGTGAAAAATATTCTACTCTGTCTCAAGTAGACAACTTCCGAGAAGCAACCAAACTCTCAATAGAAGAATTCAATCAGTTCTACCGCAACTACAGAGTCAAAGACGATGCAGATAACAGCTATCAAACAAACGAAGTCTATGCTACCTATATCAGTCACGGTCATAACTTAACTCTCAATACAGTAGATGAAAAGTTAGTGATGGGTTATGACGACGAAACATATCTAAATGAATACTTCTTCTATCGCTTCAACCGCATCATTCGTCTCCAGAAAAGGACGGATATACCATACTATCAATTAGACTGGTTGCTCAATACAATAGAAAATACAAACGAATTAATTGATAATGACAGACTAAATGTTGTTGCCCATTATCTATACTGGAACCACAAATATCAATTTAGTGTAGATGAGTTTGTCGGTATACTCACAGAAGTTAATAGTTATCGTCGCATGGGAGAACAAGAAACTTCCCTGCTGCGACAAATATTTGGGAATGCAGCACCAGCATTAGTAGAAGTTCTCAAGGATGGCAATACAAAATTTGTTGATTTAGAATCTTCCGTCAAAGAATATTTGATTATTGGTTTGCGCATTACCTTTGCAGAATACGATGCTATTGTCAAAGCAATAACCAATGATGATGAAAATGCAGTATTTGACAAAGCAGCGCTAGCACGAATGTACCGTTTAGTCAAGGTGTTTACATTATTTGAGTGGGGTATTGCTAAAGGAATTGAATTAGTAGAAAAATTAGGACTAACTGAGGTATTTGCTCATCCTGGACAAACAGTTAGTGATGTATTATCAGCATTAGACAAACTGGCGTCGTTATTTGAGTGGATGAACGCAGAAGGTAATAACCTGACAATAGATAACATTCTGACAATTTTAACTCCACCGGATGATGCCGGAAATTTGCAACCGACTATAGAAGTAGATGAATTTTTGGATTCACTCCTACAGGATATCCAAGACCAACGAGTTCTAGAATTGAGTTTCACCAATTATGAAAGTTGGGAAGTTATAGAAGGGGATGATGAGGAAACAATCCAAACCATAACTATTTCTGCTGAAGATTGGTATCAACTCTTGCAAAAGCAAGAGCAAGAGCAAGAGCAAGAGGATGAGGATGAGGACGAACCAAAAATTATAACAATTATTGATAACTATGGATTAGTTCTGAATGTTGAAATAGAAGACATTGAAGAGCGGGTAACAGAAATTATCAACGATAAAATAGCAGAAGTAGGAGGAGGGTATCAACTAACAGAAGCAGCAGAAGAGCAAAAGCAAGAACTAATTGGAGAAATTGCGAATTTCCAAAGACGACAACAAGAATCTCTTGCCAAAATTATTACTGAAAAACTCAGCGAACTGAGTCAAGAAATTATTCCTGTTATATTGCTATGGATGGGAACAGATTATTATCAAACACTCAAGCAATTATTGGGATGGCAATATCCACCAGACGCAGATGCAGACGCAGAAGAGGAAAAACTAAATCAAGACACCCTGAAATTACTGTACAACATTAATCGTCATGGAATAGTTGTATCTCAGTTGGAGTTAGACACATACACAGTATTAATTGCTGCTCAACAACCAGAATGGTTAGTAACAGACATGAGTCGTTCGCTATCTCTGGAGCAAGTATATTATCTGTATAAGTTCAAAACAATATTGAATGCTAAAGTCAATTCCAAACATTGGTTAGTGTACTTAGCAGCAGTCAATAACGATGGATTTGAGAACGTAGAAGAACAAAACAAGGTATTAGCTGCACTTTTAGATTGGTCTGTAGAAGATATTCCCAATTTAACCAAAGAAATTGCTAACGGTTGGGTGAAAACTGTACAACAAATAGAGTATCTACGTCGTCAGATAGAACTTTGTCAAGATTTGCATATTCCAGGAGAACAACTCCATCAATTAAATAGTGCAAACGGTGATGAACCTGAATGGGAGGAAGCAGTTGCAGCAGTCAAGTTAGGATTAAATCGTCAAAATGAGGAAGTACGGAAAAAAATAGCAACAGATGCCATCAATTTAGAACTCAGGGATGCTTTAGTCGCCAACTTTATGAATGAAGTAGTTGCTGACAGCAAACTGCTCAAAGAGAAAATCAAGAGTTGGGAAGATATTTATCAATATTTGCTCCTAGATGTCAATGTTTCCTCTCAAGTACCCACAACTCGCTTATTAGAATGTACTGGTGCAGTGCAGTTGTATATTAACCGGATGATTCAACGAGTCGAGGATGCAAATTGGGAAGATGGTCAGTTAGAGAATCTCAAAAAAGATTGGGATATATCACAACAGTATCGGTTATGGGAAGCAAACGAGAAATTAGGATTATATCCTTCTAGTTACATAGAACCTACATTACGTTTGCATAAAACAGAGATTTTTGAAACCTTTGAACAGAGTTTAGGTCAAGGTTCTCTGAATGAAGAGATGGTGCAGCAAGCAGTGCTTCAATATCTAGAGCAACTACAGCAGTTATCAGAGTTGCGGGTAGAAGGTTTTACTTCTCACAATGTAAGGGACTCTATTGAATTTTGTTTTACAGCGAAAGCAACTTGGGAAGCAAATAGTTATTATTATCGTTTGCTGAGAATTGACAAAACAAAGTTGGAAGCAGGAAGTAAGTATGCTTTTGAATGGGGTGGTTGGATTAAAGCGGGGCTAGTATTTACTCAGCAACATATTTATGGTGTAGCTCCTTGTTATGGTTGGAGTCGATTGTATATGTATTGGTTTGAGTTGTTTGAAACTCGTTCTGAAGATGGTAAAACAATATATTATTTGCAACCCAAATATTGTCGTCAAAATACTGATGGCAGTTTTGGGCAACCAAGGGATAGTGTGGTAGAAACACCAGACGGATATCAGGGGATTAAGATTACATATGAGGGAGAAAAAAATATTGTAGAAGAGCTACAGGTTAAAATTTATCAACCTTATTTTGACCAAAAAAAACAACAGATATTAATGTATTTCTATGCTGGTGTTAGTGAATCTCTTGACTTCTTTTTGTCTACTACATCAAAAGAAGAAACAGTTGTGACAAGTTCTGAAGACTCATCAGAAGAATATCAAATCCCAGATGGTTATTTTGCAATTGATAAGTTCCACCCCCAACTAGTGAATATACACCCAAAAAGGGCTACAGATTCTATACAAATTTTATCCTGTATACTAGATGATTGGAATGGATGGTCTAGTCTGTACATAACTGGAATTGAGGTCAAATGGAAAGGTTCATTTTCGTCTGAGGCTCAAATCCAGTTAGAATGGGAATTTGATTGCCGAGAATCTAGTTACAATCTGATAAAAGATTTCTATGAAGAGAAAAATCCTTTTGTTGGCACTGTTTCTTATAAAAATATCTCCCACGAAAGGACCTGGATAGAGTTGACTGCCAGTGGCGACGAGTTTGATAAAATAGAGGTTGAACTAGCTGGAGAAAAGACCTTAGAAGGACATCATCCTCTGGGGATCAACAAGGCAAGTGAAACTATTTCGTTGGACGCAAATGAAGGTCAAACAGAATTCGATATCACGTTTAAAATTTACACTAAGTGGAAGAATCACCACTTATCTGTTTTCGAGGACCGTTATGATTTTAGTACAACAGAAGCACTTAGATTTACTTTTAACGTCATCTATAACAAAGATACAAGTCAACAATCAGTCTTCGTCAGAGAATCAGAAGAAGATCCTAGTTTAGCTGACCAACGTTTTTTACTATTTCCTTACGAAAACTCTTTCTATACAACAAATCTCTACTCTACAGCTATTCAAGAAATAGTTAAGCTAGTTAACCCATATTACGATATTCATCAACTCTTTGATTTAGGTCATCAACACTACAAAGAAGAGGGGATTCAACATTACTTAGATGCATTAGAAGAAACCGAGACTTATAAGAATATCTCCAACCCTAAACCTGATGAATATATGGATTTCTGGGGTTCTTATGGTATGTATGCTTGGGAAATATTCCATTACATTCCTTTAATGGTAGCTTACAAATACACTCAATCCCAGAATTTTGATTTAGCCAAGAAATGGTTAAAGCACGTTTACGACCCCACCCTCAAAGATCATCCTTGGAGAAATTATCCTTTAGGAGAGCGACCAAATGGAATAAGTAGTACTGCTTTAGGTATCAATGATCCAGACGCGAGGTCTCGTGAAAAACCCTATTATTATCGTGTGTCTACCATTCGTCAATACATACAAAACTTGATCGAACAGGGAGATTACTATTATCGTCAGATTACGACAGAAACCCTGCGTCAAGCAAAAATGTATTATGTGGAGGCGAAAAATTTATTCATAGAAAGCGCAAAGTCTTTAGAAAACATTCAAGTAGGAGAAGACTGGAGCGATCCGACTTTAGGAGAAGTAACAGACAAAGATTTTATAGATCCTTACGACGAAGAAATAATCAAACTCTATTACACAATAGAGGAACGATTATATAATCTACGTCATTGGTTGGCGATAGATGGAACGCCCTTGAATATACCTCTAATTGCTCCTCCCATTGACCCCAGGGTATTGCAACAAGCAGCTCTTGCTGGAGTTTCACTTACAGAACCTGGGCAACTAACAGTAAGAACTCTGAATTATGATTTTAATGACATACTTAGTAGTGCTCGCGGTTATGTGCAAGACTTAATTAGTTGGTCAACTAATTTACTGCAGTATTGGGAGAATTATGAAAACATCCAGTATCAAAATCTGGCAGACAGCTTAGGTTCATTTGATTCGGCAATATTGATGCAAGAAAAAACAATTGCAGCTCTGGAAAAAAATATTGAGATTCAAGAAACCACGAAAAAACAAACTCAAGATGAACACGATCTTTATGAATATGAGAAGACATTGGTAGATATCATTGATGCTACAATTGCAAAATATTATGCAGTAGTGCAGAGGATAAAGTTAGTATCATTGTCAATGAAAGCAGTTGTAGGAGGTTTAAAAGCCATACCTAATATATTTGGGCTTGCAGGGGGTGGTTTTAGACCTGAAGGAGCAGCAGAGGGTGTAGATAATACACAGGAAACTTCAAGTGAGCTTAAAGAGATACTAATTGAATGGTATAAAACAGCATCGGGACTGCAAACAGATAAGAGAGAAACTTCATTGAAAGAGCGTCAAGCGGAGAATGCAATAGAGATAATTGACAAAGAAATTGAGGTATCAAACATACAATTAGAGATAGAAAAACAGGTTCTTGAAGATATTAAAGGAGACAAAAAAAATAGTGAGATATTAGCAGCATTTAATCAAAAACGTTTCACTAACGAAATGTTTTTCAAGTGGTACGTTGACAACTTGAAGCAACTTTATCGCACTCTGTTTGACCAGACAGTTAGTTTCTGTTTATTAGCAGAAAGAGTTTATCAAGACACAACAGGAGAAAAAACTACATTTATTCGACCTCAATGGGATGATGTTTATCATGGTTTATTATCAGGTCAGAAGTTATTGCTGAATCTCCAACAAATGGAGTACAGTTATGTGCAAAAGACTTTCTATGGCGAGGCTCAACCTGCAACACAGACTTTCTCGCTAGAGGAAAAAGATGACAATATACTGGCAAGTCTCAAGAATCATGGAAAAGCTGTAATTCATATTCAGGAGTCTTGGTTTGAGGAAGATTTTCCAGAGGAGTTCGGACGACGTATTCAGAGTGTTAAGGTGAAATTCTTGGGATTAGGAGATGGCGATCCTATAGCAGCAGAATTAACTCAAATTTCTAACCGATATTCTGCTAAAGAACGAACTTTGCAAAGGGTTTGTGCTTATGGGAAAATTAAGCTATTAGGTGTGGAGACAGATACAGCGACAATGACACCAAAGCAAAAAGGACGATTATTACCATTTGAAGGTTCTGGTGTAGAATCTACTTGGTTGTTATCTGTTCCCGCAGCGGTGAAAGCTATCCAGAAGAAGAAAGTTAAGTTTAAGCATAAGTCTACCCTGGAGAAACTTGAAGATATTGAGATGACTATTCGTTATACCGCGAAATCTTAATTTTGATTGTCTAACTTTTGGTAGCTAAAATGGTGCGTTACGACGGATTGTTAAATGTCTTTCACAGTATAGATTTTAGCCGTCTAACGCACCCTACAAATTTTGCTGCTGGTAGAAGTAATATCAAATCTGTTGACTTCGGAGTAATATAATTCCGTCGATCGTCATACAATGCGTAAGGGCGAATGGCCATTCGCCCCTACTAGGTATAGTGGTTGTGCGTAAGTCCTGAATTCGATATCAGATATTACTTTTGACTTTTGACTTGAAGAAGACTTTTGACTTGAATCAAGCGATCGCCCGAATATGATGCGATTTAATATTTAACCAGATTTGAGATCGGAAATTACTTTTGACTTTTGACTTTTGACTTTTGACTTGAAGAAGACTTTTGACTTGAATCAAGCGATCGCCCGAATATGATAAAATTTAGTATTTAAGCAAATTATATCAAATCCGTTTAATTCGGTATAAAAAAATGTTCCATTTTCAACCATTACCAAATATTTCCCCATTTCCCCATCTCCCCATCTAATTACACCGATGCTACCGGGTTTGATATTATATGTGCAATTAACCAGATTTGAAATCGGAAATTACTTTTGACTTTTGACTTTTGACTTTTGACTTGAAGAAGACTTTTGACTTAAAAAAAGCGATCGCCCGAACATGATAAAATGTAGCATTATACATTATTTTGGTATAGACAATATAACTAAACCATGCTACAAACCACCAAAAAAAAAGACGTTCAAGTTGTCATAATTGCTGAAGAAACAAAAGTTCTCCGGTCTCGCACTTGGGATAGACTAAAATTTGAAGTCGAATATTCTCTACAAAAAGGCACTACTGCTAACTCCTATCTCATCCAAGCTGAAAAAACTGCTGTCATCGATCCTCCCGGCGAATCATTTACTAAAAACTACTTAGACTCATTGCAACTACGCTTAAATTGGCATCGCCTTGACTATATAATTCTAGGACACTTTAATGCTAATCGTGCTGCTACCCTCAAAGCTTTATTATCCCTCGCACCTCAAATAACTTTTGTCTGCTCAAACCCCGCAGCTATAACTCTCAAAGACTATTTTCAAGAACAAGAATTGAAAATTCAGATAGTTAAAGGCGAAGATACTCTAGACTTGGGCAACGGTCATCAATTACAATTTATTACCACTCCTACCCCTAAATGGCCCGATGGTTTGATGACTTACGACCCAAAAACTCAAATTTTGTTTACTGATAAATTTTTCGGCGCTCATGTTTGCGGAGACCAAGTTGCTGATGAAGGATGGACTATCTACAGCGAAGACCGACGTTTTTATTACGACTGTCTCCACGCCGCTCAGGCAAAACAAGTGCTTTCTACCCTAGATAAAATTTCTGAGTTGAATGTAAAATTCTATGCTTCCGGTCATGGACCGATAGTACGCTACGGAATGACTGAATTAACCAGTTTGTATCGGAAGTGGAGTCAGGAACAAAATTCACGAGATTTGAATGTTGCCTTGCTTTATGCTTCAGCTTATGGTAATACTGCTACTATTGCTCAAGCGATCGCTAAGGGTTTAACTAAAACAGGGGTAGCTGTAGAATCAATTAACTGTGAAGCTGCCACGTCTGATGAAATCAAGGAAGCAATTGAAAAATGTGATGGATTTATTATTGGTTCTCCCACACTTGGCGGTCACGCACCAACTCAAATTCAAACAGCTTTGGGTATTGTACTGAATACAGCTTCTAAGAGTAAACTAACTGGGGTATTTGGTTCCTTTGGTTGGAGTGGTGAGGCCATTGATATTTTGGAAAGTAAGTTAAAGGATGCGGGTTATAAGTTTGGTTTTGAAACTATTCGGGTGAAGTTTAAGCCAGACGATCAAACGCTTCAAACTTGTAAAGAAGCAGCTATTGATTTTGCTCAGACTTTGATTAAGTCTCGGAAACTTCGCGCTCCTAAACCTTCGGCAAGTGCTTCGGGAAGCGATCGCACAGCTCAAGCAGTGGGACGTGTTGTGGGGTCTTTGTGTGTGATGTCTGCCAGACGTGGAGATGTCACCAGTGCGATGTTAGCTTCTTGGGTTTCTCAGGCGACTTTTAATCCTCCTGGGGTGACTATTGCTGTGGCGAAAGACCGAGCGCTGGAATCTTTGACTCATACAGGCGATCGCTTTGTGTTGAATATATTGGCAGAGGGTAAACAATTGAGGAAGCATTTTCAGAAGTCTTTTGCACCGGGAGAAGATCGTTTTGTGGGAGTGGAAACCAAGGAAGCTGAGAATGGTTGTCCGGTTTTGACAGGTGCTTTAGCTTATTTGGAATGTAAGGTGGCAAACCGGATGGAATGTGGCGACCATTGGTTGGTTTATGCAGTAGTGGAGAATGGTCAGGTACTGAATGAGGGAGTAACAGCAGTTCATTTCCGCAAATCAGGTAGTCATTATTAAAACAGTTGTTGGGAAATAAGAATTGAAAAGGCTCAAAAGCTTACTTTATATGGCTTTCATGGTTTTAGGGATGAAAAAAACACGATAAACTTTTACTAATAAGGGTTTTAGCAATTTTTTTAGCTTATATCATGTCCGGATAATTAGACATCTCTGAAAAAGATATAGACTTTTTGCACATAGCAGGCAACAGGCAACAGGCAACAGGCAACAGGCAACAGGCAACAGGCAACAGGCAACAGGCAACAGGGAATAGATTTTCAGGAAAAATGTACCAAAAAT
Organism: Okeania sp. SIO2C2; assembly: GCF_010692625.1. Lineage (NCBI taxonomy): Bacteria > Bacillati > Cyanobacteriota > Cyanophyceae > Oscillatoriales > Microcoleaceae > Okeania > Okeania sp. SIO2C2. The sequence continues at coordinate 18,811 of NZ_JAAHGM010000015.1, forward strand.
GATTTAGGGAACTGACTTTTACAACTCTAGCTTTTGTTAAATAAAGGGTAAGTTTATTTTCACCAGATGTCTATTAGTTATAAAAAAACTTTCTCCTCTTCTTTCTTGTTTCCTGTTTCTTTCCTCGTGAATCCTGACTCCTGAGTCCTCAGTCGTTTATTTATAACTGTTCAACCGGACATGATATTACAGCGCTTTTCAAATTGATGAACCATATCTTCACAAGCAAAACCTTTTAGGGAAGTTCCATGGAACGTCCCTACTGCCTACAGCAAAGCTGCGTACTCCCTATGGGTGGAGGAGATGTCTATTGGACAGTTCCTGTAATTTGTAAATATGCCAGCGCACATTGCTATATCATGTCCGGATAATTAGTAGAGTTGTCGCTAAATAGATAGAAAAAATCGCTCAAATTAAGACACAGTAGTAATTCCATACGTTTTGCACTGGAAATTGCTAAAATCCTTACATGATAAGGGTTTAGCAGTTTTTTATAGTTATAAAGCGACAAGTCTAGTGATCAAAAAACTTTCTCTTTGCTCTTCTCCTTTCTTCCCTCCTGACTCCTGAGGACTGTACGTCGCCAATCCGACTCCCCTACCTGACTCCTCCGTCGTTTATTTATAACTGTTCAACCGGACATGATATAACTATAACTCAACAAGATATGATAATAAAAACTAAACAGTTGTTCAGGAGAATATAGTTTATGACATTGCTATTAGCTGGAGACATTGGCGGTACTAAAACAATACTACAACTGGTGGAAGCTAAACGAGAAGAATCCAAGGGGACTGTGGAATTTAAGAGCCTTTATGAGAATCGTTACTCTAGTCACGATTTTCCAGATTTAGTACCTATAGTACAAAAATTTTTGGCAGAAGCAAATGAGAAATTGGGACAGCAATTCCAACCAGAAAAAGCTTGTTTTGCGATCGCTGGTCCGGTCATCAATAATACTGTTAAATTAACTAACCTACCTTGGATGCTGAATGCTAAATTGTTAGAAAATGAGTTAGGGGTATCCCAAGTTAGCCTGATCAACGATTTTGAAGCAGTAGGTTATGGAATTTTGGGTTTAACTGACAATGATTTGGAGACTTTACAAGTTGGCGAACCTCAAGGTGATACTCCAATAGCTGTAATTGGTGCAGGTACGGGATTAGGAGAATGTTTTTTAATTCGAGGAGGAGGAGCAGTCAGGGTTTACGCCACAGAGGGGGGTCATACAGATTTTGCACCACGCTCTGAGTTAGAATTTGATCTATTAAAATATTTGTTAGCAAAGCATAATATAGACCGAGTGTCCGTAGAAAGGGTGGTTTCAGGCATGGGGATTGTGGCAATTTATCAATTTTTACGCGATCGCAAATCTGCTGCTGAATCTCCTGAAATAGCGGAAGTACTAAGAAAGTGGGAAACAGAAATTGGCTCAAGTGAAATTACAGTAGATCCTGGTGCAGTTATTGGGAAAGCTGCATTGGAAAAGAGCGATCGCTTGTGCGAGAAAACTTTAGAGCTTTTTGTGGAAGCTTATGGAGCGGAAGCAGGTAATTTAGCATTGAAACTTTTACCTTATAGTGGTCTATATATAGCAGGAGGTATCGCTGCTAAAATTCTGCCACTGATGAAGTCAGGTACTTTTATGGAAGCTTTTAACCATAAGGGGCGAATGAGAGTATTGTTAGAAAAAGTACCCGTTCATATTGTGTTAAACCCTAAAGTGGGATTAATTGGTGCGGCGATTCGTGCTTCTAATTTATAGGCAATGATACTAAGTAGGGGAGTGGGGGAGTGGGGGAGTAGGGGAGATTAAATATTGAAGTAATTGGGAGTTCGGTAGTTTTGGTACAAAAAATTACGATTAGACCATTTGAGGTGCTGTGAGAATTATTAAAACCCTGATTAATATTATGTCCGGATAATTAGTGATGCAAAAACTTTTTCTCGTAAGCGCCTTTTCTTCCCTCCTGTCTCCTGCCTTTCTTTCCGTACCGTTACTACCGATCACCTTAGCGAAACTGATGCAACTGTTGACTTTTGACTTAAAATACTACTGAATCTCCTAAATTCTAACTTTTAATTTAAAATTTCTCACTTTTAACTTTTGACTTATGATTAATTGGAGACCCTATCTAGAATCAATTTGTCGGGAATATGCCAAATGGTGGGAAGTTTATACTCTGACGGATGTGAGAGGAAAAAAGTCTCTTCAGCAACCTCAAAATATTTCCCCACTGTTGGATTTAGGTTTGATGGTACAAACTGTTGCGGAAGAAAAACAGAGGGAACGTCCAAAAGAGAAAATTGAACGGTTGACGGTTTTGGACGGTTTGCGCAAATATGCTCCAAATCATGTTTTGTTGGTGGGGCGGCCGGGGTCGGGAAAATCAACTGCTTTGGCCAGATTATTGTTGGAGGAGGCAACAAAGTTGATATCCCCCCTTAGTCCCCCCTTTCCAAGAGGGGAAATAAGAGAAGGAGAAATAAGAAGAGATACTCCCCCCTTACAAAGGGGGGTTGGGGGGGATAAAACTTTTCCAAGGGGAGCAGAGGGGGATAAAACCTTTCCAAGGGGAGCAGGGGGGGATAAACCCAAAATTCCCATCCTCATCGAACTCCGCTACAGTCAATCTTCCATACTTGAAAGAATCCAAAAATTTATCCACAAACACCACCCCACCATAAATATAGATACAGCAACTCTAGAAACTTTGCTCCGTCAAGGTGAGTTTTTGCTCCTATTCGATGGTTTTAACGAGATGGCATCGGAAGCGACACGACAAGAGGTGAGAATATTTCGGCAAGACTATCCCCAAACTGCCATGGTGTTTACGACGCGAGATTTGAGTCTGGGCGGAAATTTGCGGATTGAGAAAAAGTTGGAAATGCTGCCTCTGACGGAATCTCAAATGCGGAAGTTTGTCAGTGCTTATTTGCCTTTTGATGGTGAAAAATTATGGCAGCAGTTGCAGGGGAGGTTGCGGGAGTTGGGGGAAACTCCCATGTTTTTGTGGATGTTATGTGATGAGTTTCTCAAGGACAATAATCAAGTTTCTTCTAACATAGGATTACTGTTTCGTAGTTTTACTAAAGACTATAGGGATGATATTAAACAAGATGCACTGACTTATAAAGATTCCCGAATTTGGTGGGATAGGTTATTGCAGGAGTTGGCGTGGGTGATGACCAATGGGGTGTCGAAAACTGAGATTATGGTTGCTATTTCTCGGCAAAAAGCTGAGGAGGTGTTGACGGAGTTTTTGCGAGGGGAGGTGGTAGCTCCGACTGACTGTGCGATGCGTTGGTTGGAGGATTTATTGGAGCATCATTTGATTCAGGTGGGAGATGATGGTCAGATTTCGTTTCGCCATCAATTGTTGCAGGAGTATTATGCGGCGGAAAGATTGTTGTCGCTGTTGTCTGGTTTGAGTGACTATGAGTTGCAGTGGGATTATTTGAATTATTTGAAGTGGACGGAAGTAGTGGGGTTGATGTTGGGGTTGATGGAGGATGAGGTGTTAGCGGTGCGGGTGGTAAGGTTGGCGTTGGAGGTAGATTGGTTTTTGGGTGCGAGGTTGGTGGGAGGGGTGCAAGAGAAGTTTCAGGAGCGGGTGTTTGGGGAGGTTGAGCGGTTGGAGTTGCCTGTGTTGGTGAAGGTTAAGTTGGCAGGGTTAACAAAGTCTGATGCTGCTGTTCCGGGGTTGGTTAAATTATTGGAAGACTCAGACAAATATGTGCGTCGAGGTGCAGAAAAAGCTCTGGGTGAAATCCGCTCGAAAACTGCTGTTCCGGGATTAATTAAACTACTAGAAGACTCAGACTATCTTGTGCGTTATAGTGCAGAAAAAGCTCTGGGTGAAATTGGTTCCGAAACAGCAATTCCAGAGCTAATTAAACTCTTAGAAAACTCAGATTCTGGTGTGCATAGTGCAGCAGAAGCTCTGGGTGAAATTGGTTCCGAAACAGCAATTCCAGAGCTAATTAAACTCTTAGAAAACTCAGATTCTGGTGTGCGTCATAGTGCAGCAGAAGCTCTGGGTAAAATTGGCTCGGAAACAGCAATTCCGGAGCTAATTAAACTATTAGAAAACTCAGACTCTGGTGTGCGTGAAACTGTAGCAAATACTCTGGGTAAAATTGGCTCGGAAATTGTGATTTTTGAGTTGACTAAACTCTTAGAACATTCAAATACAGACTTGCGTAAAACTGCAGCATATCTTATAGAAAAAATTGGCTTTAAAAGTGTGAATTATAAGTCAATTAAACATTCAGAATACATAGAATACGACTATGATTATAAGATGAGTTGCATATCTTCTCAAGATGAAATTGATCCTCAAAGTGCTATTCGTGGCTTAATTATATTCTTAAAATACGAATACGAATACTCCAGTTCAATTTTCCCTTCTAGCATAGCAGATGCTTTAACTGAAATTATTGAATCAGAAATTGCAATTCATGGGTCAATTAAACCTCTAGAAGATATGGAATATCCAGAAGACATAGAATACATAGATATAATATGGGGTGTCATAAATAATTTGAGTAAAATTGGCTCAGAATTGGCAATTGAAGTTTTAATTAAAATCTTAATCTTAAACAAATATGATACAGATTTATTGTTTACAGTAGCGGATGCTTCAAAGAAAATAGTTTCAGAAGCAGCTATTACAAGTTTAAATAAAGTAATGATTCCTATGTTCATTGAACTTTTAGAAGATGAAGATACCGATCCAGATATTTACTATAGGGCAGTGGATATTCTTTTGGACATCGACTCACCTTCTGTAATTCCTGGGTTGATTCAACTCCTAAAAAGCTCAGATAATCATGTGCGTTGGGATGCAGCATATGCTCTAGATTGTCTCGGAACTGAAAATACAATTATTGAGTTGAATAAAAAACTACAGAGTGATAGCTTTTATAAAGCAAGTCTAGATAAAATTATTGAAATTATTCAAACCATCCAACAACGCCTTCAATACTACACAAAAATACCCATGTTTAATCCACTTTCTCACTACGCCCTACTAATAGGAGTCGGCAAATGCAAATACTCCAACTGGTCACTTCCTGTCACGGTTAAAGACGTTCAAGCCATCAAATCATTCCTCACAAAACTAGACTTATGTGGTTACATTGACAATGAAAATTATCTCCGGGTACTCTGCAATGAACAAGCAACAAAACAAAACATTTTAGAGAATTTAAAATGGCTCCAACAACAAGCAAAAAACGACCCATATGCCACAATATTAGTCTATTATTCGGGTCATGGTTGGCTAGATAAATCAACTCAAAACTATTATTTAATCCCCCACGACACCAGTCCTGTAAAACGACAAAAAACAGCATTGCCAGCAACATAATTTAATAACGCCATCCAGCAAATATCCGCCAAAAAACTATTAGTAATTATAGATAGTTGTCACGCCCAAGGAATGGCAACTGCCAAAGAAACAGAGGAACTAGAATTACCGGAAAACTTCAGTCAAACCGCCCTCCCAGAAAACTTAATAGATGAATTAAAAACAGGAACAGGGCGAGCAGTTTTTACCTCATCCACAGGAGAAGAAAAATCTTATTATCAAGAAGAAATGAGCATCTACACACAACATTTTTTGGAAGCATTAAATGGTGCAAACAATAAACCAGGAGATAAATTTGTCACGGTTTCTAATTTAATGAATTATGTGGGAAAAACTGTTCCTGAAAGTGCTCGACAATTAGGTAAAAAGTAAACCCCTATTTTTGACTTCTCCCAAATAGATGATTTTCCGGTAGCGTTATTGTGTGGGGGTAAAGGTTTACCGGATGGTGGGTGGGAAGAGATTCAGTCAGAAGTTCAGGAGAATATTCGAGCGGGGCGAGATATTAATACTGCTGGACGCGATATTAATATGGGCGATAAAATTGACTTTTCTGGCACTATTGGAGAGATAAATATTGGTGATATTGGCTCAAAACGAAGCTAGTAAAATCATGTCCGGATAAAATGAGTTTATTAATATCAGATCAAATTGTACAAGCAAGTGGCTTGTCAGAAGATGAAGTATTAGTAGAAATTGTGATTATGCTTTTTCAACAAGAAAAAATCAGCTTAGGTAAAACCAGTGAATTATTGGGAATACACCGAATGCAATTTCAGAAATTAATTAGCGATCGTGGAATTTGTGTCCATTACGACGTAGCCGAATTTCAGGAAGACCTCAAAACCTTACAAACAGAAGGCTGGTGATGAATTTTGCCCCCCTAACCCCCCAATTCTGGGGGGAATAAAAATTCATTAGCTGGTCAAAGTCCCCCAATGCGAGGGGGATTTAGGGGGCGTAGACCAGAACCAAATTTTGCCCCCCTAACCCCCCAATTCTGGGGGGAACAAGAATTCATTAGCTGGTCAAAGTCCCCCAATGCGAGGGGGATTTAGGGGGCGTGGACCAGAACCAAATTTTGCCCCCCTAGCCCCCCAATTCTGGGGGGAACAAGAGTCAATGTGCTTCTAAAAGTCCCCCTCGCATTGGGGGATTTAGGGGGCTTTGATGTAGCAAATAAAACTTCTCAGACAACCTCTAAGCGAAGCGCAAAACCCAACCCAGGTCTACTTTACTTTTGACTTAAACCATACTTATCTTTCAAAGCATCTCTTGCTTGCTCCCGGTCATCAAAATCGATTTTCTCTGTTCCCAAAATTTGATAATCTTCGTGACCTTTTCCTGCTATTAATACCCCATCTCCAGGTTTTGCTTCCATAATGGCAGTACGAATAGCTTGGGAGCGATCGCCTATTACTAAAGGCTTAATTTCTGGAGATATTCCCTCTAAAATATCCTGTAATATTTTTTCTGGGTCTTCAGTGCGGGGGTTGTCAGATGTCACTACAGCTAAATCTGATAATTCGGCAGCTATTTTACCCATTTTTGGCCTCTTAGTACGGTCGCGATCGCCTCCACAACCAAATACACAAATCATTCGACCGGGAATAAAAGGTCGTGCTGCCTTTAATAAATTCTCTAAACTATCGGGAGTATGAGCATAGTCAACTATGACGCTGACATCTTGCTTATTACTAACCTGCACCTTTTCCATCCGACCAGGAACGCCAGAAAATTCTGATAACTGAGCAACGACCATCGCCAAATCTAAACCCAAATGTAAAGCTGCTCCCACTGCTGCCAACATATTAGATAAATTATATTGCCCTACCAACGGCAAACTAAAAGGAATTTCACCTTGGGGAGTATGCAGAATTCCTTTAACTCCAGTGGGTTGATATTCCAAATCTGAAGCCCAAAAATCGGCGGAAGTGTTGCTCGTGCTATAGCTCCAAACTTGTTCCGGTTTCATTCTAGCGATTAACTTTTTACCGTAGGGGTCGTCAGCGTTAACTATAGCGCGACCCTTGAGATAGTCTGAGCTAAACAGCAGCGCTTTTGCCTCAAAGTAATCATCCATATCTTTGTGATAGTCAAGATGGTCTTGAGTCAAATTGGTAAATACTGCCACCTCAAAACTACAACCCCAAACACGTTTTTGATGTAGAGAGTGGGAACTAACTTCCATAACTCCATATTTGCTACCTGCTGCTACTGCTTGCGCCAGTTGTTTTTGCAATTCCACTGGAAAAGGTGTGGTGTAAGCTGCTGTTTCCTCAAAACCAGGCCAACGAGAGTAGAGGGTGCCGAATAAAGCAGTTGGTAATTGAGCGTTATTGAGGAGAAATTCTACTAAGTGGGTGGTGGTTGTTTTACCGTTGGTGCCAGTAATACCTACCATATTCATTTTTTGCCCTGGATAGTCATAGAATGCTGTAGCAACTTCCGGACAAGTTTGAGTCATGTCGGCAACTGGGATTACACATTCATTTTTGGGTTGGTGTTTTTGAGCTGTTTGTTGAGATACTAGAGCTGCCACTGCACCATTTGCGATCGCGCTTTCCCAAAATTCTCCTCCATCGACGCGGGTACCTGGCATTCCTAAGAATAAATCCCCTATCTGGCAAGCATGGGAATTTGTGGCTAAACCTTTGATTTCTGTCTCTAATGCAGGATGATTATTGGCAAGGGAAATACTGGGAACTTTTGCTAATAATTCTCTCAATTTCATGTTAGGAACTCCTATCGTTTTTTGCTAAAATTTAGGACTTTTTATCAACAGGATTTTTTGGTTATCAATACCACAAGTTTACCGAATAATTAATAATTAATAATTAAATAATTCTGGTTTAAAGCCTCCCCTTTTAAGGGGAAAAAAGCGGTCGATCCAATCGACCATTTGTAGACGCGGAGCTGCTTGTCTTGAGTATCCCCGATCATACGCCTTGAGAGCTGACCGCTGACTGCTGACTGCCGACTGCTATTTTCAACCAGAGGTAATTATCAATTATCCATTATCAATTAATTAAAAATATTTTTGTAACATTTGCTGCAATTTTCTCACTGACATTCTGGGAGAGGGACGTGGTATGAATTGTTCAGTTGTGGTATCCGCTTCACAGACAGAAAGTACGGGCACTTCATATTGATATGCTTGAAACCAATCATTACGGGTGGTAATGTCTCTAATCTCTAAGTCGAATTTAAAGGGGTTTTCAGAGTCTTTCAGTATTTCTTCGAGTTTTTCTTGGAGTCCTTCGCAAAGATGGCAACCTGGTTTACTGTATAAAATTAGGTTCATGGTTTAGATTAAATTTTTTAGTTTACTCATTTTAGAGTGCTTGGAGTTCAAAAGTATATATCGTAGGGAGTAAGGAGTAGTTCCAGACAGAAAGATATATTAATTTCTGCTTTGTTTGCTATAAATTTAGACAATTTACCTTTTCCCTTATGGGTTTAATATCCCACCTTACAGAGAATGCCAATGGGTTTGGTAGTATGAGAGTCCCTATCCACAGAATTCTCAATCACTCATTGACAGCTGGCTACTAGCTACTCACTATTGACTATAGCAGTCGCCATTACTGTATTCGATATATCAAAAGCTTAAAACTCAGATAACACAAGATTTTTCCTTCTTTCCTAGATAACTAAAGCCTTCTATTTTCTTCAATGGATTTAAATTTGATCCCCTTGACATAAACGCTGCAAAATTTTGCTACGAAAAGCTTGTAATTCTATAGAAGGTTTCTTAACTTTAAATACTTCTGATAAAGCGTCAGACCATAAATTACGTTCAGCAAAAAATTGAAATCTAGCAAAAGCGATCGCTTCTTTTGTCGCTCCTTGTTTGTTTAAATCTTGATCGAGTTTGGCTAAACCTTGAGTAATAGTTTCATGTTCTTCCACATCCATAATGCTAAAAGTTCTTTGTTGCATACCACCAATAGAATCTTTATCTTTACTCTCAAATGTTCTCCAACGATAAGTATTACCAGGTTCTAATTCTTCCCCAGTATAATCAACTATTTCTTCATTTTCTTGAATGTCAAAAGTCCACAAAACCTGATAGCTATTAGAGGGACGAATCTCAATTGTGTTTAATTGTCCTTGCCAAATAAATATAGGACGAGTATTCCAAATTTTTCCTTCGACCTCTATTAGACCAGGAGAAACTAAACATAACTTGCCTCTGGTACCACCATCTTTTAAGTCCACTGGTGGGTCTTCATCGGATTGATTAAATACATCTTCAAAAGCTTTTTCCCAATTCTCATTAGAATTATTTTGTACTTGAGTAGTTTCTGATATTACTCTTGGTAAATGTAAAGGCGTTGTTATTGTTAATGCTAAGAAAAATAACACCAGGTTTAATTTTTGATTGATCATAATTCTCGTTAATATAATTTAATTACAATTTTTATGAGTATTTATTCTTAGTTGAACAGAAATTATATCAAACATAGTTATAGCAATCCTAAATAGGTCGTGACAAATAAAAAAGTAAATAAAAAAGATGAAACTCTTGCCAGTTAAGTGTTCCCAGTTAAGTGTTCCCTAAAAAGCAGTAAGATTTTTGACACGAATAAAATAGGGTTGCTATAGTTAACTATACTATTTCCCTTTTCTCAATACAGATGATTTTCATAAATTCATATTATTTCAATAGTTAAAAAATGTTAAGACTATCATTACATTCTACCAATTAATGGATTTAAATAAATTTGATGATTTTCAATACATGAATTACCATCTATTAAAAGGTATCTTAAGCTTTACTACAATATTATAGGCTAACTTTCCTGTAACTTTCCCGTCTTGCATAAGCTATTCTTACCCATAAATAGAGTCTTATATATACATCACTTTAATCAGGAACTTATCTACTTGTTGGAGATCAAGATATTGTTGGTGGCGATCGCTCCTCAAAACAACTCAAAAAGCCATCGCATCTCATCATATTTTTGTAAGCATTCAGCAGTCAGCTATCAGCTTTATTATCTTTAAAGGAGAAAAAAGCAATTTTATCAAAGCTTTAGAGTACGAATCTTTGTTTGAGAATGTAGTAGAAATTAAACGAATGCTTGCTTCATTCATTAAAAAGCTTATAGCTGAGAGTTATATCATGTCCGGATAATTAGTTATAAAAAAACTTTCTCCTTCTTCTCCTGTTGTTCTTCTTTATTACCTCTTTCCTCCTGACTTCCCCTCCTGGGAGGGGTTAGGGGTGGGTTGACTCCTGACTCCTCCGTAGTTATTTATTTATCACTGTTTAACCAGACATGATATTAATAGCTGAATGCTTACATATTTTTTCAGCAATAGACATCTCCAAAAATCAAAAAAAAAATCAATTATCGTACATAAATTATCAGTTATTTCCCCCTCCATACCTATTCCCTATTCCCTATTCCCTCTTTTCTGGAGATGTCTAATAATATTACAGGACTTACGCACGGACACTAAATCCAGTGAGGGTGCCATTCAGAGCTTTGTGGAGCGCAAATGCCATTTGCTTCGCATAACTATCGTTAACGCCCCTACAGATGGTGCTTTAAAAGTCAATTTGCGTAAGTCCTGATTAATTATCAGGTAGTGTACTCAGCGTTAATTTTCACATAATCATAACTCAGGTCACATCCCCAAGCTTTCCCACTACCACCACCATCGCCAACTTTGACAGAAATTAACACAGTATCATCCTTCAAATATTCTCCTGCTGCTCTCTGTTTCAAATACTCGCTAGCAGCAGCTCGGTCAAAATCTAAAGGTTGACCATTTTCCATCATCAAAAAGTCTCCCAACTTTATCTGTAACTGCTCCTGCTCAAACTTCACTCCAGCGCGACCAGCAGCTCCGGCAATTCTTCCCCAGTTGGGGTCGCGACCAAAAATAGCTGATTTTACCAGAGAAGATCCGGCAATAGTCTTAGCAATTTTATTCGCAGATGCTTCATCAGATGTTCCTGTAACCTGAACTTCCATCAGACAAGTTGCCCCTTCTCCATCACGAGCGATCGCTTTTGCAAAATATACACAAACTTCTGTCAACATCGCCTCCAACTTTTCCGCCTCCACCCCCGCATTAGTAATAGCAGAGGTGCGAGATTGACCATTTGCCAAAGCAATTACTGTATCATTGGTACTCGTATCCCCATCAACAGTAATTTGATTAAAACTACGATTAACTGCTCTAGTTAACATCTCTTGCCATAATGGAGGAGAAACTGCTGCATCACAAGTTACAAATGACAGCATTGTTGCCATATTCGGATGGATCATGCCAGAACCTTTGGCAATGCCACCAATACGCACCGGGCGATCGCCCATTTGAGTTTCCAGAGCAATTGACTTTGTGACTAAGTCTGTAGTAACAATAGCTTTTGCTGCTGCTTCTCCCCCTTCGGTGGAAACTGTAGAGACTAACTGGGGAATTGCTGCTTTGAGAGCATCCATTTTAATTCGTTTGCCAATAACTCCAGTAGAAGCTAGTAATATTGACTCTGGAGAAATATTGAGTGCTTTCCCCAATGCTTCCGCGCTTTCCACAGCATCCTGCCAACCTAAACTTCCAGTCACAGCATTTGCTTGCCCAGCATTACACAAAATTGCTCTAGCACTTGGTTTAGCTTCCAGCTGTTGCCGACAGTAGTCCACACAAGCAGCTCGTACTTGACTTGTCGTGAAGACTCCAGCTGCGATCGCATCTACATCTGATAAAATCAAGGCCAAGTCTTGTGCTCCAGAGGGTTTTAACCCCGCAGTAACTCCTGTTGCCCGATATCCTTTGGGAGCTGTTACTCCGCCAGTTATTACTTGCCAGTCTGACATTTTTCTTTCCTTGATTTGATAATTGTGCTGACTGGTAATTATAAATTATTTGGGGGGTATTACAGACTAAACTTCATCATAAACCTAGATTTTCATTTGAAGATAAAAAAATCAGTCGCAACTTCCTTTGATGGATATCTCAAATTATTATTGATATTTCCTTGTCTGAGATATTCCATCAATCCTAATCTTTGTGGCTACTCCCACAAAACCTTGCTATCATAAACTAAAGCGTTCCGTTTATCCTTCAGTTTCTGTTCTTCAATAATTACTGCCTCCATTTCCTCTACAACCTGCTCGGAAACTCCCATTAAACCTGCCATTTTCCGAATTGCTGCTTTTTCTAGATCGTTATATTCTGCATCTGCAGAACATGCTTTTATTGCCCAATAGACCACACCTTTTTTCCCTTTCTGCACTATTGGACTACGGGACAGAATATCTGCAATATCTTCATTAGCATCGTATGCTCTCCCTGCCTCAATTATAGACATAGGCATTTCCCGACAAGCTGCAAAACCAAGTGCCCACTCGCGCTCTGCTTCGCTAATGACAGCATCACCTTTAGTACAGACCAACAGCGCCTTTAACAAATCCAATCCTTCTTCATCACTGAGATATGTATCAGAAGACCATCCCCATTGTTCTTTGATCGCCCAACGGGAAGCCATTTTTAGTAAAGTATCTTCGTTACTCAACTTCTTAAATCCTTGAAAAACAACAAACGCCGCTATTATAGCAGCTATTAAGACATTTGTCAAGGTTTGAGAATTGTAACTTAAAAGCTACTGGGAAAAGGATTTCAGGCAAAATAATCTCCTTACTTATCTTCACTTAACACGGCAACCAGACTGCCATGTAAATGTGCAACATGGAGGACGCGATCGCCTGCGGATTTTGTTATATCAATTCTTAAAAGTAATGCGATACTTAGGCAACACTTCAGTTATGAAGTTATTAACACTAACTTTATCATTTTTTGCTAATTACCAGCCCAGTTAATGTTAATTATTCTTGTGCTTACTTCTCCCTGTACGGACGCCGTTATGCAACGTCCCTACCTACTTCCCTACTCCCCTACTCAAGAAAATGTAGAAAAGTTTTTGAGAAATGGTATTATATCATGTCCGGATAATAGCGCGGTCGAAAAACCTTTTCCCTTCTAACCTTTTCTTTCCTTCTGCCTCCTGCCTCCTGCCTTCTGCCTTACCTTCTCCAAAGTGTAACTATTCAACCGGAGATGATATTACACCACTTTTGTTTTCAAAAGTTTTTACTGAGTTAATTTAACCATCCCAATTTTCTTGCCCAATTTCCAGCAGAATATATAGGCTTCATAAAACTCTCAACTACAACCTTAAACCCATAGACCGCACGACCCCTTAGACCAGCTTTAACAACGATGACACCATTGAAAGGACTCACTGGTAACTTTGCGATTAGTTTTTTAGCTAAGGCTTCCTTCTGACCTGGTCCTCGCAAACGAAACTGAGTAGCCTGGGTAGGACCATATACCATACGCAGCCATAGATTAGGATGTAAGAAGAAGTATTTCCACAACGGGGGTTTGCATCCAATTAGACCTGCTAGTTCGTCGATGTAAATATGATAATCAACCAAGCTTCGTATGCGAGCAGCATTATGTTCAAACTGTTTTAAATATTTCTCTCGATCTATAGATGCTACCTTTTCCATTTCTTTAGAACTTGGAAGTTCCCTTTCCCCAGTGCAGATCGAGGCGAAAAATCGGGCTTGCATTTCCGAAAGAGGAAACTGACTTCCCAGAGCAGGACGCGCCCATCCTATCCAAGCGATTTTGTCTCGATACCGGGGATGAAATATATGTTTGTAGAGAGTCCGAGGGTCAGTTTCTTTCAGTTCGTCGGGAAGGAAAGACACATAATTTTTGTAACCAGTACAAAAAACTACTGCATCCACATTTTCCAGAATTTCCCCATTGGCAGCTACTAGGACTCTGCCTCCATCTTCTACTTTCAATATTTCGCCGACGACTTTACACCCATGCTCTACAATTGCCTTGGGTAAAGAGAAATTTTTAGTTCCATAGACCCCCCAAATTCCGTTTTTGCACTTAACCTTTTGATTGAGCTTAACTGCAGCTTTGTACATTGGATCGTTGAAACTAAACCATTTTTGCGAGAGGAGTTTGCTCAAGGTACGCCCGTATTCCCTGGGTAGTCCGTACACGCCCCTATGACTAGCATTGTCGAGAGCAAAACCACCTCTTTTCCTGGGTATTATCCACCCTGCTGAATTGCGAATGCTGACCCAACAGTTATTAGCAACACGGGATATTTCTAAGGTTATGTCTGAAGCTGACTCTCCGCCACCAACTACTAATACGTTTTTGCCGACAAAGCGATCGCCGTTGCAATATTCCTGGGAATGGGAAAACTCGACATTAGTTAATAAGTCTTTCCACTTTGGATAATGAGGGATGCTGTTGTTACCTATGGCTAATGCTACTCGTTTTGACAGCAGAGTTTCTCCAGATTCTAGTCTAACTTGCCATACTCCCTCATCTTGGGGAGTGACTGCCATGACTTTGGAGTTGAAACGGATTTTCTCAAAAACGCCAAAATGTTTGGCATACCTTGTCCAATAGTCAATTGCTTCATCCTTTGTCCAGAATTTGTGCTGATTGCCATCACCTATCCAGAAATCAGAAAACATACTAAACGAGCAAGAGGTAGTCAGAACTAAACTATCGTAAGCTTTAGAATAAACGCCTCCTATCTTTTCAGTTTGCTCCAAACATACTACTTGCTGCAATCCTCTTTCAAGTAATTCTTTGGTAGTAACTATACCTGCTACACCTACTCCAATAACAATGCAATCTAACACCAGATTTAACCTCCTATTATAATTAAAATCCATCAGTTATTTTAGTTAATCTATTAGGACTGACGGATAACCACCAATTATGGTAGAGGTGAATCGCCGTTCACCTCTAAAAATAGTGTATAATTTAATCTTTGCCGTAAGTCCTGTCTATATTTCTCGATCTTTCACTGCTTCAATGATACTAAGCTCTGATTCTATTGGAACTATTTTAGTAAGTTTGAATCCCGTCGTTTTTAATAATTTTCTATATTCAGTCTCACTTCGCACCCTTCCACCGGGAGTCATTATTAACATATTCATATCTATAAATTTACCCATAAAAGGGTCGTTTCCTGGAGGAATGACTATCTCGACTATTAATAGAATTGCTTGTTCTCCCATTGTTTGATAACAGTTCTTGAGAATAGCGATCGCCTCTTCATCACCCCAGTTATGAATAATATGTTTCATCATATAAGCATCCCCTCCAGTTGGAATAGCTTTAAAAAAATCCCCTTTTGCTAGTTGCAGGCGATTTTTAACTCCCATACTTACTAGGAAATCAGATGCTCTATCAATCACATTAGGTCGATCGAACAACACTCCAGTCATATTCGGATAAGCTTGCAAAATAGAAGATAGCAATCTACCATTACCACCACCCACATCAACCAATTTACGAATAGATGAAAAATTGTAACTACATAAGATAGTAGGATTTACAATTCCTGAAAATTCTGTCATAGCTTGGTCAAAAGTTTTTGCTGGTACAGGGTTTTGCTGCAAAAATTCGTAAATATTCATACCATACAAGTTCTCAAAAGCATTCTCACCTGTTTGTATACTAAACATCAAATTTCCCCAGGTTTGATAATGCTCTTCTCCAGACATAATTGCATAAGCATTTAAAGAATTAGGAACATTGCTTTGCAAATATGTTGCTAGTGGAGTCAGACAAAAATAGTGCGGTTTAGTTTCAGCAAAAATTCCAAAACTTGCTAGAGTACGTAACAATCGATAAATAGCATCTTTGTTAGTATTCGTTGCAATTGCCAAAGTATCACTATGTTGTTCTCCATCTTTAAGCAGATCGGCAATTTTAAGTTTAGCTACTATATAAATACATTGTGAAATTTGGTAGCTTCTAATCATACCTAGTAGAGTTGTTGGAGATGGAACTTGGTTCAAGTTGGTTGGATAATTTGATGGAGTCATTTCAGTTATCAGTTATCAGTTATCAGTTATCAGTTATCAGTACCGACTGCTGTTTGCGCAGCATGACCTAGGAAAGCATGAGGCATCGAAATACTGAAGTTTAGTTTCTCTTGATCTATTGGATATGGCAAAGTTTCTTCGCCATCCCACTCTACGGGAAGCTCCGAAGATCGACCGCTTTTCATCCCCTTGTAGAGCGACACTCGCGACGCATTCAAGGGGAGACTATTGACCCTATTTTTTTGTCATCAGTATATAACAAAAGATATGAGTTAAATTGTAGCTAAATATAACCTTAAAAAAAATTAGTCGCAACATTTTACAGGAGGTAAAAAGTCGCGACTCTTGAGTCAAAAACATTATTCAATTATTAGGAAAATATTTTTAACTCATAGAAGCATGACTACGGTCATAAGTAGTGACAAAACTAGGATGAGGTTTTCCTTGAATATTTCCCCAGTAATTATCTGCTTCCACGCCCACTTCTGTAGCGGTGCGGTTCAGCATAGACTGTTGACGATTTTTCACTAGGTTGTGATGACGGATCATTAAAGAACGAGCTTGATTTTCTACATACATATTTTTCATTCTCCTGTTGCTGACTTTTAATTTTCACTCTAGCTCATAGAAGCATGACTACGGTCATAAGTAGTGACAAAACTAGGATGAGGTTTTCCTTGAATATTTCCCCAGTAATTATCTGCTTCCACGCCCACTTCTGTGGCGGTGCGGTTCAGCATTGACTGTTGACGATTTTTCACTAGGTTGTGATGACGGATCATTAAAGAGCGTGCTTGATTTTCTACCGACATATTTTTAATTCTCCTGTTTGATTAACTGTTGTTTGTTAAAGATTAATGATGATGGCAAGAAAGAAAATAAATTAGCTCATTGAAGCATGACCACGCTCATAATTTTTCCTAAAGCTAGGCTGTACTTTTCCTTGAATGTGGCCCCAATAGTTACTATTTTCTAAGCCCACTTCTACAGCTACTCTGTTTAGCATTGACTGTTGACGATTTTTTACTAAGTGGTGGTGACGTACCATTAAAGAGCGTGTTTGAGTTTCAGTAAACATATTTGATTTTCTCCCCTAATTATTGAACTTATGTTTGGGAAGCTTTTTTCCCTTACATTTTTATATTAACTAAAAATTCTGTAACTTTTGCTACAAAATGCTAATTATTTACAAATCTTTATTTTTATTAGTTATAAACGCTATATGTAGAGTTGCACTATATTAAATTTATATATGTAGTGTTTTTGTGCAATTTAGAGCGTGTCTGGTTGAAAAACCATAGTGCCGCTACGCGGAAGTTAAAAGTCAAAAGTCAAAAGTATTGCTTAGTAAGGCTTTTAGGATTTTGTAACTGGTCAGTTATTTCCGCCATCCTGCAATAGTAATATCATCAGGACTTACGCACTGACAATAGATGTAGGGTTGGTGCGTTACGCTACCGCTAACACACCCTACTGGCGCGTCAAGCTTGAAATAGTGTTTTAGGAAAATTCTCCAAACCTTAATCATAGCAAGAATTATACTAAAAAATTTAATACATCATTTTTAGCTTGACGCGCCACTACTGGACTATATTAAATTAATAAATATTTTTGGCGCTAATGTAAAAGGCAGAAAGCAAAAGGCAGCTATGCCGAAGGAAAGGTGAGAAGGGAGAAAGTTTTTTTTGTTACTAGACATCTCCAATACAGCGCTTTTGCTAATTTATGAACCACATCTTCACAAACAAAACCTTGTAGGGACTAACCATAGGAAGGTCCCTACTGTGGTCTACCCAAATGAAAACCGCTGTAATAAAAAAGAAAGTTGATTATCCCACATAAATCATCAATTATTTCCCCCTACTCCCTACTCCCTACTGCCTACTTCCTACTCCCTCTTTTGACTACTGAAAAAGTGGTTTGTACACTCGATAGTTGATTTGAGGAAAAATATTGTCGATCACCTCCAGCTTTTCCAACCAACCTGAATCAATCTTTCCCTGTAGAATCTCTTCATACAGCTTATTAAAACGCATCAAATGGGACCTTGTTCTCCGCACAGCATAAGAAACCATAGTACCCGTACTCATAATAAAAGCCCAATCAGAAGATTGAGCCAGCAAAAGTTCTCTGGCAGCTTGATTTAATGCCCGCAACTCCAACTCATCTGCTGGTGTTCGTCCCGCCAACTCAATCATTCGCTCTGCAGTAGTATGTAGATGAGGATAAATCCAAGAGTTAGTATTATTGAGCCAATATTCATGGAAACCCTTATATCCCCAACTAGACTGTGCTGGAAGACAAACTTGATGTTCTGGGTGTTTCTGCAAATAATCCGCTAAATGAGTCATCCGATAAGTACTTTGGTCATACCAAGTTTTACGGAAGAGGAAATCCAAAAACCAAGGTCCTTCATACCACCAGTGACCAAACAACTCAGCATCGTAGGGAGAAACAATAATCGGGAGTTGCTCCATAATATGGTACAAATGCTCAACCTGGCGTTCCCGATTAAACATAAAATTGCCAGCGTGTTCCGCAGCTTTTTCCCTGGCCCAGTACGGGTCGTAAAGTTGTTTATCTCCTAATCCCAAGCCACGACCTGTAATCTTGTGATATTTAATACCAGTATTCTTCCTCTGGCCATTAGGCATAATATAAGGTTTAATATATTCATATTCTGCTTCCCAACCTAAATCTTTATAAAACTCTCGATATTCTGCGTCTCCTGGATATCCTACTTGGGAAGACCAAACCTGTTGAGAAGATTCATGGTCTCTGGAAAAAACAGCTACTCCTGTTTCTGTAAATATAGGAGCATAACTACCAAATCTAGGCCGTGGTCGAGCATAGAGTACGCCGTGGCTATCTGTTAAAAAGTAACGTATCCCAGCATCTGCCAACATTCGCTCCAGACCTTCATAATAGGCACATTCTGGCACCCAAATTCCTCTGGGACGACGGCCAAAATTTGCCTCATAATCTTGACAAGCAACTTCTATTTGTGCCCAGACTGCCTCCGGATACATTTTCATTAGTGGAAAGTAACCATGAGTGGCCCCACAGGTCATAATTTCTAGGTTATTGCTGTCTTGAAACTGTTTAAATGCAGAAATTAAGTCGCAGTCGTAACGTTCCCAGAGTTCTCGAACATTATTGAAGTGGGTGGCGTAATGTTCTGCAAGGTAGCGGATATGACCGTTATGGAGATTGTGGTCATATTCTTTTTCTGCTAATTCTTCAAGTAAGCTTAAATGTTGTTCATAGCGTTCTTGTAATAGTGGGTCTCGTAGCATAGACACCAATGGTGGTGTGAGACTCATTGTAATTTTAAAGTCCACACCATCTCGTTTTAATCCCTCAAACATTTGTATTAGAGGGACATAAGTTTCGGTTATTGCTTCAAAGAGCCACTCTTCTTCCAGGACATAATCACTTTCTGGATGTCTGACAAAAGGTAGATGGGCATGAAGAACAAAGGCGAGGTAGCCAATAGCCATAGTTTTTAAGGGTAATTAATAAAAGGGCGAGTTAAAATTGAAAATATTTACAATGTTTTAAGATTGTAAGGGTAAAGGGCACAAAAGTTAACTAGCTATGAGCTATGAGCTATGAGCTATCAGCTTTTATCAAAATAATTGGGTCGTGCCACCCCGCCTTGATTGGCGAAATATTTTTGGAACCTTCCTCAAGTCCCCGTTACAAAAATAACTTCTGACTTCGTTAAATGTCGGATGGCCTTCGGAGGAGTTGAAATCTCCTTTCCGTTCTGGAATGCTCCTTCAACAATTAATAATTAGGGCTTGCTGATTAAATCTAAAAGCATTGACATATAAAGACTTTAGCCTTTTTGGAGCCTTTAAAAAGTGCGCCTGTTTCAGTCTAAAACGCTCAAAAAGTTAATATTTTAGGCGCATAGTTGGACAGAAAAATCAAGGGACAATTCTTACTTCTACCTCCTCGTTCATTCCCATTTCTCCTGTCTCCTGTCTCCTGTCTCCTGTCTCCTACCCCTACTAAAAACCTATCTATATTGATATACGGTGCCATCAGGTAAGATTGCACCGTTGAGCTGGGCATCGATGAAGCTAGCATTACTAATATCAGTGTCCCGCAAATCTGCTCCTCTTAAATCGGCATTCCAAAAAATGGCTTCTGTGAGGTCTGCTCCGCGTAAATTGGCCTCTTGAAGATTTGCCCCCCAAAAGTTAGTAGATTTAAGGATAGACTTTTGTAAGTTAGCTTCTTGTAAGTTGGCGCTCTCGAATTTTGCCCCTGTTAAATCTGTGTTGGTAAAGTTGGCTTTTTCAAGGTTTGTACCAGAGAAGTTAGCATTTTTTAATACAGAACCAGTCACGTTCATTTTCTTATAATTAGAATCACTGAGATTTATATCGGAAAGGTTGCAGAAAAAACATTCTTTTGAACGTTTTAAAATTCGTACTTGCCACTTTGTATATGCAACTACAGGTGTAGCAAAAGCTATGGAAAATAATAGGGTTGTTATTAATATTTTAAATTTCATTTTAGCCATTAATATTTGAAGACAAAATAAGCTTTAGATAGCTAAGTTTATTATAGCAACCGCTCTGACTAGCAGAAGGAAAAAGGAAGAGGGAGGAAGGAATAATAAGGAAAGATATTGCTTTGTCTGAGTTTTCAGCTTTCGATCTATCCGCACACTTTCCTTTGACTGCTATATCAGTATTATTTATACCAAATTCACGCAAAGGTAGTTACATTTTAGTTTGTGATTTATTCCGACAATCAAAAAATATAAATCCCATAAATTCTAACAATTTAACCTTTTTTCCTCTTTTTTATGATGTTTTTCTTTCCCTATTCCCTATTCCCTGTTCCCTGTTCCGTCTGCCGTGACTGTAGCAATATTTTATGAAATTGGTATAGTATTTAGAAATAAGCCTGTATCAAGAGCGGTCGCTATCTGAACCGGAGCTACATTTATAATTACAGGAATTACGCCAAGGAAAAATTATACACCATTTGTAAGGGTTAACGGTCGTTAACCCCTACTCCATATTTGTACTCTGAAGCTTTGATAAAATTGCTTTTTTCTCCTTTATAAGGTAATAAAGCTGAATGCTGAATGCTTACTTAATAAGAGCTTTCATAAAAAGCTAAAACTAACCAATATCATATAAAAACCAAGCCAAACTACCTGAAATTAACATTAGTCCAAATACATATATATAAATAGTTGTTCTTTGAGCCATCGCCCATATTTCACCATAACTAAGTTGGTGGTTTTGAATCATCATAAAAGCAGGAGGACTAAAAATAAAAGGCAATATCCGACTCAACAATAACCGGATAAAAAAGTTGATACTCCACAGTCTTTTTCGAGGAATATTTTGATTATATTGCCAAGGAAAAGCAGTTTGAGCTAGACGAATTAAAGGTTTTATATCTGGAGAACGCAAAGACTCAAATAATGGCAAAGCATCAGAGATAATATCATTAGTTTGAGAAAGTGCTTGATTAAGAATACACACATCTTCCAAAGCAGAGTTAACACCTTGTCCAATATCTGGTGGAAAACAATGGACGGCATCTCCCAATAATACTACTCCACCATTCTCGCTCGTTGGTAACAACCAATGTAGCCCAGAACAATATTGAGGTTGAGGAAAATATCCACCCTCACTTTTAGCAAAGCGATCGCTTTCTTCTGGCAAGATTATTTGATTTATTGGCAACTGTGGAAAAGCTTTCTCTAGAAATGTGTACAATTTTTCACCATCTGGAATTTGCCAGATTTCATGGTTTGGTGGCCTAATAATATTTGCTGTTCTCGGTTCATTGGGTTGAGCAAAAGGTAAAATTCCAAGGGAGAGAGAATGCTGAGAATCTGAAAATGCTCCACGAATAGCATAAGCCATTGTGGAGACTGCACGTTCCGAACTATTATGTTCTATGGGAAAATTTGGTTGGATAGTTAAAACTTTGTATTTCAAACCAGAACTGGCAGAAGGAAAAAACTGCATTTTAAATTTATCTGTACCAGAATTATCCCAGTTATCTAAAGTTTGCCTAACTAAGGAATTAATACCGTCACAACCTACCAAAAGATGAGGTTCAAATTGATATGTTTGTTGATTATTAATTTCTTGAACAATGATTTGTAGTTTGGAGTTTTCTTGCCCAATTCTTAAACATTTTGTATTGAACAAAACGGTAATACAATGCTGCCAATTTTCCTCAATTTCTTGAAATAGTAACTGCAAAAAAATTCGGCGCTGTAACCAGTAAGCAGTTTTTCTGTTGGGGTCTACTATGGGCAATTTTGATGTTTTGCGATTACCATCAGCCTTAATTTCTGTGAGGTAAAAGTCTGTATTAGGAACACTAATTTTGGCTAAATTTTCAGTAAAACCCAATAAATCAGTAAATTTTTGACCGCGCCCATCTATTAAATAATGGAATGATTTATCAGGTTCATAAAAATCCGCAGCAGGTCGTTTTTCTAATACTGTAATTTGATGCCAACCACGTTTAGCTAACATTAATGCAGTGGCAAAACCAGCAGGACCTCCACCGATAATTACTGCATTTTGGTTCGAGTTTTTTATTTCTGTAGACATAGTATAAAATACTAAAATTTTTGCTACAAATACGCGCAGGTGTTTTAAGGAGTCAGGAGTCAGAATGAATGGCTTCAATGCCAGTTTTTAGATCGGAAACTCTCTTTTTTGTCAAAGGGACATTTTCTGTAAAGTAGGGGCGTTAGCGGAGCTTTGCGTTAGCAAATGGCCATTCGCCCCTACTGCTTTTATTATTCGTAAAATTCTTTTTTCATGCATGGTACAATAACGCGATAAAACTCTGTTTTGTGGAGATGAACAACAAACTTTCTTCTCCTTTTCCCTCCTGACTCCTCTTTCTGCAAATACTCTGATAAAATAACATTGAAACTTGAGAATAAGCGATCGACAAGCTTGAATGTCAATTTAAGCGTTGTATCGCCATTATGTCCATGTAATAATATTATGTCAGGATAATTAGTGATATAGTCCTACGCATTAAGGTTAGGACATTTCTAAACCCTGAACCCTTTAACAGTTTACTATTCCCTATTCCCTATTCCCTGGCGCGTAGCGCTATAAAAAAACTTTCTATTTTTCTTGCTTCTTCCTTCTTTATCAAAATAATATGGGTCGCACAACCCCACCTTTTAAGGCGAAATATTTTTGCTTAAATCCCCGTTACAAAAATAACTTCTGACTTCTGACTTCTTTATTCCCTCCTGACTCGGTCCTCCTGACTCCTGACTCCTCTGATAACTCAATCCTCAAATGTATTGTATATTTCGGAGTCATTTTGGATTTGAGTTTTGTATTTTCTTAAGCCGTCTAACCTGCTAGAAAAACACTGCAAAATAGCTAAAATATCTTCTACAATTTCGGCTTCAGGAGACAAATCTTTGCTGTTTAAAACTACTAACTCACAATGGTTTTGTTCGCACATCCAGTTAAATAAATCAAACCCAAAACGAGCTATCCTATCTTGATGAGAAACTACTACCTTTTCAATTTCACCTGCAAAAATTTGTGAGAGTAACTTCAGTAATTTTTTACGTTGAAAATTCAACCCACTACCTACTTCTTTAATAATTTCGGCATCAGGATAAAGGTTTTGTAGTTCAACTACTTGACGGTTTAAATATGGCTTTTGAGCATTGCTTGACACTCGACAATATAAAACTGTTTTTCTATTAGAAACAGACACATTTTGAATATAGGAGTCAATATCATAACGCCTTTGACCCGCTGGGGTTTTTATGGCATTTATTTGACCAGCTTTTTCCCATCTCACCAAAGTACGAACATCAACTCCTAATACTTCAGCAGCTTCTTTAGGTTTGACAAATTTTACCACATAATTACCAGTAACAACTGGCGTATAATAACGCTTTATAACGCAATTTGTCAACTCTAGCGCTGCCCGCAGCGCTATAATTATCCGGACATGATATAAATAGGAATTACGCATATACGCTATATTATATATAGATCTAAAAACTATTGTTTAATAGCATTTGACTCTATAAATAGTGCCTTCGCGTAAGTCCTGATAAATTGCCGTTTGCGGAGTATCTCCGAAGGAGAGGTAATTGTTAATTATTAGACATCTCCAATAATAAAAAATCAAATCAATTATCGTAGATAAATCATCAATTATTTCCCTCTACCCCCTACTCCCTACTACCTCTTTTCCGGAGAAGTCTATTAATTATTAATGGTTTTGTTGCATGAAAGTATATATAGCAATCCTATTTTATTTGTGTATAAAAACCTTACTGCTTTTTGGGAATAGGCAATGGGCAATAGGCAATGGGTAAGAGTTTCGGAATTTATTTCTACTTTTTGATTTGTCGTAACCTATTTAGGATTGCTATAGCTGCCGCACAAGCAAGTGCATATATACTTCATAATGCGCAGAACTGCTGTAACTATTGGACAATAGATACATAGAACATTAATGTTTGACAGAAAAATGCTGAAACTTTTACCTGTCAAGACTTTGAGATTTGATAAGTAGAGCAACAACTATTGGACAATAGATCAATAGAACATCAATAATCGCCAAACAGAGCGATCGCTTTCTCACCAGAGCAATAACTATTGGACAATAGATCAATAGAACATCAATAATCGCCAAACAGAGCGATCGCTTTCTCACCAGAGCAATAACTATTGGACAATAGATCAATAAAACATCAATCTATAGAGCGATCGCTTTCTCACCAGAGCAATAACTATTGGACAATAGATCAATAGAACATTAATAATCGCAAAACAGATATAAATAAAATTTAAGGACTGACAATACCGACAGTACCAAAGAAATGTTGAAATTATCAAAATTACCTCTCCAATGTTTCCTCTTTTTCTGCTTTCTTCCCTCCTGAGGACTGAGGACTGAGGACTGAGGACTCACAACAGTTATTTATAAGTAGGGTTTGCGCTCATAAATCTAAAAATATTGATATATCAAGGTTTTAGCCTTTTTAAGTCTGGAAAAAGTACCTGGTTTTTAGCTCTTGATGGTCATGCATGGAGCGCATTTTGGAGAAGAGTTGGGCAGAACAATCTTGGGACGATTATTCTGACTACTTCCTCTATAATTCCCATTCCTTCACCGATTCACCGATTCACCGATTCTGACTCCTATCCTTACCACTCATACTTTTGAGCGCAAACCCTAAGTATTCAACCGAACATGATATAAGTCCTGAGAACATCAATCTACAGAAAGAGAGCGATATAGCTACGGAATGGATTTTCTATCCCTACTTTCATGCAACAAAGCCATTATTAATTATTAATTATAGGACTTACGCAGATACGCTATATATAGTGCTCATAACTATTAGACAATAGTTATGAGCACTATATACACAGTGTCTTTGCGTAAGTCCTGAATTATTAATTGTTGAAACCTACCACCTAAAACCTATATTGCTTACAGCGCTTTTCACTCTTGATGAACCACATCTTAACAAGCAAAACTTTGTAGGGACGTTCCATGGAACGTCCCTACAGTGGTCTACCGTGTAGGAAAACCGCTGTAAAACCCCAAACTTTCCAACATTTTCCAATGCTGAGAAACAGGTGCAAGAGTATTTGCTGCTATCATCCCACTAACTGCTACTGCAGGCAAACCTATACCAGGAAAAGTAGAATCACCACAACATAATAATCCTGGTAAAGGTGTATTGGGTCCAGGAAACAAACTCTCCCCGGAACGAATTGCAGGTCCGTAAGTTCCTCGGTGACGGCGGAGAAAACGTTCGTGAGTTAGTGGAGTACCAACCAATGTCACTTCACAACGAGAACGCACATCAGGTATGACCCGCTCCAATGCTTGCCACATTACCTCAGCTCGTTGTTGCTTTTGTTGTGCATATTCTTGACTCTTTCTATCCATACCATGCCAAAATTTATAAGGTTCATTTCCTGGAGTATACACATGAATAACGTGCTTACCAGGTGGTGCAACAGTCGCATCTATCAAAGATGGAATGGATACCAACACAACATTTTGAGGTGCATCTATCTCATCCCAATGATTGACAATAATATGGTGACACGCTAAGTCTGGTTTGATGTCTGTAGCATCAATACCTAAATGTAAGTGCATGAAACTATTACATTCCGGTGTCTCTTGTCGTTGTTCTCGAAAATATTTTGGCACTGCACCTTCTGGCAATAATTTTAAAGTATCCCAAATAGAAGCATTGGATATTACTGCTTCCTTTGCTCTAATTTCTGTTCCATTTCGTAAACCCACGCCAACAGCACGACCATTTTTAACTAATACCTCTTCCACATGAGCATTCAACATCAACTGACCACCGTGACGTTGTAACCCACGCACCAAGGCGTCAACTATTGCTCCACTGCCACCAATAGGATAATCAAGTACAACTCCTGGTCGATACCATTCGGCAAACATAAATGCAACTTCGGCAGCACTTGTACCATTTGCAGGTAAACCTGAAAGTAGGAAACAGAGTAAGTTAAGCCAGTTATCAATAAAAGGGTCTGTGACAACATTTTCCATAATTTGGGAAAACGATCCTGTTAACTTACCAACATTGAAAATGTGTTTTGCCATAGCAGGTAGAAACTGCCCCATGGTCATTATCGCTCCTAAGTCAAAACGGAGAGAAGCTGGTGGAATAGCGATCGCTGCTTCTGCAAATGGAGCCATAACTTTTTGGAGTTGACGCCATTCTGCTACAGCACTTTCTCCTCTCAATTTTTGGAGAACATCACAAAATTGGTCTGCACCTACGGAGGTATTAAAGTCACCTTCTGGCAAACAACAACCCCAAGTGTCGTAGGTTACACAGGGAACTTTTTCGCCGATCGCATCCAAAACTTGTGCTAGTGGGTTGGTAGAGGGACGATAGGATAAACCAGAATGTAAAGATGGTCCGGAATCAAATTTAAAGCCTTGATATTCAAAACTATGAGCAGTACCTCCTGCAATAGAGTGACTTTCGCAAACTATGACATTAAAACCATAGCGCGCTAGTAAAGCGGCACAACTTAGACCACCAATTCCACTACCGATTAAAATTACATCAGTCTGAGACATTTTTTAAAGAAAAGATAATTATTAATTATTAATTGTTGAACAACAACTCTACCTGTACGGTCAGTTGCAACGCACTTTACGCCTGAAATAACCAGGACTTACGCAAGTGCGCTATATATAGTGCCTAAGCACTATGTTATGTCTGTATTTAGTTAGTCAATTTGAGCAGTGCCCAAAAACTATGTTATACTGTCGCCAGAGTTGGTTGCATAAAGTAGCGATCGCATCATCAACTTTCACATTGAAATTACTGAAAAAGTCGAGTCAAGTTGATCTATACTATTAACCATTATAGTATATAATCAAAAAGCTTTATATTTATATCAGGATTTTGGCATGGAATTTGATTACATACAATATTGTCAGTATTTAATAAGTAGTCAGAAAAATTATACTATTACAAATTTGGCGAATCATCTTCAAAAAATCAGTGATGATCGGATTAATCGTGATTGAAAAAATCTTGAATTAGGGACTGAAGTTTTATGGAAAAATGTCAAAGAAGAAATTGAAACTACTAGAGATGGATATTTAATTTTTGATCATACAGTGATCAATCAGAAATATTCCCGAAAAATTGAACTTGTCCTACGTCAGTATATAGCAATTCTCTACAGATGATGTAGAATTTGAGTGACAAACTAGATGGAAAATAGAAGAGTTTCACAGGGAAATAAAGCAATTAATAGGACTTGAGGAGTGCCAATGTCCTAGAGCCAGAATTCAAAAAAACCATATTGCTTGTGCCATGCTAGTTTGGAATTATTTAAAAATTCAAGGCAGGAAAATAGGGAAAACAATTGATAAAATCCCAAATGAATTATGATCAAATGATTTAATAAATGGAATTAAGTATCCAGCAATAAAATTCAAAATACTTTGAATTATAGAGTGGAGAAATGAAGTATAAAATCAACGGTTTTTAGGAAGATTTGATCGCTCGAAAAACAGGAAGCGAACGCTACAATATTTAGTTTGATCGCATAGATTAGTATAGGCTATATATAGTGTCTTTGCGTAAGTCCTGACAACCTTAATCTAATAGTAAAGATAGAGGGCTGAAACTTTATCTTGATAATAGTTTCAGCCATTATACTAGACCGGGCAAATTGATGGAGCTTCAAATTGATCGCTGAGACCAGGAACCAAATCGAAATAGTTTTGTCCCAGGGCGATACTGCGGAATGCGTCGTCGTTGAGATCGGCTAAAATGCTTCCTGTGACCTCTGCTTCCTTTTTGTAGATTTCCATATTCTTGTTAGCAGACGCAACAAAATCTGTTCCGGAAAGCATGTGTTGCGGGTAACCGTTGAAAAAATCGACGTAAAGAGCGCGTTTTTCGGGAGTATCGAAGTATGCTTCGGCAATTACAGTCCAGGAAATGTCAAGAAATAGATTTGGGTGCTTGTCGAGGAATTCGGACATAAGTTTGATATGCTCTGCTGCGTCCATCTTGACCAATTCACGGGACAGCCCCATGTGCATCCACACATCTTGTTGTCCGGTTACAGGCGGAGGACTTCCTGCATCAGAGCAAGATTCTTGGTGGGGTTATCATCGTCGCCAAGATCTGAGTGGAGTGCAATGGGAATGCCGCGCTCTTTGAGAATGACCATAAAGTCTTTCCACTGAGCAATATCCTCGATACTTGCTGGTTCGTGACCGTTGCCACGCAGGGCCTCTTTGTACAGGTTAACTTCCCCCATCCACTTAAATAAACTGGGGTATTCGACATCTAAGAGTTTAATTCCAGCAACGATATCTTCAGGATTCGCCAAATCTGGAAAGGTCATCGATCAAGCCACATGAATATTGTCTTGGGGAAACTCAAAGTAGTTTGCAGCGTTTTCAAAGTCATTTTTCATACCGGGCAACGCATCTATCCCAACACAATCAAGGTAATAAGTGCATATGCTGTTGTAAGGTAGCGTCTGACCAATTCCGTATAACAAGACAAAGCGGACCTCAGTTTCGTCGAGGTAGTTCATCAGTTCTTCATAGGGAATGCTTGAACCGCCGAAGGGTTCGGGGTGCAGGTGAAGGTCTGTGACTGCTTTTGATGGCTGAGTGCTGCGGTTGTAGCATGGTTTTTCTCCATCGCCCTTAGCAAACAATGATAAAGGACGGGTCTGTTCTCTGTTTTCGGTACTGTTTTCGGGACTGGGTGCAGCACTGGGTGTGGTACTAGCTGAGTCTGTTGATGGGGGTGACTGGCAAGCCGAGACTCCAATCATCAAGGTCAATACTGATAGTAGCGGGACTTTAGTGAAAAAACAGTAAAAAAAAGGGTATAATGTATACCTGATATGTATTTTACGTTAATTACTGGCCGTGGGTAAGTTTGATGAAAGAAACAACTTCAGTGGCCATGCCCTCTTGTTTCCATCGATGGTGCGTTCGCGGTAGCGTTGCGTAAGCAAATCGCTTTAACGATGTATTAAAGACAAAAGCTCAAAAAACTGGGTTTAGAGACTATATAGAACCCCTAACCGTATCTTTTATTGAAATACAAAAGCTTCAGGAAAACCGTTTTAAGGAGCCTAACAACTATAAGGGTTCAGGAGACCGAAAAATTATGAAAAATGACTGCCAGAATCATAAAACCCAGATGAGTATTGAACTTGTAACTTCTTAAATAGATACGGTTAGGGGTTCTATAAGAAGGCGTTGGGCTAACAAACCGTTAAAGACTTTTACTGATACTTTAGAAGCCCGATCATACAGCGATATCTTACCGTTTGATCAAGTGGTTAGATGAAAACATCGACGTATTTACCGCTCATCAAGAGAGTTTGGGGTTTGTTTGGGTTTGAAATTTGCTAAAGTCCCGATAACATCGTTGGTACTGACCACAGCACTAACAATCTCTCCAGTGGCCTCATTGACATCCAGATGTAACTTACGCCGTTAGCTCGTGCGATGCTGTTAATCCGTTGTTACCCATTAAGTCGGTTTGAAAGTGAGAGTGCGTGTTGAGGTTTTGGCAGTGAGGAAAGGTCATCAGCAGACAAGGTCATCAAGGGACATAGAACGCTTTAGCGCTGCTGGATCATCATTAGGCACGAAGGAACTACATCTATGGTGTCTGACCGTGGTCGATGGAAAAATACTAACGTCTAGAGTAGGCTTGGAGATCGTGGCCAAGTTTGAGCATTACAAACAGTAACTTCAAAAAGACTCGACCAAGGGTAAAAAGTTTATTAACCTAGTCAGGCCTCGAACTGTGGCCTTTATGCTCCGGCGACTATTTCAGGACTTGAAGAAAAACTGTATAGATTGAACTAAATTAGCTTTTGACTTTGTAGAGTAAAAAAATATCATGTCTGGTATTACCTAGTCATACTCCTGGAACAATAGGCAGAAAAATAAAATAAATCAAATATTACATTCAAGATAGTTGCACTATTGCGTAAGAGGTGCTAACCTTCTTGGTAAAAAAAGGTAACTATGTCTACTGTATCTAATTATTCAGAAATACTTTGAGTCTACTGATAGTTCTAGTGAAGTTTAGACATGTTTATCTAATATCTAAATTGTTGTTACACTCAAGGGTGATACTTAACTTGTCTTTTTTCAGGATAAGTTTTGTGTAAAAACTACTAGGAATAATTTTATGGAGAAAAATATTCTATTTGTTTATGCCATATCTTAGAGCATTGAAGCCCTTAATTCTCTAATGCTAAATATCTAATGCTAAATAATTGTAGATATCTATCTCCAGATTAAACCAGATTAAACTTAGCTAACACTAAGACTTCTGTTAAGAAAATAAATTGGAACAATCAATAGTAAAATCTACTCTAAACAGTAGGGTTGTTCATTGGTTATAAAAAGGTGTGAGGAGAGCAAAATGACAAAAATTATCCTGAATGTTCTAAAACAGACTTCTGGTGTATTCAGTATCGCCACTTTACTAATAGCTAATTCTGCTTTAGCAAATCAGGTTTCTGTAGAACAACTGGCTAATGCTCAAGATGTTAATACAAATACAACTAACTATTCAACTACTTCATCTGAACTGCCCACAGAATCACAAGGTGATACCTCCTCAGAAGAAGTAGAAATACCAGGAGATACTAGATTACAAAATCTGAAAGATCCTTCTCTCAAGATTCCTGGAGCAGATTTAGAACAAGTAGATCCCATGGGACAAGTAACATCTGTGACTCAATTATCAGATGTCCAGCCCACTGATTGGGCTTTCCAAGCTTTGCAATCTCTAGTAGAACGTTATGGTTGTATTGCTGGTTATCCAGATGGTACTTATAAAGGTAATCGGGCGATGACCCGTTATGAGTTTGCTGCAGGTCTCAATGCTTGTTTGGACCGAATTACAGAATTAGTCGCAGCAGCAACAGCAGATTTAGTGACTCGTGATGATTTGGCAGTATTACAGAGACTGCAAGAAGAGTTTGCTACAGAATTAGCTGAGTTGCGTGGCCGTGTTGATGCTCTGGAAGCTAGAACCGAGGAGCTGGAAGCCAATCAATTCTCAACAACTACCAAACTGGGTGGTGAAATTTTATTTTGGTTGAGTGATACCTTTGGAGAAAAAGCTGGGGGACGTGGACTACCACGGAGTGACGAGGATCGAACAGAGGCGACTCTTTCTTATCGGGTTCGTTTAATTTTTGATACCAGTTTTACAGGTAAAGATCGCTTGAGAACTCGTTTACAAGCTCGTAACGTTCCTAACTATAGCGCTCGAGATTTGACAAATAGTTTGATGACTCGTCTATCTACAGATGACGACCTAGATGATGATGTGACTCTCAATAAACTGGCCTATCGTTTTCCTTTACTCAACAATAAAGCACAAATAGAAATAGCTGCTAATGGCTATGGTATTGATGACTTTGTGGCACCTATTAATCCTTTTCAAAGTAGTGGTGCTGGTTCTTTTTCTAGGTTTGGACGATTCACCCCTACTTACTATCGTGCTCCTTCTGATGCGGGTATCAAATTTGCCTATGCTTTCAGTGATGCGATTGAGATGACTATAGGTTATGCTGTACCAGATTCGGAAGACCCTCGAGAAGGTAGAGGTATTTTTAATGGTGGGTTTAGTGGATTTGGCCAGTTTACAATTGAGCCAAACGATAAAATAGCTTTTCAACTAGGTTATTTGCGTGCGTATCATCCGAAAGGAGATTTGAACTTAACTGGAAGTACTGGTAGTTTTCTGGCCAGAGATCCTTTTGATGACAGAAGAAGTACAGCAGACAACCTCAACTTTGAAGCTCAGTGGAAAGTTAATGATTGGTTTCAAATAGGTGGTTGGGCTGGTGCCTCATTTGCTCGTCCTGAAGATGATAGTGATGATGATGATATCACTATCATCACTGGCGCTTTGACCTTAGCTTTTCCAGATCTATTCAGGGACGGTAGTTTAGGAGGTATCATTGTTGGTGTACCACCAATTATTACTGATGGTGGTGATGATGATGATTTAAAAGACCCAGATACATCTATACACATTGAAGTATTCTATCGCTTCCAAATGAACGACAATATTGCGATTACTCCTGGTTTGTTTGTGATTACTAATCCTAATCACATTGAGGATAATGAAACTCTTTGGGTAGGAACTATCAGGACTCAATTTAGGTTTTAGAATATTACTAAAACCTGAATTGACTAAGCAAAACAAAGAAAGTAGGGTAAATAAGAAATCATCTTTTTTTCCTACTTTTGCTTTTTGTGTTAGTTCAGTCTGTAGAGTAAAATTTTTCTAGTTATAGCAGTCGAAGCAAAGGGCGCGGACATATCAAAAGCTTAAAACTCAGACAACGCAAGGTTTTTCCTTCTTCCTTCTTCCTTCTTCCTTCTTTCTCCTGCTATAATATTATTTCTGGTTGAACACTTACTAAATAAACGGAAACAGGAAACAGGGAAGATAAATAAAGCAAAGAAGAAAAGAGAAAGTTTTTATCTATTTTAACAGGTTCGTTTAAGACTCCCAATCTTAGAGCGAAAAAGCGTGTTGTTAATGTTGATAGCAGGTCTCGCGATGGAGCAACTTCCCTTAATTATCCTCCACCATACACATGAATTCCGCAGTTCCGACCCAGGAAGTTAAGTGATTAAATCAGCGGACAGAATATTATGGTATTCGCCAGACCTTAATAGTTTGATCTGCACTTCCACTAACTAAGGTTTTACCATCAGGAGTAATAGCAAGAGAACTTATTGATTCAGAATGACCAATCAATGTTTGTAATTTCTCCTCTGTAATTAGATCCCAAATAGTAATATTTTCACCGGCAGCTACTATTTTTTGCTGATCAGGAGTGAAAACAATAGATTTGACTGCAGCTATATTTGGTTTAATTACACTTTCTTTTTCCCCTGTGTTTAAATTCCATAGTATAATAGTTCCATCTTCACTTCCACTAGCTAAAGTTTGATTATCTGGACTGATAACGACCGTACTAACTGCCTTGGTATGTCCCTCTAGAGTTTGTCTACGAATACCCGTACTAACGTTCCACAGTCTAATGGTTCCGTCATTACTACCACTAACTAAAATAGTCCCATCTCGGCTAAAAGCTAAAGTATTTACTTCATGTTCTTGATCTGGTATCCAGGTAAGCATTCGACTACTTGTTTGGATATTCCACAATTTCATTAATCGATCACTACCAACACTTGCTAATGTCTGTCCATCAGGGCTAATGGCCACTCCCTTTACTGGGCCTTGATGAGCCATAATTGTATCTATTAATTTACCTACTCCTAGATCCCAAAATTTGATAGTTTGATCGGCACTACCACTTACTAATATTTGACCACTAGGACTAATTGCCAGAGTAGTTACTTGAGCTGTATGAGCATCTGCAATGTTATTTTTTAATTCCCCAGTCTTGAGGTTCCAAATTTTAATTGTATTAGAGCTACTTGTAGCAAGAATTTGACCATCTGGTGTCAGAGCGATCGCATTTACTGGTCCTAAATAACCATTTAAGGTATTCTGCAAAAATCGACTACTATTCAACCCTCGTAACAATAGGATTGGATCTGCAGGAAACATTCCATAGCGCCAAAAGCCATAAAATTGAGAGGTTGCTACTGCTAATAGCAACATTGTTGATATAGTTATTAGATTATTTCTGAGCTTAATTTTTGAATTCTTACGGGATATTTTTGTTATTTTCGTCCTAACTTGATGTTTAGTGTAAGTTTTTCCTGTTGTTATTTTAGTATTTTCTCTGCCTAGTTGAGTTTGGTTAGAAGGGGGAGAAATTCGAGAATTTTCTTTACCAGAACTATCTTCTGCATCAATTTCTGCTAGACACTGCAAAATCATGGCTGGAGTTTGAGGCCTATTTCCTGGGAAAGGAGCCATCAAATAATCAACTATATCTGCCAACCTCTTTGATATGTGAGGAGCATATTTTCGCCATTGCAATTTTCCCGAACGAGGATTTTCTGGAAAGGCCGTGGGGGGTTTACCTGTTAATAAATAGACAAAAGTCCGCCCTAGAGCAAAAAAATCTGATTGAGGAACAGCTTTGCCATTTGTTTGCTCTGGGGCAGTATATCCTGGTGAGACAATACCTGTAACATTTTCCCCCTGACCTACTTTGACTAAGTAAGTTTCAGATACCTCTCTGACAGTACCAAAATCTATCAACACCAATTGGCCATTTAGTCTACGCATGATGTTGTGGGGCTTAATATCTCTATGGAAATAATTTTGCTGATGAACTTTTTCCAATATTTCCGATAATTGTGTCAGCCAATCTACTGCTTGAGCTTGATTTATTGGTCTATGGCGACGACTTTTCATCCAATCCTGTAAATTTGCACCACCAATAAATTCCATTACGAGGCAGTGTATAGATTCATCACTATTTTCTGGGAAAAATGTAAAATAACCATCTTTTTCTATCTTCGGAATCCCAGGGTTTCGTAAACTGATTAGTACTTGTGCTTCCTGTTGAAACAGAGATACAGCTTTTGGATGACTTTTCAGTAATACTTTTAGAACTTTTTGTACACCTTGATCATCTACTAAATAAGTTTTACCAAAACCTCCCCCCCCAAGGGGCTTAATCACGCGATACCGATTTTGCAGCAACAATTGTGAACCACATTGACAACAAGTGCGTTTACCAGCATTTAATGGGTCAGACGGATTGGGGCAGTTGGGATTAAGGCAGTAACTCACAGAAGCCAGATACCCAGATTTGTATAGCTTTGGTTTACTACACTATAGCTCGAAGTTGTCTTCTTTAAAACTTTTGGCAAAATATTGTTCATTATTTGCTGATTTTTTGACTTGAATATCTTTAAATATTTCTATAAATAATCAAAATCATCAATTTTTATAGTTTTAAGTTCCAACCAGCGACTGCCATACACCCCCATCCAATAATCAAGGCAATTCCACCTATGGGCGTAATAGCTCCTAACCATTTAATTCCTGTCAGACTTAAAGCATATAAGCTCCCAGAAAAAATTGCTATGCCAATAATAAAAGCATAGCCAGCCGCCACCATTAATCTTTGAGGTAACTCTTCAATAGTTAATAAAAAAGCCACCATTAACAAAGCTAAGGAATGGTACATTTGTAAACGAGCACCTGTCTGAAAAATGTCTAGAAAGTATTGACTCAACTTTTCTTTCAAAGCATGAGAAGCAAAAGAACCAGGGACTACAGACAAATCTCCTAGAATAGATGCTATTACTAAAAAAATTCTAGTCATTAATTTTTTACTCCTGTGTCATTTTAACGAAATCATCAGTCAGAAGTTGTTTTTGTCAAGGGGATTTGAGCAAGCCTCTAAAAACATTTCGCCTTAAAAGGCGGGGTGGCGCGACCCAATTATCTTGATCAAATTAACCCTAATTTTTATCTATTTTTATCTTGACTACTTTTCTCAAAATATTGATAATATTCCTAATATAGTTGTTATTTAATATTAAGCAGTTGAGCATTTAAGCTATATAACTTATTTATCACAGTCAATGGAGAATATAAAATCTAAATAAGTCTTAAGATTAATTCAAATTTTAGTTACAAATGTAGTTATATTATATTTATTTTTAGTATATTGAGTACCAATTTCAATATTCTTTAACAATTATTGAACTTACTAACGAGTAGCTTCTAGTAAACGAGAGTAGTAGAAGCTAGTGCTGTTCATTGCTTGTCTTTGGATAGAAAAACCATTACTTTCTATAATTTTGATAATATCAGCTTCACGATGCTGATAAGCGCGAGTAGTTTTACTTGGCCCAGGAAATAACTCACCTACTTTTTTCAATAAACTTAAAGCTAAAGTTTTTGGTGCAAAGCTAATAATAAGTCTAGATTCTGCTAAAGAAATCAAATGATTAATCATATCTGCAACTTTTTCTTGAGGATAATGTATCAGCACATCCAAACAAATAACTGTATGATATTTACCACTTAAAGTTTCTAAATCTTGAGCAACAAAATTAACGTTACCCATACTAATTAAACTAGACTTAGCACGTTGATATGCTTCGGCGATCATCTTTTCTGATATGTCACTACCATAGATAACTGCTCCAGCTTTTGCCAAGGGAATACTCAAACTACCAACTCCACAACCTGCATCGCAAATTGATAAACCGGATAAATTCCCATCTTCTTGTAGCCAACTGAGAACATTATCAACGGTTTGTTGATGTCCTTTTCTAATATCTAATTGGACTTTATTTACTTGGCCTTCTCCATAAATTCTTTGCCACCGCTCAAAACCAGTGGAATTGAAATATTCCCGAACAATTATTTTGTCGTCTGTCCTACTTTTCATGTCCACCTAATGCTAAAATACTTCTCAACTAAATTTACAAAAGTTTGTAAACTATCCTAGTCCAAACAAAATAGTCAAGCCAATTTTTAGTTTCTCAAACGTACTTTTCCAGAATCATGGGGGTAATAATTGACAAAAGTCAGAAAAAACTAGACATGACGAATGGAAAGGATAGTTTAAACTCAACTCGATTATTATGACCTATCTTAAGGGCAAAAAATTGTCACCATGATCAACTCTCAAAAATTTTGCTTGATCGGCTCCTCAATTTTAACATATCTGTCATTTTTATCTTGACATAGTCGAACCTATACCAGTAATAAGATTTTTGCTAAAAACCATAAATATTTTGAGAGTTAAAAATGAAAAATTAAGTTTTTCAAACACATTTTACTTTAACAAATAAGTCTGTTAAAAATAGTGGGAGAGGTTTCACTAATAACATTAATTCATAGGAGTTTATCTTGGGAATAAATTGAAAAAAAATCAAGTATTCAAGTTACTATATCAGATGAACAATAGCATAACTAAATTTTTGAATTTAGGACTGCTCCCTATAATTAATTGACTTGATTTTGCCAAATATACCACCTTTGATTTAATCTAAATATATTGGAATTGTCGGACGTTCTCCCAAGCTCCATGGAAAATAAACTTGATGAAAACCAAAAAATAAAAGGAAGAAACCTATTAATTATCCAGTGATAAAAAAAGCTAAAAAATGTGAACAAATAAAGATAAAAATATTCTGATTTAGACCTTTTTTTGAGTCAATTTACTAACTTTTCATATCATGTTCGTTGTTATCATTTGTGTAAACCCAAGCTTGAATGTCTACAGGAAATTTAAGTAAAATTTTTCAAGCTTTTAAGCCTTCTTCCCTATCTCCTAGTTGCGTGGCAAGATGCCCCGCCTCAGCTTTCTTCCTTACCGAAAAGTTGTGGGTATGCGCCTCCCTTTTTAAAGGGATAAAAAGCGGTCGATCTTCGGAGCTTCCCTTAGGGTGGGATGGCGTACTTCGAAACGGGTCTGCAAGAACGGGTCTCCTCGCTGGCCGACCATCGACCAAGAAAAAAGAGACTATTCCTTATTTCAAGCCTCCTTATTGCAGAGGTACTGATAAATAGATAACTGATAACTAAAATGACCGTTACCTTACAATACTGATGCTACCAGACTGAGATAAATTAGGTATGACTAAAAATGACGTAGCATGGGAAAAGTTATTTGAAAAATATCAAATCTTAGAAGAGGTAAATAAAAACGGCTTATTCAAAATAGAAGCATCTCAAATTAATCAGGAACGAGAAAGCAGACTCATGGCAAAATTTGACCATGTTGTTAACTTACCAGAAATATTTAAAGAGAATTGTCTATCTATTTTACCAATTTCTCGTTCTCAATATATTATATCATGTTCGGACGGGTCAGTTATAATAAAATTTAAGGACTCCGGGTATCGACAGTACCAAACAAATACTTAAATTATCAATACCCCCAATACGAATATTTGTTCTTTTTCTCCAATATTTCCTCCTGACTCGGTCCTTCCCCTCCTGGGAGGGGGAGGGGCGAGGGGTGGGTTGACTCCTGAGGACTCACAACAGTCATTTATAAGTATTCAACCGAACATGATATTATTGGTCACTTTAATATACACTTACCAGTCAAATATCACTCCAAATTTGAAAGTATTCCTTGGCAGTTTCCCAGAGAAATAGAAACAATAGATTACACTAATTTATATTCTGAAAGTTCGGCATTACTTTGTGCATTTAACATAGGTATAATTGATAATTTAGTTGGCTCAAAAACTAAATTCACCGTTTCTGGCAGAATGTCTACTGGAAATTTTGATTTTTACATTAAAAATTCTATTAATAATCAGTCATACTCAATTAATGTTACTAACTCTCAGTGTGAAATAGATGCAGGTTTTGAAACTGACGATCGTTTGATTTTAATCGAAGCTAAAAACTATAAGGTTGAGGATTTTTTAATTAGACAACTCTATTATCCATATAGATTGTGGTCAAAAAAAATCAGTAAGAGAGTTGTACCAGTATTAATGACTTACTCTAACGACATTTTCAGTTTTTTTATTTATGAATTTGTAGATATATCAGACTATAACTTTATCACCTTGGTAGAAAATAAAAATTATGCAATTGCTTCCGATAAAATACAAAGAAGCGATATAGACTTGCTACTAGCTCAGATAAAAATAATTCCTGAATCGCCAAAAATTCCATTGCCACAAGCAAATAAATTTGAAAGATTAATAGACTTAATTTCACTACTATTAGAAAATGATTTAACTTCAGATGAGATTACAGAAAACTATCAATTTGATGAGAGACAAACTTATTACTATACAAGTGCAGGAAAATATTTAGAGCTAATAACAAAACAGGGAAAAACTTTTACACTAACAAACCAAGCCAAAGATATTTTTTGTCAAAGATATAAACTTAAATATTTAAAGCTCATCGAAAAAATATTGGAACACGAAGTATTTAATCAAGCTTTTAAACTATCCTTAGAAATTGCCCATATTCCCTCAAAAAAACAAATTATCCAACTTTTGTCTGAAAGTAATCTAAAAATAGGAGATACAACTAGAGAAAGACGAGCTTCTACTGTAAAAAGCTGGATAGATTGGATATGGTCACAAATTGACTAACCAGATATTAAACTAATATTGTATAGAGTTAAAATTTTATCAAACAAAACAATGCAAGATTTCTTCAACAATGTCTCTCGCTACCCACGATACTTTATTACCATTACCCTCGGAATATTCTTTTTTCTATTCGATCAACTTAAGCCACTATTAAATAAACCTGTTACGGCCATCGCTCTGATCGGTCTAATCATCGGGACATTTGTTTTTCTAGTCTTAACTCTACAAGCTATGTTAGGTATTAATCCAACTTAAGAAATAGTAAAATTTAGGCTTTTATTCAACTTCTACGCTACTAATCTGCTAAAATTGCTGTATTTTTTACAGCATTTACTAAGGGAAATAAATAGACCCCCTGCAAAATTGACAGTCAAATAAATTCCTATCCACAAATCCTCAATTTATTTGGCTTTTGACTTTTAACTTTTGACTTACTTAATAGAAGAAGTCTAATGAGTGGTCAGCCTAATGGTTTGCACGATAGATTAGAAGATAGAGTGAGTGGGTAAATTCAGATGACTTCTTTTGAGGACATTTATCAATTTTTTCAAAGTCCCCCTCCGGTCTATCTAAACAAAGAATTAGCAGTGTGCTATATCCTATCTGTGTTGTTACAAAGAGACTCTTACGGAACTGAGCTTATTGGCCAATTAGAAAGGGACTACCTTATTTATCGACTTTCTGACACAGTGTTATACGGCGCTCTGAAATTTCTTGAGGATCAAGGCACAATTATTGGCTATTGGAAAAAAGTAGAAGGAAGAGGACGTCCACGGAGAATGTATCAACTTATCCCTCAATGGCGTTCTCAAGCTACAGATTTAGCGCGACTATGGTACGAATATACTAATAATGGTCATGTTCGGCCTCAAATTCAACCATCAACCCTGTAAATAGACTAGGCAGGTGAGGACAATTTTGATCCTGATTTTGGCCAATACTCCCATTGAGAATATTTTTGTGCCAATTTTTCAGCTATAAAATCTAAATAGAAGTATAAACCCTAGCTGATATTTGTCACAAAGCAGCTAGTCTTTTTTTTTGTTGTAAACTTATGTAAAAGAGAACACATAAAAAAACCATTCAAATTTAAAATTGTATGAATAATACAGCTTTAGTATCGTCATTTGTACTGACGCTTCTATCTAGCATTGGTCTAGTTTTTTTTATCAAAGCATCAGTAAAAAATAGGACTAAGAACCTTAAACTGATAGCCGATCGGGAAGCTGATTCACTTTTACAGCAGCTAAAAGAATATTTTAGCTATCGGGCCTACCGAATTGTTAGTGCTAATGCAGCTGAGAATCAACTAATATTTGAAGGAGTAGTTCGACCGAGTTTGTTTTTGGCATTTTTCTTGACCCTATTAGCTGCAATAGGTTGTTTATGTTTTGGTTTGGCTTTATCAATGTTAGTTCCTGAATATGGCCAATACTATCTATGGCTAGTGCTAGCATCTCCTTTAGCAGGTATTTTTTATTGGCAAAAGTCTAAACGACCAGAACAAGTATCTCTAAAGTTAGAAGGAATATTGACTGAGGATTCTGGGGTCAAAAGTTTAATTTCTGTCACAGCTCATAGAGACGAATTAACAGCTTTACAAACAGCTATAAACTTGAAACCATACCAATAATCAAGGTATAAGTATCAACAGTTATTAAGATAAATTATTTTGATCAGCTACCAATAGTATTGCTATAGGATTTCGGTCATTGTCAAGGTTGTCGCAATTCATTTGGTCAACTGATCGAGTGATTAACTAAGATGATTAGTAGCTGTAGTGTATACCAGATCGTCAAAAAGAAAGCAAGTATATTGTGGGGATGATTTGAACAAAGGTCAATCAAATATGTTGGTTTAACCTAGTTAAAAATCAGTCAAACAATAATTTCCCGCTCAAACCAAAAGTTATAAAGGGAGATATTGAAAAAAAAACTTAGGATTTAAGTCCATTGGCAGATGGAAGCTTTAAATCCTAGTTAATTGAGCACATAAGGCTATAAAATCTGTGACCAAATACTACTAAATTAAATGAGCTGGGAGTACGAGTTCAGTATTACCCACTCACCTACTAAATATTTCAGTAGAAGTTAATATTTGTTGGTGGTCATCAAAAATCAAGGACATTCTTAATTTGCCCGTAAAAAACATTAAATTAATGATGTCCTTACACTTTAATTATATTTGGAGTAGAACTAAATATTTGCTTTTTGTCAGGTGTCTTAGCTTCAGTCAAAACCTTTAAACTAGGAAACAAGAAGTGATTTTCTTCAACGTACTGAGCTCCAAATAAACCTTTTTCAGCCCAAAAGTATCGATCCGTAGTATGCTCATTCCTTCTAACTAAAAGTACAGCAGGGGGAACAATACCTTGGGCATGAATAAATTTACGGGCTGCAGTGACTGGTTTATCTTCACCACTTTCAATACTATACTGAGCCACTTGCTCAAGAATCCTGCGTCCTTCTTGTCTACGACGACTTTTGCGCTTACGTCTTCTAGCCAATTTCCTTACCTCCTGTGTTAGCCGATGGGTGTAGTTATGGCTACCAAATTTGATAAGATTATATAAATTTTAGTTGAAAAACTCAAGTGTTTTTAATATTTTGATACAAAATATACACTTTGATGAAGATAGCTTATAAAATTCTGAGATCTTTAGAGTCCCAAAAAAGTCCATATCTAGTGGAAAGTCCCACAAATAGCTCCAATGCTAATGCCAACCAGTACAGAATTTATTAGACTTTGCAGATCACAAATAGCCCTTGTATCTAGTTGGGGTGCATGTTTAAGTATAGTTTACTTGACAGAAAAATTAGTAGAAGGAGATGAAGCTAAACTAATTCCCATTATTGCATACCCAGAAAAGTTTGAGAATGGGGAAGCTACTTCAGTTTTCAAAACAACCTCAGAAATACAAATATTAGGCGATCTTCCGAAACTATCAGCAACAACCTTAACTACAGGGACAAATACTTGGCTCTTAGAAGCAAGCACTGGCACAACAGAGTCAGATCCTAAATGGCCAGAAAGTCATCCTTGGCAACAACGTCAAATTGTTTTACCTTTAATTCATGATGGAGTAGTAATAGGATTACTGGTAACAGTAAGAGAAGGTAGGCCATGGAATCAAGGTGAAAAAAATCAAATTCAACAAGTAGCCCATACTATTGCCATAGCTTGTATATTAGATCAACGTTCTCAATGGTTAAAGGAACAATTTCAGCAACAGCAAAA
Source organism: Okeania sp. SIO2C2 (assembly GCF_010692625.1). Lineage (NCBI taxonomy): Bacteria > Bacillati > Cyanobacteriota > Cyanophyceae > Oscillatoriales > Microcoleaceae > Okeania > Okeania sp. SIO2C2. The sequence continues at coordinate 61,904 of NZ_JAAHGM010000015.1, forward strand.
GCTACAAGCCCAGCAGTATGATATAATACACGACATATTGCATCAGTTGAAAAGTCCATTAACTGCACTACGAACTTTTGGTAAGTTATTGCTGAAAAGATTGTTGCCAGAAGATAAAAGCTGGAATATTGCTAATAGTATTTTACGGGAAGGCGATCGCCTCAGAGAGTTGATAGAACAAATTGATGACACTGTCGAGGTTGGGGAAGAAATTTTGAGTATTTCTGGGCAAAGCGAGTATCCTGAAACTACAACTAAAAATGACAATGTAATAGATTATTATACAGAAGCTAATAAAGAATTCAAATCATTACCACTTTTGCCAGAGTCTAATTTCTTAGAGTCAGTTTCAGTACAAGATATTTTGGAACCTTTATTAGTTTCTGCAAAAGCAATTGCCGATGAACGTCATATAGATTTAGAAGTTGATTTTCCTGAGAATTTACCTATAGTCCAAGCTAATAATAAAGCTTTGCGAGAAGTTTTAAGTAATATTATTGATAATGCTTTGAAGTATACTCCTGCAGGGGGAAATATTTATATTAAGTTGACAACTTCAGCTCCACAAACAGATGATTATCAATCGGTCAAAAATGAAATAGAAGGAATGCTAGCAATAGCTATTAGCGATACAGGTTATGGTATTCCAGCACAAGATTTAGAACATTTATTTGAACGAAACTATCGGGGTGAAAAAGCTAAAACTGACATTCCAGGCACAGGATTAGGATTAGCGATCGCTCTTGATTTAATACATATAATGAAAGGCAAAATTCAAGTATATTCTCCTGTAGTTCCTCAGTGGTTGTCCCATGATTTACAACAGCAAAATGCCATAATTAATAGTGGCACTACAGTGGTTTTATGGTTACAAGTACTAAATTAAGAGTAGTCTTTTCAGCTATAGCTATATATAGTAATTTTACTGTTGGTTTAACTTGAATATTAAACATTACCTATTTATTGCTCTCTTCACAATGAATAAAATAGGGCTATTGTAATAACCCAGTTGCATTTGAGGAAAAAAGTTTTATCATACAATAGTACAAACACACTCTGAACTTTTACAAAGAGAATTAAAAACCTTTGTAAGTGAGTTTAGCTTTCCTACAATCCACTCCTTAGTCGGAGCGTAGGAAATATCTAGGGAGTTAGTACATCAGGAGCATCTAAAAGTTTAACCTCTTGCTTGATTCTTCAGCCAAAATTTTACCTTGATTAGGTGGGGAAGGAAAATTTATGCTGTTGAAATATACAGGGATATAATTATCCCAAAAACTGGCAAGAGGTTTTTTTAATTTTTCTGTTTTGTATGAAATATATTTCATACTTACTAATTTCATAGATTTTTATAAAAATGAATAATTTGCAAGAAGTATATCCGGAAGCTGTAATTTGTATCGTAGATAATAATGATAGTAACCTCAAGTTATTATCTAGGTTATTGAAAGACAATAACTATGATTTTATAGTAGCTAATAGTAGAGAAAAATTTTTAAATACATTACAAAATATATCAGTAGATCTAATATTAATAAATTGATCATTGGAAAAAGAGCAATGGCAGATTTGCCAATCTTTGCAAAGCTCAAAATTAACAAAAAATATTCCGATAATTTTTATGGGAAACACACAAAATGAAATCAATCAAATTAAGAGATTAAATATTGAGAACTTCGATAATATTAATATGCCCATACAAGTAGATGAATTTTTAACAGAAATAAAGTTGCATTTGCAAATATTTTCATTAAAAAAACAACTGCAATCTCAAAATCAAATCTTACAAGAAGAAATACTCTTAAGAGAAAATGTAGAAAATGAAGTTAAAAAGCATAAATCCACCTTAGAAAATCTCATAGAAAACTTGCCAGGAATGGTTTACCAAAGTAATCATGACTGTCATTTAGTGATGAATTTGGTTAGCGATAGTTGTTATAGTTTGACTGGCTATCAATCTCAAGATTTTATTCAAAATCAAATTTCCTATAACCAATTAATTCATCTTGAAGATAGAAAATTAATTTGTAGACAAAGACAAAAAGCTCTAGTCAAACATCAACCATTTCAGTTAGTTTATCGGATAATTACAGCAAATCAAGAACTAAAGTGGGTTTGGGAACAAGGCAAAGGAATTTATTGTTGTGATGGCAAAATTTTAGCAATTAAAGGTTTAATCAAGGTTTAATCATAGATATTACAGCTCAAAAACAAGTAGAAGCAGAACTAACTAAGCAAAATTTAGCTTTACAAAAAACTGAAACAGCTTTAATTATTGTTAATCATAAACTCCAAAAACTTGCCAAATTAGATGGTTTAACTGGTATTGCAAATCGTCGTGATTTTGATGAATCTTGAGAAAAAGAATGCTTTAGACTTAACACAACAAAATCACCTTTATCTTTGATTTTATGTGATGTAGGTTATTTTAAAAATTACAATGATTATTATGGTCATTTAGCAGGAGATGATTGTTTAAGAAAAATTGCTCAAACTATTAGTAAAAATATTAAAGGTTCAGCAGATTTGGTAGCTCGTTATGGAGGAGAGGAATTTGGGATAATTTTACCGGATACATCTGCTAAAAAGGCAAAAAAAGTAGCAGAGTTAATTCTTGCAGCTATTCATCAACTACACATCGATCATTGTGCTTTTGAAATCAGGAAATACATTACAGTAAGTATAGGAATAGCAAGTATTATTCCCACTCAACTAGATTCTTCAGAATCTTTAATAGCTAAAGCGGATCAAGCACTTTATCAAGCTAAAGAACAAGATCGCGATCGCATAGTTTTTTTTGATAACAATGATTATAAACATACTCAAACTTATCTGAAAAATAATAATTTGGTAGTCCTACATAGTAATGTTAAGTGGAGACAAACAACACTTAGAAAGAGAGTAAGATACTCCCCATGACTATACTGTGACAAAAATAATTAAAAAGGGAGCAAGATGCTCCCACTGGTTATATCATGTCCGGTTGAATACTTATAAATAAATGACGGAGGAGTCAGGAGTCAGGAGGGAAGAAAGAATAAAGAGGAGAAAAAGGAGAAAGTTTTTTTATCACTAATTATCCGGACATGATATTATACCATTACAATACACCACTACCTCCTCATCAATGTTAACTAGCTATCAGCTTTTCCGTTCCGGAATGCTCCGCAAACAGCATTTAGCTGTCAGCTGAAAGTTCAAGGGTTTAAGTCCCCCACTATATTTGAAAAAGCGCGTGGTGCGCCTTTTATGGGGGTTTGAATTCCCCATTATACACCTTGAGAAGCTGATTGCTGATTGCTGATTGCTGAGTGCTACTTCAATGTTGAGATGGTAATTAAAATAGCATTATATTCAGAAATGGTATTATATACTCCTATTCAGGAGATATGATATTATTGGTGCGATCGATATCATTTTCTCAATTATCTTCTGTTCTGACAACGCCAGATTTTTCTTTCTTCTTTCTGCTATAAGTTTTAGACCAGCAAGTTGACGAAGTTCTTCTCATATTATGCCAGTTTAATAGTAGACATTTCCTCTTTTTCCCTACTACCTGCTCCCTACTGCCTACTCCCTCTTTTCTGGAGATGTCTAGTGTTTAAGAATAGGAAAAACTTTCTTCTTCTTCACTCCTGACTCCTGACTCCTGACTCCTCTTCGGACATGATATTGCTACAACTTCCAAATTAAAATCCGACCTCCTTCACCACCACTAACTAGAGTTTTACCATCTGGAGTAAATTGCACTGGATGATAACCACAAAGACTATCTAATAATTTTCCTGTCTGCAAATTCCACAATTTAACCGTACCATCTAGACTTCCACTAGCAAGAATTTGACTATCGGGACTAATAGCAACAGATAAAACTGCACGAGAATGACCTTTGAATATATTCAGTAACTCACCTGTGCGAACATTCCAGAGTTTTATAGTTCGATCTGCACCACCACTTGCGATCGCTTGAGTATCTGAAGTAAAAGCAACTGAATATACTCCTCCAGAATGTCCCCTCAAAGTTTTCAGACTGACACAGGTTCCTGCTTGCCAAATTTTGATGGAACTGTCAGCACTACTGCTAGCAAAAATGTGATTTTGAGGATGATTTTTTGCTGTACCACTATTATTAACTTTGGCATAAGTGACACAGAAAACTTTATCTAAATGTTCATGTAATTTGCAAAGTAATTCTCCATTACGTTGATTCCAAAGTTTAATTGTATGGTCAGCACTGCCACTTATTACAGTTTCATTATCTGGACTAATAGCTACTGACAAAATAGCACCACCCCCATGACTATAAGGAGAACCTAAATGGCTATAAAATCTGTCTGCAATTGTTTTTTTCTGTAAGTTCCAAGCTAATATTGTTCTATCATCTCCACCACTGAATATTCTTCTACCATCAGCAGTAATAGCTATTGCATATACTTCGGCAGTGTGACCTAAAAATTTATGCAAAAGTTGTCCTGTTTTGAGATTCCATAGTCTAATTATTTTGTCATCGCTGCCTGTTACTAAAGTAAAACCATGGGGACTGATAGCTAAGGTGTTTATAGTAACGTTATGCTCTTGGATAATTTGTACACTTTTCCATAACTGAGAGAGTTTTAAATAGTTTCTAATTTTGGTTTTTGTTGAAGATGAATTTGCTTTTTTCTTTTCAAATTCTATGACATTATTCAGTGGTTTTGATTGATAGTTAAGATGTGGTTCTTCTGATAATTTTTGAGTGCTTTGATAGTGGCTATTGATGTTGTTATGAAATATTTTTCCTAGCTTATATTCATTTGATTCTGCTAGATTTTGTCTATTTTTCCATGCTTCTACTTCTGCTTGTACAATGATACTGATATGAGGTACTTTCTCCGGCTCTTTTTGAGTAGTTTGTATTTCTTCTAAAGATTTCTTTTCTGCTCGATCAATCTGAGTTTTTTGGTTAATATTCGGAGTTGATATATGGGAAATTTCTGTTAGTAATTCTGTAGCTGATTGATATCTTTCTTTTACTAGGTCTTTGACTAATTTATCTAAGACTTTTTCTAGGCGATCGCTAATTTCTCTTCCTTGTTGAACTAGATGCGATCGCCAGATTAATTCTCCACTAAATGGCTCAAATAGTTGGTTAGGTGCTACTTTAGTTAGCAAGTGAATACAGGTCATACCTAAACTGTAGAGGTCACTAGCTGGATATGCTTTACCTCCGCGTATTTGTTCTATTGGAGCATATCCTAATGTACCAGTTATAGTACCAATTTCACTCGCAAAATCCTGACTATTTAGTTTGGCAACTCCAAAATCTATTAAGACTAATTGATGTTTTCCTTTTTCTGGTGATTTTGAAGTATTAAATCGTAATATGTTTTCTGGTTTTATATCTCTATGAATTACTTTTTCTTCGTGAATAAATTTTAATAATGGCAATAGTTCTAATAATATTTCCCAGATTTTATTCTCGCTAAATACACCTTGTTCTTCTAATTCTTGGATAAGAGTTTTTCCGGCGATAAATTGTTCTACCAAATAAAGATTTTCTTGCTCTTCAAAGTAAGCATATAAAGTGGGGATTTGAGGATTATCTCCCAATTTTAATAGTTGCTCTGCTTCTCTTTTAAATAATTCTGATGCTTTTTCAGTAGAGATTAAGTTGTGATTTTGTGGAAAAAATTGTTTGACTACGCAGGATGTATTAAATCTATCTAAATCCACTGCTAAAAAAGTTCTGCCAAAGCTGCCGTTGCCAATAGGTTTAATTACTTGATAATGTCCTCGCAGTAACAATTTTGAACCGCAAGCTTGGCAAAATTCTACATCGTTGGGATTTTGAGGTTGTTGGCAATGTAAGTTGAGGCAATAACTCATAGAAAAAAATTAGTAAATTTAATACTTAATAGAAATTTGTACTGCTTCTTCCTCAGATTTGTTATATATTTTGTAAGCATTTAGCAGTCAGGATTCAGCTATCAGCTATTAATTCATTACCTTTATAGCAGGAATTAGTATTGAGAGATTTAAGGATAATTCAAAGTATTGGAAAAAAAACTAACCTTGACCTTAGCAGTGTATATTCATTATTTGTGAAACAGCTAAAAGCTGACTGCGAGCTAGCTGAATGCTTACTATATTTTTTTATTTTATAAAAATCTCATAGATACTATAGTATCCATAATTTACTCAAATTCTCATAAAAATCAGTAAATTAAATAAAATTTTAATGATTATTAGTCAATTCAGTATTGACTATAACAAAATAGGTATGATATAAGATTTATTAAGAGTTAAACTGAGTTTGATTATGGAAAATAGTGGTTGGCTTGATTTACTGAGTGGTGGTTTAGCAGTAGCAATTTTAATTGGGGGATTAATATTATTATTTAAAGGTATTTCTTCAATGCCAAAATAAAAACTTTAGACGGAGGAGTCAGTCCTCAGTCCTCAGGAGAGAAGAAAGAAGAAGAAACAGCAGGAGAAGGAGAAAGTGGCGTTGGTGATGCGTGGTTATGATTGTGCTTTAATGGCAATTGTCTAACTATTAACTGAAAAGCATTTTATATTTCGCTAAATTTAGGTTTCATAGCTTGATTCACCAACGCCGAGAAAGTTTTTTTATGACTAATTATCCGAACATGATATAAAACCTTAGACGGAGGAGTCAGGAGGACTGAGTCAGGAGTCAGGAGGGAAGAAAGAAGAACAGAAGGAGAAAGTTTTTTTATGACTAATTATCCGAACATGATATAAAACCTTGGAAAGCTTTTCTGAACTTTTCACCTGGTTGTTATAGTAGGTTAGAACTTATGCTGATGATGAACCGAATAAGAAGAAATGTTTTTCCCGCTGTTCTCTGTTCCCTGCTATAAAATAGAAAAAACTGAACCAAATCCAAAAACAATGAGTGGGCAAACTCCCGACGGATTTTATGAATTAACTTCTGAGTCTGACAACTTTCAGCTAACTCCAGGATTACTTGTCAATTTGCCTGGTGGTCTACTTGGTTTATAGCGGTTTTCATTAATATAGAATACAACTATTTATGCAACTTATTAAACTTTAGGTATATCTATGAATTTTTACTGTAGTCTACCTTTGTGAAAACCGCTATAAGTGGCAATGACTCAATTATTGGAGCTATAGATGCATAAGTTATTAACGGCAATCAAGATAATCATACAATCAATGGAAATCAAGGAAACGATACGATACTTGGTGGCAAAAATTTAGACTTAATTTTCGGTGGTGATAATGATGATTTCTTGAGTGGAAATTTAGGAAATGATGAGATTCATGGCGATGTGGGAAACGATGTATTAAGAGGAGGAAAAGAAAGTGATTTTCTGATTGGTGGTACGGGAAATGATAGTTTGTATGGGGATTTAGGAATAGATGCTTTGTTCTGTTTCGAGTTTAATTACATCTAATTGTAATGGAAATTTTCTGGTCATTTTCTGTGTTTAATTATTATCAAAAGTTACCGTAGGTTGGGTTAAGCGAAAGCGCAACCCAACAGATGTAACGAAGTCAGAAGTCAAAACTCAGAAGTCAGAAGTTGTTTTTGTAAGGGAAATTTGAGCAAGTCTCCAAAAACATTTCGCCTTCAAAGGTGGGGTTGCGCGACCCAATTATTTTGATAAGTTTGTTGTTAGGTTTGCTTAACTTCTTTCTTCTCAAAGCAGATACAAATTTGTTGTTGGGTTTCCTTTGCTCCGCAACGCTTACGCGAACGTCAACCCAACCTACAAAATGCTTAATTATTAACTATTTGGTAATTCTTTTGTGCGGATACAAATTTATTGTTGGGTTTCCTTTTCTCCGCAACGCTTACGCGAACGTCAACCCAACCTACAAAATGCCTAATTATTAACTATTTGGCAACTCTAAAGTTAAAACAGAACCAACAGTCACCGTATGAGTATGAGTAGAAACCACAACAGCACCAAGTCGAGTATCATAGCAACCTACCCAAGCAGCAGAATGACTTTATGTATTAGATAAACGTATAACCATATTAGTGCCCTACGTTCAATTACAACACCCTGTTGCCACTGAATATTAGAGGGTATTTTCAAACCTTTCAAGTCAGCAGGTTCAATAATACCATCAGCATTAGTTATTTCAATATGAATATGTTGATATGGCATTCCATCAGTAGTTTGATGGGAAATTAAATTAAGTTGTATAGCGGTTATTTCAGTTATCAGTTATCAGTTAAAAGGTGAGACTTGAAACCAAAATTTTTCGGTCATATACACAAGTTTATTTTTGACTATTGATAGTCTAACATGGCCTATAATAGGGGTTTTCTGCTAGGTATTAATATCATTCTGTAGGTTGGGTTGACAAAGGAAACTCAACATTATAATTATATGAAATACAAAAAATTGTGCAAATACACGAATCTCCCCATCACTCTATCTCTCCATCTCCCCATCTCCCTAAATTATTTTTGGGTGGCGCTGTCACTTCACCCAACCTACGGTCTTTGTATTTATCCCGTAATGTGGAAATAGTCTTTTCAAGAATCCTGTATATTTAATATTAGGAGGAAAAAATATAACAACTGACAACTGATAACTGATAACTGAAATGACCGCAACAAGACTAACAGAAAAATTTGAACGAGCATTAGTATATGCTTACCAATTACATTCTCAACAACTACGCAAGGACGGACGTACACCTTATATTGCTCATTTGTTGAGTGTGACAGCTTTAGTATTGGAAAATGGAGGGAACGAGGATGAGGCGATCGCTGCTTTATTACATGATGCGGTGGAAGATAGGGGAGGTATGGCAACTCGTCAACATATCCTGGAATTATTTGGTGAAACAGTAGTTAATATTATTGATGGTTGTACAGAGTCGGAGACTATTCCTAAACCACCTTGGGAGGAGCGAAAATTACGTTATATTGAGCAAATTCGTCATGGTTCTAAATCTGTAAAGCGTATTTCTCTTGCTGATAAACTACATAATGGGAGAGACTTATTAGCTGCGTTACGTCAGGAGGGGGAAATAGTTTGGCAGCGCTTTCGTGGGGGTAAAGAAAAAACTCTTTGGTTTTATCATTCTTTGCTTTCTTGTTATGAAGATGATAATTATCTCAAGCAAGAATTTATGAGAGTTATTGCTGAATTAGAAAAGTTTTGAATTGAAGAAGGAAGAAGGAAGAGGGAAGAAGGAAGAAGGAAGAAGGAGGAAGTAAGAAGTAAGAAGTAAGAAGGAAGAAGTAAGAAGGAAGAAAGAAAAATCTTATTTTGTCTTAATTTTAAGCTTTTGATTTGTCCTAACCTTTCTTTCGACTGCTATAGTTCTACTTTTCCGGAATTTTTAGGTGCATTGCAATGCACCCGACAAAACAAAGCTACCGATGATAATTAGCTAACTCTTGTTCTGCTTCTAAAATCAACTTTTCTCGAATTGAAATAGGAGCAATAACTTCCCCACCCATTTTATCTGTAATTTTCTGCTCCCATTCTTTAATTGATAGGGGAAAAATTGCAGTTTGAACTAACTCTTCTACTTACTTTTTACAAATACAATTTTTGTCTCGACATTCTGTTTTTATTTGTTCTGTAGTTAAGCGATCGCTCAATTGATGTTCTGGCGAAAAAAATATTTGCGGAAATCTATATAAGTAAAATATTTTGGTAATTCCGCTGGTAAATTATTTGGTTTTCCATAAAAATATTTTAATAAAACCCACAATCTAATAGAGCGATTTAATCTATCTCCTAATCGCCCTAATGCTAACCAATCTAATATTTCTGGAGTTGGAGAGTAACTAAATTCAGAGAGCATGATCGGAAGGAAGAAGGAAGAAGGAAGAAGGAAGAAGGAAAAAATTTCCGTTGTCTGAGTTTTACAGGACTAAAGAAGAAGGAAGAAGGAAGGAAGAAAAAAGAGGGAAAAATATTCCGTTGTCTGAGTTTTACAAGACTAAAGAAGAAGGGAAAAGGAAGAAATTTCCGTTGTCTGAGTTTTAACTTTTGACTTTTGACTTTTGAATTTCATAAATTACTGTAGCATCAAAGTTTTGAACTGATAACTAACTTTTAAGTTTTAACTTTTGACTTTTGACTTTTGACTTCCATATTCTCCTGTTGCTTCTTTCCTGCTGACTCCTGACTCCTCTACTTAACAGACAAAAAAGGAAGAAGGAAGAAGGAAGAAGGAAGAAATTTGCGTTGTCTGAGTTTTATAGGACTAAAGAAGAAGAAGGAAGAAGGAAGGAAGAAAAAAGAGGGAAAAATATTCCGTTGTCTGAGTTTTAATCTTTCAATATTTCCTAACAGTAATTGCAACTACTATAACGAAAATGTTCTTTTCTTGTTGCTTCTTTACTGCTGACTCCTGACTCCTTTACTTAACAGACAAAAAAGGAAGAAGGAAGAAGGAAGAAATTTGCGTTGTCTGAGTTTTATAGTACTAAAGAAGAAGAAGGAAGAAGGAAGAAGGAAGGAAGAAAAAAGAGGGAAAAATATTCCGTTGTCTGAGTTTTAATCTTTCAATATTTCCTAACAGTAATTGCGACTACTATAACGAAAAATTTCTTTTCCTGTCGCTTCTTCCCTCCTGACTCCTAACTCCTCTACTTAACAAACAACATCTGATACCAATTCACTTTAAAGATGTCACAAATTTTAGCTGATAAAATCTTACTTTTGCCTTTTGCCTTTTGCCTTTTGCCTTTTAACTTTTGACTTTTGACTTTTAACTTTTGACTTCCATTTCTGGATGACGACCAAATAAACCAGTCATCACTCGCAAAGACAAAGACTTAAAAATCGGAACTATTCCCATACCCCACAAACCTAAACGACGAACCGCTACTATAGGCAACACACTAGCAGAAAACATTCTATCCAGAAAATCAGTAACCCCTAAAATTACGAAATTCTCCTTTCTGCGCCAACTTTCATAACGCTTCAATACCCCAATATCTCCAATATCCTCACCTTGCTGATGAGCAAACTTAATCACCTCAGCGATCGCCCCTACATCCCGAATACCCATATTCAAACCTTGACCACCCACAGGATGACAACAATGAGCAGCATCCCCAATTAAAGCTAAACGGTGTTCAACATAGCGATCGCTCTGCATCAACTGAACCGGAAAAACATAGCGATCGCTCAACAACTCCAACTTACCCAACTTTCCAGCAGTGCGATACTCCAACTTAGCCAAAAATTCCTGTTTATCCAACTCTTGCAACGCCTTCGCCTCAGCATGAGGAGCAGTCCAAACCACCTGACAGCGATTTCCCGGCAAGGGCAAAACCCCCATCGGGCCACTGGGCCAAAATCTCTCAAAAGCAATATTATTGTGAGACCTTTCAGTTTTAATCGTCATTGCCACACAAGACTGCCAATACTTCCAACCATGAGTACCAATATTAGCAGCTTCACGAATCGGAGACCTCGCCCCATCTGCTCCTACCACCAACCGAGAGCGGACAGTCAAACTTTCATTTTCACCAGACAAACTGTCTGTATCCTTCTGCTTTAGCTCAACTTCCACAAAATCCGATTTATAATCTACCCGCAAAACCTCCGCTGGACATAACCAAGTAAGTTGTTCGCAGTCTGCCAAAAATTCCTGCATCGCCGTCAGCATTACCTGATGTTCTCCCACATAACCCAATCCCTCCTTTGAACTTGGCCTTTTACCAGTAATAGCCAAATCATCAGGATAAAATTGGACAGTACGGGGATAATTACCATCAGAAAGACTAATTTGCCGATATGTAGTAATTTTAGGCAAAATTTGTTGCCAAACTCCGATGCCATCTAATATTCTGCCAGATGTTAAAGAAAGATTATAAGCAAGTTTTCTAGCTGCAACTACAGATTTAGGTTGACTTTCAATTAATGCCACTTTTAAGGCAGAATTTTTCAAAGCACAAGCAAGAGCAGTGCCAGCGATACCCCCACCGACAATAACTAAATCGTAATCTAATTTTGGTTTGACAGTTGTTTCAGATAGAGAATTTTGGGAAAGTTGCTCCATTACCATATTTATCAAAAATAATCAAGTGCCTAGTAATTTATACTCTCCCTATATTGTGGCGCAACTTTTCGGAAAAATCTGAGTGATTTGTGACTGAAGAAGGAGTCAGGAGACAGGAGTCAGGAGACAGGAGACAAAAGTAGTAGGGTGTGTGAGTGGAACGAAGTGGAGTATCACGCACCATTTTTCTGAAGAAGGAGACAGGAGTCAGGAGACAGGAGACAAAAGTAGTAGGGTGTGTGAGCGGAACGAAGTGGAGTATCACGCACCATTTTTCCCCATTGGGGTTGGTGTGCGTTACGCTGTCGCTAACGGCACCCTACTTACTGAAGAAGCAGTCAGGAGACAGGAGACAGGAGTCAGTAGGTAGAAAAGAGTTTTTCAGTAACTTGAGAGTAGTAGGGTGTGTGAGCGGAATGAAGTGGAGTATCACGCACCGTTGAGTTTTGCTCAGTTACACTATCGCTAACAGCACCCTACTAAATTAAGCAGCCAAAAGAGATTTTTGTTCTGCCAAAAACATATTTTGAGATTGATTTCCTTGGCCATAAACATAAGCAGTTTTAGTCATGGGGTGAAAATTTATCCATTCCCATTGTTGTTGCAAAGCTTTAAACAAATAATTTGTTCCTTGAATCATTGGCATAGGAAATTGTTCTAATTTTTTTGGAGATTCTAACAATTTTTTAGGTAGACGATATTTAAGTAAAAATTATGCAATTAACGGTAAATTATCTGTTGTATTTAAATACCAGAAACTTAGATCGGTTTTCACAATATGTTTGTCTCCAAATTGTAAATTTGCTAGTTTCTTTACCACTTCAAAAGCCCGAAAATTATTGACTAACTCAATTGAAGTTTGTTCGGGAATATCAAGAGCTTTTAAACCAGGAAATAATTTCGCAACCTGTTTAATATTTTCAAAGTTAGGCTGCCGATCTTTAGTTACAGATATTGACTGAGAAAATTTGCTTTGAAATGGCGGAATTATATCTTCTTCAAACTTAGTCTTACCTGGTTTTGTTGCCGACAAATCCTGTGAAGCTGACAAATAGCGGTCTGACTCACGATGTTTGAGAGTTATCTGATATTTCGGTTGATGATATTTTTTTTCTCGCCTAATTCTCAGGATAAAACCATGATGACGTAAATCAAAATTTGGTGTATCTAAGTAATAAATTTGTCTATATTTTTCTTCAGTTTGTTGGCTAATAACTTTTCCTTTAAACTGTTGTGTCAATGACTTAACTAAATTGCCAAATCTTTCTACAGTATGAGTACGGTCATAAAATTGATTAATGTTGAGAATTAATTTGTATTCTCTGGAATTAATTGCTTGGTTGCAGTTCTTCATCACTAATTTTTTATTGCATCTGTGTACGAGTTATAATTACCTCAAACTTATTTATTCAAATTTTAAGTTTGAGGATATTTTTTACCAGATGCGACCCTGAGATAACTGATAGTTAATTTGTGAAATATATGGATTAATATAATAACTATTCACATTATGTATTAGGCAATAAATTTTACCTAATATATCCTGGCTATGCTACTATTGTTAAGTTACAATCAAATATTGATAAATTCCGGAATAATCTTATACCAATTTGATAAATGTTTGCTACAAATGACTAGCCTCTTTATTCGGTAGGGGAGCCGCCGGATTGGCAACGTACAGGACCCAGAATTAATGGCTTCAATACCAGGTTTTAGGTCATAAATTCTCTTTTTCTCTTGGTGCGCGTTCCCTTGCGCCTTGAGGCGACGCGGGGTCGCACCGCTTTGTCAAAAGAACATCTCCTATAAAATATTTTAATCGCACTTATTATCCGTAACATTTTTTTTGAGAAATGGTATTACATCATGTCTGGATAATTAGTGATCAAAAAACTTTCTCTTTTTCCTACTCTTCTTTCTTCCCTCCTGACTCCTGACTCCTCCATCGTTTATTTATAAGTATTCAACCGGACATGATATTACTGCAAATTCATCAATCTTCCAGGAAATCAGTAATATATCAAAAATCAAAAATAAATATTCCCCACCCTTACAGAAATTAAGAATGGAGAATATTACAGTTTAACAAACAGTACACTAATTGGTAGTCCTGCAGGCGTAATGCTAAATGGAGACAAGCAATACTCACAACCGGAGCAAGATACTCCCACTTGCTATACCCTGACCAAAAAATCACAACTTCGGTTCTTCCTTCTTCCTCCTTCCTTCTTCCTTCTTTTGATTAAACCAATTTAAGATTTGGATACTCAGCAACCATATCCTCAGAGGTCAAAGTATCGCTACTCGCTTGAGGTGTCCATAAAACTTCAACAGCTAATAACTGATCGCTAGAAATAGCACCCATTTGACTTAAAGCACGTCTGACATCTTCTGTACTATTAATAACTGGTAACTGTAATTTACCTTGAGTACCAACAACAACAGTAACCACAATATATTCCCCTGGTGCTTCAGTTCCCTGAGTCAGCAATTCACCATCAGTTTCGCTAACAGGTAGAGAAGTTTGAAGGTTTTTATCAATTAATTGATTATTGTAATTAGAAAGAGTCTCCTCAGAAAACTTACTGCGTTCAGTCAGAGCATACTGATTAAACTTTGCTTCTGCCGAGTCTAGCTTTGCTTGTTCACTTTGGGCAGATCCATAAGCCCAATATTCAGGGTGACGCAACAAAGATAATGTAGCTTCTTGGAGCACTTGCGTTCTACCCGCAGCAGAACCAGTATCAGCATTTTCCGCTATTCTATCAAGGTCTATTTGTAAACTGCGACCTTCTGCCAATAAACCAACTTGTACGCTAGCAACAGAAACTGTAGGATTATTACTATAGCTGTCAAACTCATCTCCCTGAGTTGCTCTTCGGAAACTACTAACTAAGAAATTAGCGATCGCAATAAAAATCAAAATTGTAAACAGACTGCCAAATCCACCGAAACCAAAGAAAGGTAATAAAAATGGGAAACCAATACCTCCTCTAGGATAGTAACCACCTCCAGGACTACGAGTAGGTGATGTATAGGTACGACTGGGCATTCTAAATGACCCACCGCCAATGCGACCTCCACTCCGAGCGGCTAAAGCTGCATCAGCTTGACTGAAGACTAAAGTAAACACTAGTCCGATGACAAAGACAGATTTTACGATCTGTGAAAGCAATTTTTTATTCATAAATAATTGTTATTATTTCTATACTTCTTTCTTTAATGTATAGCTTTCTTTCTAGACTTTGCAATCAAAGCTTGGTGTTTAATTATTGGGATATCCGTACTTGAATCACAAAATATCAAAAATCAAAAATTATGTAGTCGAGGTTACAGTCTAGTGCTGCTACGCGGAAGTCATGCATTTAAAAGCGAGTGCGTAATTGCGTAATTCTGAGGAGACCTCAGAATGTAAGACGCACATCTGACAGTCAATCATTTTTGATTTGTAATTGTTTTAGGACTTTGTAACTGGTCAGTTATTTCCGCCATCCTGCACTAGGTTATTTCAGTTATCAGTTAACAGTACCTCCTACTAAAGTAGGTAGGAGGCTTGAAATACTGAATTTTCTTTATTTTTTAGTCAAGTATATTTGCCTAAGTCTTAAAATATATAGCACTATAGTTTTTAGTTACTATAACCAGGTAGTCCTGTAGATGTAGTGATATTTATAATTAAATCCCTTTCACTGCCAGAAACAAAACTACAAAAATCACTACTTGTACACCACTACCTATAACCATATATAAATATAAATCCCCGTTTTTAGCCTATCAAATCTCACTTCTAACTTCTAACTTCTGACTTCAATCAACACCACCCCCCACAATAGTAACTATTTCCAACTTGTCCCCTGCTTGTATTTCAGTTTTGTCCCAAAATTGTCTATGTAAAATTTCACCATTATATTCCACAGCTACTAACCGAGGGTTTAACCCCAACTGTTCCAGAAAATCAGGTAAAAGTATATGAGGTAAACAAGTATGGGTTTCTCCGTTAACCTTGAGCGTAATTTGACTTGACATTAGTAATATTTAGATTTTTTCTGGTAATATATTATGAGAGCGTAGGGCTTGATAACGATTTAGTTGAGAAAGAAAATATTGAGTTACTAAAGTTGGTTGCTCTGCCTGCATAATTGCCCTAACTACAGATACACGCTCCGCACCAGAAGATAGAACTTCATCACAATTTTGCATATCAATTCCACCAATGGCAAACCAAGGAATAGTACAATTATTCACAGCATAACTAATGTATTCTAAACCTGCTGCTGGTTTATCTAACTTAGTAGGAGTTTCATATATTGGCCCTACTCCGATATAGTCCGCTTCTTCTCCAATTGCTCGCTTCATTTCTTCTGGGTTTGTAGTGGAACGACCTACAAGTTTCTGAGGGCCAAGCAGTTGTCTAGCAAGTTTAACTGGTATATCATGTTGTCCTAGATGAACTCCATCTGCATCCACAGCGATCGCCATGTCTACTCGGTCATTAACAATAAATAGAGCGCCGTAGCGATGACAGAGTTGACAGAGTTTTTGAGCTTCTGTCAATCTTGTTATATCGTCTGCTGTTTTATTGCGGTATTGGACAAGAGTTAACCCTCCCTGAAGAGCTGCTTCTACTATATTGATTAATTTATCGTTGGGTGAGGTAATTAGATAAAGGTAGGAGTTTTGTAATTGCTGATATCTTCTATAGGCGAGAAGTCCACTTTCTATAGTATAAACTCGGTAACGCATTTGTTTACAAGCGGAACCCATTTGAGAATTATAAATTTTTCCGTATTCTTCTAAAACTCGTAGTGCTTCTTCTAAGCGACAGAAGTTAACTTGTAGCAGTTGTTGAACATCTGAGCGTTCCTCTTCCTGTGGATGAGTCAATTCTGTACCTGGATCGCCAGGGGTATTTCGGGACATTCTTAATTCTGTACTATGCCAACTCCCAATCTCTTGACGTAGTTGTTTACATTCATTTGCCCAATGTATACTATTGAGGCCAAACCTGCACCATTCTTCTATAATTCTTAGACCTTCTCTCGCCCTATCTAGGTTGGCATCCAAAATTCGGCGAACCCCAGGCTGTACATTTTGACCCCAATTATACTTATCGTTCATAATAATTACCCTATAAATTTTAATCCTTATTGTCAACATGACTATAATCTTGCTCTCTCAAATACAGAGGGGCAGACTATGATAAATTTTGCTATTAATATAGACCGTTTTATAGTATAATATTGCCTGCAATACAGAATTTAATTATTGTTCAAATAATTTCTGAAATAGTTTAGCTATCAGGATTACGACTGTAGGACCAAGGTCAAAATAGTTAGGCCATATTTAGATAAATTCTGACTTTAGGGCTGCAAATTTTTGTTAGGTTAACTAGATATTTCTATAGCGATCGCTAAAAAAAATAGAAATATAAAAAAGGGAAGGAAAAAGGAAAGTAAAAAGATTTAATTTTGCCAACTACTAGGGATGTATAAAGTAAATTTCATGGGAGGTATAAGCCATTTAGATAAGAAATAATTTGCTTAATTTATCAATCAAAGCTACTCCAATAATTTCTAATTTCTATGAAATATTAACTTTTTTTGCTCGATAGCTAATGAATGGATAGAAGCTGGAAATAATCAAGAATGACTGGCAAAAAAAGGAACACAAATAGTGATGATATGATTGGATAATACTAGCTTTCACCATCAACAAGAGCATATAGCAATTCCCAAAAAGCATGAGGTAAACGCATTGGTTTGTGTTAAGGAACAGGGAACACCGCATCTGGGATCTGGGAATAGGCAATAGAATAGAAACAAAGATAAAAGATAGGTGTGTCTCACGCTCTTTGAGAAATGCTATATCCATAAACGAAGGATAATTACAGTATTTTGAGAATAGTGAGGTACAGTTTAATACTAATCTCTATTCCCTAAGAGCGTAAAAATTTGTACTTCATTAACTCTAAAACTGACGAATTTAAATAGAGGTAATGTAAGCATTTCCTACGGAATGCTGCGCAAACAGCTATTAGCTGTCAGCTCTCATCAAAAGAAGGGGATTTTAATGAATATAGACTGTTTCAGCCAGCTTTTATAGTAAGTATAAATTTTAACTCAATTAGTAAAGTTTTTATCTAAAATTAAAAGCAATAGCTGATGGCTGAATGTTTACGAGGTAATGGTTTTATCGAAGTTGAAATGTACAACAACCTTAACTAAATGCTTAATCCTAAATAGTATCGAACGCCAGGGAAAAATAGACTTTTTAAATAACAAAATTCTTGGCAACAGCAAATATTTTTGGGTAATTGCAAAGTTCCATTCATCACTATCAAAATGAGCTTTGCTAATTCTAGTCAGACTTATCCATTATCCTTAACAATCAACCTCTCTTTACAAAAATTAAAATATTTCTTCAAAACTCCTATAATAAGAGGTACTTGACAAAATATAATAACTAAATTGTCTGTCACAGTTTCCTAGGAAGAAAGCCGTGAAACAAATATTTATCCTTTTTTCGCAGGAAAATAATCAAACAAATTTACTGCGTAAAATCAACTTTTTATCACCTATTTTAGCCACTGCGCTACTAGGGGTATTTACTTCTGCAAGTTTGGCAGTACCATTTGCACAACAAGTAGTCCAATCCCCAGAAACTCAAGCTAATTCTCAAATAAATGTACTTTATGTTAGTTCATCTGTTGGTAGTGACTCTGGAGATGGTACTAAAACCGCTCCTTTGAAAACTATTACTTATGCTTTGAAAATTGCTCAACCTCACACAACAATTTTACTTGCTCCCGGAACTTACAATAGACGAACAGGTGAAAAATTCCCTTTAATTTTGCAGCCAAAAATTACCATCAAAGGTAACTATTTTAACCGTGGAAAAAATGTTTTGATTCAAGGTGGAGGTAATTTTAATAGTCCGACTTTAAATCGGAAAAATATTACAATAGTAGCTGCTAATGAATCTAATTTAAGTGGCGTAACAGTCATAAATCCTAATCTTCAAGGTTATGGTTTATGGATAGAATCTAGTGGTTGTGTTATTAGTAAAAATACTTTGAGTGGTAATACTGTAAATGGCATTTCTATAGCGGGTAGTAATACAGCAATTATTCAGGAAAATAATTTCTATGAAAATGGTGTAAGTGGCATCACAATTTATCATAATTCTCAGCCAGAAATTAGAGATAATTTGTTTCAAAATACTGGTATTGGAATGAAAATATCTGATGATGCTGCTCCAAAAGTAGTGGGAAACCGTCTGATTGAAAATCAAAGTGGGATTATTATTCAAGGAAATGCACGCCCAATTTTGCGGGGTAATTATATTGAGGGTAATAGACAGGATGGAGTAGCAGTGATCGCTCAATCATTACCGGATCTAGGTAATTCTCAAGAACCTGGTCGTAATACTATTCGTAATAACATTCGGTATAATATTTATCATGCAGTAAAAGGTCAAACTCTTCCTGCTTATGGAAATTCTTTAGGAGGCGGTCGTAATTATGGTAGTATTGACATTGCTGGGAAAATTGCTCCACCCCCACGAGTTGCTCCTTTGCCGAATATTGTAACTATCCCTACAGTAAATCCAGAAACAGAGTCTTCCCAGGAAAAGCTTGTTATGAAAACTGTATCTACTGAGGCAGAAATTCAGACAACGCCAAAGAAATCAAATATTTCAGCTTCAGCAGAAAAATTACAGGAGCAGAACAGTTCTGATAGTATTATTTCACGACAAAGACCGGGAAATTCTACGACAATTCTTATCCCTGTCCCAGCTCCAGAAACTACAAGGTCTAGGGGAAATTCCTACCAGACAACAACTCATCAAGGCAACTTACAAAGACTACTACAAACTAATCCTAATTATCAGAATACACGAGCAATTGAAATACCAGTATCGCCACCAGAGTCAGGGAGCAGAACTTTAGAAAGATGGCGAAATTTACCTCCAAGCAGCACTAACCCAAGTTTTGAACCCACTACCCCAGTTGCATCTCCTGGTTTACTATCTGTACCAAGCAAAAATATTCCCCTTGGTCGTGGCGGTTATGTGCCTCCCGGTATTGGCAGAAATCAAAATCCTCATCCTAACCCTTTGCCTAGACTATCCTTACGTCGTGATTCTCAAAGTCGTGCTGCTGCCTTGGGTCTACGTTATCGAGTAGTTGTTAATGTCAATAATGCTGCTCAGACCTATAAGTTGCGATCGCTTGTACCAGATGCTTTTTCCACGAATATTAATGGTAATTCAGTAATGCAGGCAGGAGCTTTTCGTAGTCGTCTTGAGGCCGATCAACTATTAAAAGTTTTACGGAATAATGGTCTGAATGCCAAAATTATACTTATTAACTGATTCAGAAATCAAACAATTATTTTTCAAAAAAAATATTGGTAAATAGACATAGGCGTGAAAATCAAAAATCAAATCAATTCTTATCCATAAATTATCAATTATTTTTCCCTGTTGCCTGTTGCCTCTTTTGTGGAGATGTCTAATAAATATTTTGTAAATATTTTGTCAAATAAAGTTTTCCGAATAGTAGACACAATTTGGCAAAGTACGACTACAATAGACGTGCTTGTAATAAATTTTTAAGAGGTCTATAATATGGTAACATCTGCTGCTCCCGGCAATACCTCAGTTTTTATACTGCCTTCGAGACAAGATTATACCCAGCCTACTGTGGCCAAAAAAGTTCGATCAAACCAGATTAGAACAAAATTGGACATGGAATTATTAGCCTTAAATGTTTTAACAGGAATTAATTCAGACAGCATATTGCGAGTAGCCAGTAAATTGAATATATCTCCCAAGTTAGCTGATGAACTGACTTTAGTGGTAGGTGAAAAACGGGGAATGTCAGTAAACCAACCTCTGAAAACAGAGGAAGCGAAATCTTTCATCTTAGTTATATGTCACTTGGCAAAACAAAACCAAGCATTAATTCGTCGTGCAGTAGCATTAATGGAACAAGTGGCTGCTCAAAATACTAAACCTCAATCAGTTACTTTATTAAGAGAATATCTTGAGAAATTTGAAAAAGCATATAAACAATATCACATATACTCTGAAAATACTTCCCAGGATAACCCAGAAAAATTAGCTCTAAAATTATTAGTGAATTTGTTATTTTATAGTTCTCCTCAAGGGTGTAGTCATCTTTGGTCAAGTCTGAAATTTTAGATCCTGAAATCATACTAAATTTTTAGTATGAAGCAAAACGCTTAAGCAGAATTCAAAATACTGATTTCACAAAAAATTAAAAAATCAATTGATTGATTAAAAAAGTTTTAAGCATGGTAGAGAATTAAGAATGATTGAGTAAACGGTAAATTTCAGATAATTTAAACTGTTTCATACCTTAATTCTCTTTTGATTTTTTGAGATAAAATTTATCCCTGTATACTAAATTAAAAAAATTATATATTATATGATGATATCTTAAACTCTTGGCTACTTATCTATATAACTCAACTATAATTAAATTGATATGAGGAAATTATTGTTAAAGCTGTAGATTAAGATAATTTTATCTTTTCTCTGGCGGGTTTAATACACCACCTTACAGGTGGTGCTTAAAATTATTTAGGGCGATCGGACATGCACGCGGTCGGTGGTTTACTATCCATAAGCAATTTTACCCTCTGCCTTCTGCCTTCTGCCTTCTTCCTTCTTCCTTCTGCCTTCTGCCTTCTGCCTTCTGCCTTCTGCCTTCTGCCTTCTGCCTTCTGCCTTCTTCAATCAAATGTTTTCAAATGCCTTCACGAAGTTATACTCCCCCAACTTGTACGCTAAAATTTACAGCTAGAGGTTTAGCGGTCTTAAAATGGATCGGTATTTCCAGAAAACAACGCTTTAGCCTTAGTTTTGATGATCCCAGGGTATCAGAAACAGAACATATTACACTGAGGGGTGGCCGCAGTGAATTAGACGCTCTCCACAAAGTTGTTACCACTTATGTACAAGAATTTCTTAGTAAATCTCCTGAACTACCTCTAGACAATGAAAATAATAAAGGAGAAGAAAACAATAGCACTGCAACAGAGTCAAACTCACAAACAAAAATTCAGGAAGAGACCACCGAAGTTGCTGATGCCAAACTTTCGATACCTAATTCCCCACCTCCAATAAACGGTCAAACTATTTATCTACAACCACGAGACTTATTAAACCACGATCTATTTTTGGGGTCTCTAGCGACTAAAGAGTCAGGAAGTTTTATTACCATGAGTATGTTGCAACTATTTGACCTGGCGATCGCTCTAGATGAATGTGAAGCAGATATACAGACATTACCTCAGTTTAAGTCTGACGGTGAAGTTAAACCTCTTCCTGAATGGTTGCAGACTTTGATACTAATTATCATCAGTGCTGGTCTAACAGTTAGCGCCATTAAATTATATGACCGCTACGCAATTAGTCGCAAACCACAAAATGAGCCTAATATTATTGCTTCTCCACCAAGCAATAGTTCGCCCCTTCCAGCACCAACAAATTTACCAACACCAACACCAACAGTAACTCTATCACCATTACCAACACCACCAACAAATCTACCAACACCAACAATTACTAGACCATCTCCAATTCCTACACCATCTCCTCTATTTCCTAGACAAAACCCCGCGTCACCCGCTCCGAATAACTTGCCACCACCTCTGAATGATTTTTCTCGTCCTCCTCAAAATCAGGGAAATGCTACAACAGTAGTTATTCCCGCACCACCAACAATACTGCCACCAGTTCCTTTAGCACCACCAACGACACCGCCTCCAATTCCTCCACCTGCAATACCTAACTATGGCGTGTCAGTACAACCGAGACCTCCCGTGCAACCACCCCCAAATTTGCAAATGCCACCCGCACCAAACCGACCTTTGCCACCAACACTTAATAGAGGAGGTGGGGTAAGACCTTATTTAGATGTGAGTCGTATTCCAGTTAATGTTCCTAGGGCAATTGATTTACCGACCTTGGAAGATGTAGAACCAGTTGCTTTACGCGATCGCGAATCTGTGGTTGAACCTAGTGAAAATACTGGCAGGAAACCGAAATATACATTATTCGATCGAATTCCCCAAGTTGCAGAGGTAAGAGAATATTTTGAAAAAAGTTGGGAACCGCCATCAGATTTAGATAAGAATTTGCAATATAGTTTGTTATTAAATGGTGATGGTTCAGTGAAAAAGGTAACTCCAATTGGTCTAGCATCAGTTGAGTTTTATGGTAATACAGAGATGCCTTTGGAAGATGAAGTTTTTGTCTCTAATATTGAGGGTGGTAAGACTGCTAAAATTCGATTGGTTTTGAGACCAGATGGTCAAGTGCAGACTTTTTTAGAGTCTTTGAATTGAGGAGTCAGGAGTCAGGAGTCAGGAGTCAGGAGGGAAGAGAATTTAGAAAGATTTGTGCTCTGGTTGAAGATGAAACATTGTTTTATATCCAATTCAGTGGATTTGATATTAGACATCTCCAATAATCCAAAATACAGTCAATCATAGTACATAAATTATCAATTATTTCCCCCCTACTCCCTACTCCCTCTTTTCTTAAATAGGGTTTGCTGAATAAAATTGTAATTAATACCTGTAAAGGCTTCCAGGGTTAAATATTTATGAAAAAGTGCAAGGTTTTTGGCTGTTGTAGTCTCAAAATGCTAATACTTTTCCGCTGAAATGCCGAAAATTTGGCCGTAGCAGATAGTCTAAACTGTTGCCTGTTGCCAGATGAGCTGTTGCCTATCATCACCATAAGACTTTTTCAGCAAACCCTAAATAAAACAAATAAAAAAATAGCCTTGGAAATATCACAAGGCTATCAAGCGAGGTTAATTATTAAAAACTTCTTTAGCGAACAGAACTTTGCATAGTAGCAGTTTCAATTGGCTTCATAAAATATAGTTTTAGGAATTGCCAACCATTAGACAGATAAAGAGGTAACTTCTGGAAAAGCTTCACAACACCTAACTTATTAGAATTAGCGATCGCTGTTAACTTTTCATTATTCTTAACACAAACTTCTAGTCTTTCATAAAACTGAGGATCTTCTACATCCAAAATTATTGGAAAAACACGTCCTGAAGTTTCATTAGTCTTCTCAATTACATACTTATCATAATCACGAGCATTCAAACCAATAGCAGCATAAAAATCAGCTCTTTGAATGTCATTCAAGTACATAGTAGCGAACACAGAAAGTAAGAAAAATCTACACCACAATTTTGCTTGCCAGTCATTTAAAATTTGTGGTTGTGCCCTCATAATAGCATCAAAGAAATCTCCATGACGATTTTCATCCTGACACCAATTTTCAAAGAAACGGAAAATAGGATAAATTCTATCTTCTGGATGAGCTTCTAAATGACGATAGATAGTAATGTAGCGCCAATAACCAATTTTTTCCGATAGATAAGTAGCGTAGAAAATAAACTTTGGTTCAAAGAAAGTATACTTACGACTTTTAGTCAGAAATCCTAAATCTAATGATAGATTAAAATCTGACATTGCCTTATTTAAAAAACCTGCATGACGAGCTTCATCTCTGGACATTAAATTGAAACACTCAGCCAAAATAGGGCTTTTATTTTTGAGGCGACGACCCAATTCTTTGTACAGTAAAAAACCAGAAAATTCCGCCGTACAAGAACGTTCTAGAAACTCAACAAATAACCTACGAGTATCCCCATCAATATGATCCCATGATTGGGCAAATTCTTCATCCCGAACAAAATGATGGCGGTTATAATCAGTACGAAATTCTTCTAGAATAGCTATCAATTCATCTTCATTTACTGAGATGTCCATTTTAGCCATCTCATCAAAATCTGTTGTGTAGAATCTAGGAGTTAGAATAGTTTCTTTAGAGGGAACTTTAACCCCTGGTCGCATTTCTTGAAAATCTGGTTTTTTTAGAGAATCTACCATAAGTTTTGTTGTTTTCTTAATTTATGAATCTATGGCTGGTAGTGTGGGGTATTTTTAGATATCTTTAACTTCCTCCCCTGTTTTCATCTGCCCCATTTATGTTAGGTACAGTTTGGAGGATGAGCAAAAAAGTACTATATTTTCCACGCTATATGATACTGGATTGATTCGCTACCGCTCAATTAATTGGCTAGTTGAAATTCGCGTTGGGGCTGTCTGCGTGAGTTTCCCTTGCAGTTTATATGCCCCGTCTCACCGCTAAATTAAAATTTATAGCAGGAGTCCTCTTTCAACATTATCTGATAGTTTACCAAGGTCTAGGGGACTGAAGTGCAAAGTTTTAGTTAAGAATTGCAAAGTATGTATACCTATAAGAAATAGCCCATTATTATCCTACTTCAAATAATATATTTAGAGTTATTAATGTTTTCCACATTATATTCTTGGACTAAGATGGTAATAATACTAAGTGCCCATAACGAAAATTAAGTAACTAGGCAAAACAGTATATTAATTTCAGAAAAATAATTTTTGGGACTAAATGAATAGTATAAGATACAGTTACCTATTTTGGGGAGCTTGCATTCTAGGCATTAATGGATGTCATCGTTTATACAATGGCAAAATTTTGACGGGTCTACTTTGGCTCTTTACTGGGGGTTTATTTGGAATAGGCCAATTTATTGATTTGTTGTTAATTCCCAATATGGTAGAAGAACACAATACTAAAGTCAAAGCAAAGTTAGGTACTTCATCCCAAGGAGTGCCACTATATCAATCGAATGGGGCGCTCTCTATGAAAGCTTCTCCTCCACAAACCCGTCAACAGTTAATGGTAGCTTTACTCAGGTCAGCTTCTACAAAAGGAGGAAAGTTATCTGTTAGTCAGGGGGTAATGGCAACAGGAGCTAGCTTTCTAGAAGTAGAAGAAGCTCTCAAGGAAATGCTTAAAACTGGTTATGTTAGTGTGGATAACCATCCGGAGACAGGAATTGTAATTTACGATTTCCATGAGTTGTAATTTTGCTAACCAATAATCTTTATATTGATTTTCTTTCTTTTCTACAACATTCCTGATATGGCTGCTTAGGCTCCGCCTTTTCCTGTGGAACGCAAAACGCGTTTCATGTCGCAGAGTGAAAGCGGGACGGAGTTCTATCTCCCTAGAAGACTATACGATATTTTTTAGTTGAATAAAAAGTCATGCGCATAGGCGAGTGACTCCTAATAAATCATATCATATCACAATTTTGGTGAGGATGCAACGGAAAATCTTTTGGCGCGCGCCAGGAGCTTCATAGAATGAAATGTTGGGAATTTTCGACTAAGGAGCGATGGATGGAAAGGTTTGATGGGAAAAACAAGCATTTATAGCAATGTGCGCTGGCATATTTACACATTATTTTTTGTACACCTTTTCTAGAGTGCACTTTGAGCTGGACATTGTAAATACCTGAGCGCTCATTGCTATATCATTTCCCTTATGGGTTTAATACCCCACACCTCACCCGCGGTGTTCAAAATTGTTTGGGGGAGCATAGACGCGGAGCTGCTTGTCGTTGACTATGCCCATGCAATTTTCCCTCCTGACTCCTGAGGACTGACTCTTTCTTCAAGAGAAGCTTCATAAGATGAATAGATTTGCTGGTATTGCTCCTGGGGAAAATTCCTGAATACCCATGATGGGAGCTTCACCATGAACTTGGTTGAATAAAAAGTCATATATAGGGGCGAGTAATACCCAATAAATTACACGATATCACAATTTTGGTGAGGATGCAACGGAAAAATCTTTGGCACGTAGCAGGAGCTTCATAGAATGAGGCTTTGGGATTTTCGACTAAGGAGGCTTTAGAACTGAATTTTTCCCTAACTCAAAAACTTAATCGCGGGCAAAGATACCAAATGACTTCTATAAATAGATAGGTATCAAATGGGTTTTATGAGGTCTTCCATAGTTAATAAAATTAAGGTACTATAGTAATCTGTCTATAATTATCTATACAATAACTTTCATGGCTGTACCAAAGAAGAGAACTTCCAAGTCTAAGACAAATATGCGAAAAGCTCAGTGGAAGCGTAAAGCAAGACTGGAGGCACAGAAGGCCCTATCCTTAGGGAAATCAGTTCTCACTCAACGTTCCCACAGTTTTGTATATCCAAGTGCTGAGGAAGAAGAGGAAGAAGATTAATCAATGGGAGAATTGGGGAAAATAATGTCCAATTCTCCAAATATTTAAACCATTAGACTAATTTATCCTAGCAACTGGCAAAATGAACATCGCATCACCAAAAGAATAAAAACGATATTGTTGGGCGATCGCCTCCTGATATAAGCTAAAAAGGCGTGTTCTACCAATCATTGCGCTCACAAGCATCAGCAAACTAGAGCGTGGTAGATGAAAATTAGTAATTAGACCTTCTACTACTTGCCACTTGTAGCCAGGATAAATAAATATATTGGTATAACCAGAAAATGGTGAGAGAGAAAGTTCCTGACTATTATTATTCTGATTAGCCAGTGCTGCTCCCTCAAGAGCTCTAACTACTGTCGTTCCAACGGCTATGATACGTCCACCTTGAGATTTTGTTTGATTAATTTTGTCTACAACTAATGACGAAACTTCAAACCATTCCTCGTGCATATCATGGTTAGTAATGTCTTTAGTCTCAACTGGCCGAAATGTACCAAGACCAACGTGTAGTGTAATGAAAGCTAGTCTAATATTTTTTTGTTCTAGTTTCTCTAGTAATTCATCAGTAAAATGTAAACCAGCAGTAGGGGCAGCGACCGCTCCTGAAACTTTACTATATACAGTTTGATATTGTTCTGTGAAAGCCTGTGAATCTGTAACATAAGGTGGAAATGGTACATGACCAAATTGGTCTAGCAACTCCATTAAAGAAATTCCCTGAGGTAAGTTAAATTGTAAAAAGCGCCCACCAGTTTCTCTATCTGTTGACAATACTGTTGCCTGCAACTTATAATCACGCCCTAAAGATGAATTAGGTTCAAATTCAATTGTTGTACCATTGCTAAAACGTTTACCAGGCTTGACTAAAGCCAGCCAACAATCATTGTCCACTGGTTTGAGCAACAATATTTCTACCCGAGCACCAGTAGTTTTGTGGCCATAAAGCCTCCCAGGAATAACGCGAGTATTATTTAAAACTAGTAAGTCTCCTGATTCGAGTAAATCTGGTAAATCTCTAAAAATACAATTATGATGTGTAAGTGAATCTACAACCATTAAATGAGAACTATCCCTGGGGACAACGGGGTTTTGAGCAATTAGCTCTTGGGGCAGTTCATAGTCATAAGCATCAATAGACCAATCTACCTCAGTCATATTAGTGATATATAACTCGTAATTGGGTAAAATCCCCCAGATAAATTAGGGTAGTTTTCCCCTAGTGATATGCTACACATTAAGAGAAAATATAGAGTATATAAGTACAGAATTAATTTTCAGAGTGTAGAGCAGATGTATCTGTAGTGAAACATAACAGATTGATCGTCTAGTTCAAAACTCTAGACATTCTAGAACATAAACCTAAATTATTAACTAGGAAGCGGCAACATCCGCCCCGCTCCCTACAACCGTTTTTCATTGCCTTTAATTTTTCCTCTGTAGTAGCAAAAGATTTAGAGGTTAAACCGAGGGAAAAGCAGTAGTTTTCAGCGGTAATAGTTAGATTGATATGGAATACCTTTACTTTATAGCAAATACTAGCCTCTGCCTGAGAGTAGTTGAATACCTATGCATTAATCATCAACTACCGCTTCAATTTATGACTGTGATTCATCAAATTGATGGTTGGGTAGTAAAAATCAAAATGAGTCACTACTTAACTCCTCAACAACATGGGGATTTTAGGGCTTTTATGAATGAATTAGGAATACCTTATCAGCCTGATATCCGTATCAGAATGGCATTGTGGAGTCTAGAAACTGGACAATCACCTTTAAGTGTGATGAGACGCTATCAGGTAGCAATAGTATCTCATGGCCAGCCTAATCAGGAGGAAATAGAATCATTCCGTACCCAATTTGTCAAGGGTTTAGGGTATTGTCCCGAAACTTTAGGTTGAGCTATAGTTTTACTCTTACTTTAATTTGTACCTGTACTTGTACTTGTACATTAATCATATTAGTACCGGTACAACAAGAGTAAGACACACTTAATTTATTCTTTATAATTTAACTTACTTTTCTAATTTGCACAGCATTCTACAGTTGAGAGCCTTTTGGTCATAAGGAATAGAAGTAATTTGCATTAAAATTGGTTTCTCATTCCAGCCTACAAAAATATCAAATATCAAAGGAAGAAGAGAGCTAGGCGGTTTTAACCCTTGGATGAAAAATGAGTCACGGAATTGATTCTGTAGTCTGATAGTCCTATAATGAAATTAAAGGTTAGCCTATGGATGTTCCAGACTTTTGCTTAGTGCTTCTGGTGGCATAGGCAAATTATTGAATACCTCGCATTGCTGAAAAGAGGGATGAATTTTGGAAGTAGGGAAAATCTATAATGATTGTATGATCTATGTTCTATCTGGATATGAAGCAAACAGAGATTTAGTACCTATAACCCTACTGACTACTAAAAATCATACTGTTATTCAACAACGCCTAATACCTGATTAACTCTAAACGAGTTTAATCCAGGTCAGAGGCAGATATAAAGGCAGAAGGGATATAATTTTGTAAGACAAGTTGATAACCTGCTAATTCTAAAGAATGTCCCACCTTAATAGTTAACTTAGATAGTTGCTCCTGTAATGATAGAAATTTCGATTGAGGATAATCTTTTTGAGTATAATTACACTTGACTAAAGCTACATCGAATCTACAAGAACAATCTGCTAATTCTGGGCGATCGCTTAAAAATATTTCTGCGGTTTGCCATAATTTGGCTTGTTTTGCTTCTGTAACTGCCAGTAAACCATTTTTATCCCAGTTACCCCGACTACGAGTTTTGACCTCCACAAATATCAGAATTGGAAATTTTTGAGCTTGGTTATCTTCCAAAGGAGAAGTTTTTAGGGCAATAATATCTAACTCTCCCCAGCGACATTGCCACCGTCGATGGAGTATTTGCCAACCTTCTTGAGTTAACCATTTTGCCACTAAATCTTCTCCCAACAGACCTCTGTCAATTTTTGAGGAAGAAGCAGATTGCTTAGTTGACATCTTCATATTACCCTTTGCCTTCGGGAAAAGTTTCCCTACTTTAGCCCTGTTCCATATACCTCACCATGACCAAGCATTCACCTGAAAATGATATTACTCTCCTCTGTCTCAATACTCCTCAGTTAAGAAAAGTTATCGGTTTAGACAAGTAGGGTGGATAGCCATTTGAAAGTTCAGGCTAAAATCTCGACACCAGAATCTGTGGCCCAATTAGCAAAATTACCAATTGACTCATTGGTAACTGTAAAGCTGCCATCACTATCTGAAAAAGCTACAGGCATTGTACCCCAACCCGCATCTTGTCGTAGAAGAGCAACATCAGTTCGATTATCACCATTGAAGTCACCCGTTAGAACTTCTACACCAGAATCTGTGGCCCAATTAGCAAAATTACCAATTGGCTCATTGGTAACTGTAAAGCTGCCATCAGTATCTGAAAAAGCTACAGGCATTGTACCCCAACCCGCATCTTGTCGTAGAAGAGCAACATCAGTTCGATTATCACCATTGAAGTCACCCGTTAGAACTTCTACACCAGAAGCTGTGGCCCAACTAGCAAAATCACCAATTGGCTCATTGGTAACTGTAAAGCTGCCATCAGTCTCTGAAAAAGCTACAGGCATTGTAACCCAACCCGCATCTTGTCGTAGAAGAGCAACATCAGTTCGATTATCACCATTGAAGTCACCCGTTAGAACTTCTACACCAGAAGCTGTGGCCCAATTAGTAGCAAAATTACCAATTGGCTCATTGGTAACTGTAAAGCTGCCATCAGTATCTGAAAAAGCTACAGGCATTGTACCCCAACCCGCATCTTGTCGTAGAAGAGCAACATCAGTTCGATTATCACCATTGAAGTCAACTATATTCTCATACATTTGATCACCTCATAATTATTCATTGACATCTTAAAATTTTGAGAACAGTCTAATACCATTTCTCTGTAACAATGCGCTTAATAATTGTTGTTCAGACCTGATACACTGACTATTCTCATCTTTAATATTAGAGTTGTTGGGAAATAAAAATTTAAAATGCTCAAAAGCTTACTGTATAAGGCTTTCAGAATTTTACACTTGAAAATAGCTATAAACTTTGACTGATAAGGGTTTTAGCCATTTTTTGTGCTTAATTCCCAACAACTCTATTAAGTACCACTTCATAGAGAAGGAGGAAGTATAACATATAGCAACATGATTTGAGTTGTGAGATATTGGAAACTTTTAGGGAACAGGGAATAGGAAATAGGAAATAGGGAATAGGGAATAGGGAATAGGGAATAGGGAATAGGGAATAGGGAATAGGGAAGAAGAGAAAAACGTATTATATGAATATAATAATTGCCATATTCTATACTTTTAAGGAACACCTCAATTCTCACAACTGATTCCTGATTGCTATAATTGTGTGTGAGGTATCAATATTGATTGGTTTTCGCGAAGGAAGCTCCCACAGGCCGGAGAGCGTGGCTCTCCAACCAACGTTGTGATCAAGAAAAGCTCATTTTGGTTTATTCTTCTTATTATGGTTATGGACTGCCTGGAGTAAATTAGACAGAAGTAGCATGAATTTTAGACAACAAAAAACTTCCCAAATTTTAGTCAGCTTCGTCTTTTCACTAATAGTATATCTCATTACTATTGGGGCAATAACTGCCTTAATATTTACTAACCCGACACTCACTCTAGCTGATGAGTATAACAAGCAAATATTAGTGGGTGTAGATTTTTCTGGTCGAGACTTAACTGATGATTCATTTACTAAATCTATTCTGCGTAAAAGTGACTTCAGTAATTCAAATTTAAGTGGTGTTAGTTTGTTTGGCGCTCATTTAGAAGGAGCTAATTTAGAAGGAGCTAATTTAAGCTATTCTACTTTGGATAATGCAATTTTTAACAAAGCAAATTTGACTAATGCTATTTTAGAGGGTGCTTTTGCTTTTCATACTCAATTCCGTGGTGCAATTATTGATGGAGCAGATTTTACAGATGCTTTTTTACGAGCAGATACTCAAAAGGAGCTATGTAAAATAGCTCAAGGTACGAATCCTATTACAGGTAATAACACAAGAGATACGCTCTTTTGTGATTAATTTTATTGGCTTGATTTGAAGTAATCAGGCAGAGGGAATGAGCAGAAGTAAAAGTTAAGTACATTTATTTCGATCTTCCCTTTTTTATTTTCAATATATGGGAGTAAATCCTATTTTTGATTGGTATTTTATTAGATAGATAACCACACAATAATTCAATAGTTGTAGTAAAAAAGATTAGATAGGGTGTGTGACAGTATGCTTACCATTTCTGGAATTACGGTCGGTTTTACACTTGACCATGTGCTGGAGGATAGTGCGTTATTTCACACGCTTCGTACCCTATGTTTTTGATATTTATCTGACAAACACTGTATAAGTTACGCCGTTAATCTCATCAATTAATACTTTAGTATAGCCCTAGGAATATGAGAAAATTTATTGATTTTTAGACCTATTATTCCTTGTTATTTCTTGTATCTTGTATAGCAGAAGTAAGAAGGAATAATTTTGTGTTATCTGAGTTTTATAGCCATCGAAGCCAAGATTAGGACATTTCTAAATGATCTAACTCAATTATAGATTATTTTTGACTTTTGTCTTGCCCATAGCGCTATAAGACTATCAAATAATTTAATATTAATTAAACTTATACTTAATTAATTAACATATTTATAATTTAAACTAATTTTGACAAAAAAAGTTGAAATGAGCTATCGAAAGCCAAATTTTAGCGAAAAATCGCAATTTTGTGCCTGTATGAGCAACCTTTTCATAAACGCTACAAGTCTTGATATGCAATAAATACAGAGTTTTTGCTTCTCAGCCAATTTTGATGTATATTGATAACAAATGATTCGCTCTGCGTAGGTGCTTATTAAAATGAATCATGTTTTTATTAATTAGGGTTTGCTGAAAAAGTCTTATGGGTGAGGGTAGGAGACAGGAGACAGGAGACAGGAGACAGGATAAATGGGTACTTAGAGGAGGTAGGAGCGGGCGTTTTGTCCCAAGATTGTTCTGCTCAACTCTTGACCAAAATCCTGAATTTTTGAACCATTACCACCTAAAACCTCGCACCCCCTCCAGACCTAAAATTGCTCAAACTAATACCAGTCAATACGCGCGATATTTAATCAGCAAACCCTAATTATTCATAGTATAGCAGTCGAAGCAAAGGGCACGGACGTTAAGCTAAGCGAACAGCATCATCAACTCTCCATAGGAAAATCTTCTATTGTTGCTTCTGACTTTCTGACTGAGTTTTTAATGGGAAACCATTGACATCCTCCCGAAATTGCGCTTACGCTACAACGTGGGATTTCTTAACATCAATAACTTTTTGTCTTAAGTCGTAGCTATAAGGAGCAGGCATAATCTTTCCTAGATAATTTTTCTCTATTAGACATCTCCAGAAAAGAGGCAATAAGGAATAGGGAGAAGTAATTGATAACTTACGGATAAGAATTGATTTTATTTTTTTTTGGAGAGGTCTATTATGTCCGCGCTCTTTGCTTTGACTCCTATCAGCTTTTAATATGTCCGTACATTTCCTTCAATTGCTATAAAATCAAAACATTATTTTGTACAGCTTCACATCAAATTGGTATCAGGAATTTTGGCGTTGGTGAATCAAGCGATGAAACCTAAATTTAGCGAAATATAAAATGCTTTTCAGTTAATAGTTAGACAATTGCCATTAAAGCACAATCATACCCACGCATTACCAACGCTTGATTTTTTTAGTTAGCTAATTCGCCTAAAGGTACTTGTATTAAATCATAGATAGTGGTGCTTCTTAATCTCTCCAGTTCCTGAATCCACTCTGATTCTGAATAGAATTTTTCTTGATACTTTTTAGCCAATTCAAAGTCTGTCGATAAATCAGTATTTTGCCACATACTTAAAACAGTGCTACGACGTTTTCTACACATAATTAATTCGATAGTTGCTATGGCAGAACGAATTTCTAAAGGCGCTCTAAGAATATTTCTATTTGGCTTTTCATCTAAATAAAAAAGATGCTCTACTTCCGATAGTTTATCTGGAGCGTCTAAACAACTATCTTGTAATTTTGAAATTAAATCATCTGAGTCAGTAATTTGATATTCAGACATATTTTCTACATCAATAATTTGTTTCCACAAAAATCGATTGTGAGACAAACTAAACTGTAAATCTCTAGCCTCCATTGCATCTTTCACATCTTGGCGATATTTCGGGCAATGTAAATAAATACGCAGTAATAAATATTCTGCTTCTTCTAATAAATTAGGTTCTGTAGGTGGAGATAAAACTTTCTGTAAATTATTATTTTTTCCCTGAGTGAAATTTATACTATTGTGTCGATAATATTTTAACTGTTTTGCTACTAGCAATGGTGCTGATAAAAACTTGTTCTCTGCTAAAAGCTTTTTCCAATGAGTAACAACTTGGTTCAACAAATTTTCAGTAAGTAATGAAACCCTCCGAGAATCTCCTTGACTCAAAATATCTGCACAATATTGAAGATAATAAGTAAGCTGATTATCGTTAGTTATTTTCGTTAAAATTTTAATCATTTGTTGAGTTACTTGACCATACTCATCAGCTAAAATAAAATTTTTATTTGCTGCAATATTTTGAATTTGCCAGTCAATCCATAGAGCAGAATTTTCTAATAATTCCTGATACTTTTCAGCAGAATAATTTTGCAAATATTCATCAGCATCTTTCCCATCAGGAATATTCAATATTCGCAGTTGAACTTCCCCACTATAAGCAAGATTTTCTATTTCTCCAATTGCCCGGTCAGTAGCTTGAATACCCGCTCGGTCGGCATCAAAATTTAAGATAATTTGTTTAGACTCTGTATAACGTAAAAGTTGTTTAATTTGAATAGAACTTAATGCCGTACCTAGAGAAGCAACAACATTATTAATTCCCACAGCATGGAGAGCAATTGCATCAAAATATCCTTCCACAACCACAGCTTTATCCTGTTTTGAAATAGCAGTTTTTGCCTTATCCAAACAAAATAAAATTTTACCCTTATCAAATAATTCAGTTTCAGGAGAATTCAAATATTTAGGTTGTTCATCACTCAAAGTTCTCCCACCAAAACCAATAACTCTACCTTGCGCATCATTAATAGGAATCATCAAGCGATCGCGAAATCTATCGTAATAACTATTACCTGATTTTCTAGGTAAAATTAATCCTGCTTTCTCCACTAATTCTGCAGGAAAACCTTTTTGTTCCACCAAATAACCATAAATAGTTTCCCAACCATTAGGAGCGTAACCCAGTTGAAATTTTTGAATAGTTTCTTCTGTAATTTGACGTGAAAATTTTAAATACTCTAAAGCAATTTTTCCCTGGGACTGTCTCAAAGCGTGTTGATAAAAACTATTAGCCATTGCCAAAATTTCATAAAGTTGTTCCCGCAGAGAAATTTGACGTTGAAACTCTTGTCTATTTTCTGGTGATTCCGTTTTAATTTGTATTTGATAACGTCTGGCTAAATCTAACACTACATCACTAAAAGAAGACTTACCAACTTCCATCATAAATTTCAAAGCATTACCACCTGCACCACAGCCAAAACAGTAGTACATTTGTTTGCTGGTACTAACAGTAAAGCTAGGAGTTTTTTCTTCATGAAAAGGGCATAATCCTACATAATCTTTACCTCGCTTTTTTAAGACAATATGCTCTGATATAACATCATAAATGTCAGCTCTTTCCTTCACTTCTGTAATAGTATCTTGATGAAAACGAAAATTATTCATAGAATTTATTAAATAATTGATTGTCAATGATTTTGAGGATTTGTGATCTGTAATCTGTTTGGCATTTAAACTGTGATAATGGCATTGCCTTTATTTTATTGATTTGCTATTCATTAAACATTTTTCAGACTTCATAAAAACTTTGGCTATTGCTTATTTTGAGAAAATCCACGAATCTTTTTTTATCTGAATACCCCAAGGCTCCCATCACATTTATTCTCTCTTTTCTTCGGTCTCCTCTAACTTTTTTTATTCGCCCTTTTTTACACCAATTTTTTCTAATGATTACTCTCAAACTAAATCCACTTTTGTCCTAAAACCATACCTGAATACCCTTAGGCTTTTCCTTTTCTATTCTTAAAATACTCTTCTATTTTTTTTGAATGCTTTTCTATTGTGAGGATTTTGTTGGAATTTTCAGCTACATTTTGCCCAAAGGTAAACGTACTTTTTTATTTCTAATATTCTCCTCACTTGCGAACTACTTAAGTTAATTCCTGTTGTATCCTCTAAGTATTTTGGTAATCTTTTGGTTGTCCATAGCCTTAATTCATCATCCTAGTTCTTGAGGTTCTTTTTCGACTATATTTAATGATGTTTCTATATATTTCTCTGTAGCTTTTTGATGATTACCTTTCATTCTTTCATCTTTGAGACTCTCTAGGTTATCTGGATCTCCATGGACGCACCAGTAACATACTTTCTTCTTTGAGCAACCGATAAATTCAACAATCTCTTGTTGTGTTTTTCCATCATTTAGTAATCATCAGAATTCTTTCTCTAATATCTCCATTTTCTTCTCTTTTTAGAGATTTTTGCAGTTTTTATTTCTGAGCTGATGTGAGATTATTTTTGCCTGGCATATTTCTTCTTGTTTTTTCCGTTTCTAGTTTTTAATTATACCAATTTAAGCTTATAGCATTTCCTATCAGAAGTGAGGGGACAAAATTCATTTGTTTTATGGAGTAGGGAGTAGCTCACAAGGGTAAGTTTTTGACTTTCTGGTTGCGACTAGACTTGGAAGAAAAAAGCGTAGATATAGCAATGTGCGCTGGCATATTTACAAATTGTAGGAATTGTCCAATAGCTAAAAGTCTTATATTATTCCTTCGGAATGCTGCGCAAACAGATTTTTATTCCCCCTATTGCCTGTTGCTTTCCGGAGCTGTTGCCTGTTGCCTGCGCCCAGGGCTATATTATGAGTTTGAATGTATTTATGCTTAACTTGTCCACTTTACCCTTTTGTCTAATTTGCCTGACCCGCGTTATCCCTTAATTGTCAAAAATATACCCTTGCAAGGTAGGGAGCAGGGAGTAGTAATTCGGGAAACAGGAAATAGAAAATAAGAAAAACAACTGTACCTCAGTAAATTGAGAAATGCTATAGCAATTTTCTTTGAATTGTGAAATATTTTAGACTTTTAAGGAATAGGGAATAGGGAACCTTGAAGTCATAAAATTCTCATCCATAATTCTGAATTTCTCTAGTTGAAAGATATATAGCTATCCTAGATAGAAGATAAATATTAGCTACAGAGCAAGATAAGTAACTCTCTGTATTTAGATAACTAAAATTTGTTCAAAACCTATTATATGACAACTTATGACAACTATAGTATTTCCATTTTAGGCGTAAACATAGATGATGATTTTTGACTACAAAAAAATTTATCTATCAATCATCTTCCCCTATTCTTTGTTCTCTCTTAAATGTAAATTCTATATATCTTTCATATATATCTCAGTTCTATTCTGCCTAGCAAAAATTTACAACTTAAATAGAACTACTGGAAAGAAGAGCTTTTGCAAAAGTCAATATTAAATCTTTTTTCCTTTCGTCCTTTTATCTTCTATTGCTCCTGATCCCTGTCACTTATGTGGCGAAGTCTACAGTTGAGAAAAAGAGACAAATTGTTTTACCATATAAATTTATCCAATATCATCTGGAAATCAGCCACGGCTCTCAGTCCGATTATTCTTGTGGACAAGTGGTAGAAAATATATCTAAATATTTTGGATGATTAAAATCAGTTCAATTTTGATTTTAATTTACATTTGCAACAATTCTTGACAGTTGTTAATAATTGTAAGTATTCAGAATAAAAACTATAAATATTAAATTAAAAAAAATTGGTTTCAAGCTAGATCAAAAAATATCTAGCAATTTACGAGGAAATGGGTAAACAGTGTTCCAACGCATAAGGCAGGATTTAAAAAACGACCTAATTGCAGGCTTACTGGTAGTCATACCATTAGCTACAACAATTTGGTTGACCATAACTATTGCTCGGTGGGTAATAGATTTTTTGACAAAGATCCCCAAGCAAATCAACCCCTTCGATGGTTTACACCCAGCTTTAGTGGGCCTACTAAATTTCTTAGTAGGACTAGCAGTACCATTGCTAAGTATTCTAGTGATTGGGTTAATGGCTAGAAATATTGCTGGAAGATGGTTATTAGATGTAGGCGAGCGAATACTACAAGCTATTCCATTTGCAGGGTCAGTTTACGGCACTCTCAAACAAATCTTAGAAACTCTACTCAAGGATTCTAACGAAAAATTTCGCCGTGTGGTACTTGTAGAATATCCACGTCAGGGAGTTTGGACTATAGCTTTTGTCACTGGTACGATTAGTAGTCAAATTAAATCTCATCTAGGAGACTCAATGCTAAGTCTTTTTATTCCAACTACTCCTAACCCTACATCTGGTTGGTATGCTATAGTGCCAGAAAAAGATGTGCTTAACATTTCAATGTCAGTGGAAGATGCGTTTAAAGTTCTCATATCAGGTGGAATAGTAACTCCAAATCAATCAGTACGTCCAGAAAAAAATTCAAATGATCGACTCAAACCTCTACTTTTAGATAGGGAAGACTATCAAAAATTTTCCACTGAAGAGGATTGAACGACTGATAATGAAAGGCTATCAAAAACTGTCAACGACCCAACAGTAATTCTGAGAATATTTAGAATATAATTTTGCCTTGGTAAAGCCAGTCTTTATTAAGTCTTAGTTGACCCGCCTAAGTATTAATTTACTACGTTATTTAAGCGAGGGCGACCTTCAGATGTTTCAACAGTCTGTAGCTCTATCACTAACTATTAAATATTCTATTTGGGTATTGAAAGTGTAGTTAGTCTTAAAAGCTTAAATAACATTTGGTAGTTGGATATTACCCTAGTAATAGGAGATTTTTAAATGTTAAATATAAATTCAGTTGCAGCTTGTGTTGGTACTTCTACTCCAGATACTTTGAATATTTGTAATTATCAACCATTAATAATTAAAGCAATGGCGTAGAGGTAGTAGACAAATGGTTAAGCCACATAAATATGTTTTTCCTAGAACTAAAGCCAAACTTAGAAAGAAATCATTCTATAGCTTCCAAACCGGAGATACTGTTAAAGCTATAGTAACCAAAGTTCAACAATTAATAATTAATAATTAATAATTAATAATTACCTCTCCTTGAAAATAAGAGGATTGACTAATCATGAAAATTTTTTCTTTTCTTGGTCGATGGTCGGCCAGCGAGGAGAGCCGTTCTTGCAGACCCGCTCCGCTAAAGCCATCCCACCCTTCGGGAAGCTGCGCTAACGACCGCTTTTTTCTCCTTTAAAGGAGAGGCTTTAAACCTTAATTATTCGGTAAAAAATTGGTACTTATGTTAGTCGAGTTGCTGTTATAAAAACTGGAAAATTCAATATTAAAACTTAAACTGAAACAGTCCAAGGAATTAATTATAAGTATTTTCAACAATTAATAATTAATTCTTAATTATTAACAATTACCTCTCCTTGAAAAGAAGAGGATTGACTAATCATGAAAAAATTTTTTTCTCTTGGTCGATGGTCGGACAGCACAGGTTTCGGAGCCATCCCTCCACCGCTAAAGGAGAGGCTTTAAACTTTAATTATTCGGTAAACACTTGCATGAAATAGATGGTTATACTTATAATTTCAGTGAATTGGTCAAACAGAAAACTACTGATTTTCTCAAGAAAGTAGTTGAGGTTTTAACTTTACCAGTTCAACTTAGTATATTTGATACTTCTGAGCTAACTACTGTTGGCGTTAGTATTACAAAGCAAAGTACAACCAAAAGTTAGAAGGAAAAAGAAAAAGTTTAATGGCACTGAAGGAGAATAATTAAGTTTGTTTTAAGTTAATAGAGGAAAGTAATTTATTTGCTGGTTGCTTTCCTCGTGGCACTAAATTAAAAATTATAGTGTAGGTCTTCAGCAACTATTTAAGATGAACAAAGCTCCTCGCTCCACAGCTCGCGAACTAGCTCTGCTTGGTCTCAGTCAATTACCAACAAATTCAGGCAGTCTAGAAAAAAAGCAACTTCAAGAAGTCATACTAGCAGCAGTTAGGACTCTCAGAGCTGAAGTCCAAGATATTTTAGAAACTGCTGCAGCAGAATTACAGAGAGGGAGCGATCGCCTTCTCAATAGTCAAATTAGTGCTAGTGATGTTCAAAGTGCAAGTTCGATGGTCCACGAAGCAGTGGAGTTAGGCCAAACGGCAATTAATCGTATTGGCACTGCTGTCGAATTACCAGAACTAATTCAACTAACTAATCAATTAGAAGTTCGCAAGTATGCTTTAGAAATTTTGACAAAAGTGAATGATAATAAAGAGGAAATTGATAATTTATTGAGAGAATCAATAGTAGATTGGCAAATAGAACGTTTGCCTAGAATAGATATAGATATTCTCAGAATTGCAGTGGTAGAAATGATGTTTATTGGCATTCAAGAACAAGTTGCAATTAATGAAGCTGTAAAATTAGCCAAGCGTTACAGTAGTGAAGATGGATATAGATTTATTAATGGGGTATTGCGAAGAGTGCTAAATAAAATTAGTTTAGCTTGAAGAGTTATAGCAGAAGGAAGAAGGAAGAAGGAAGAAGGAAGAAGGAAGAAGAAAAAGTATTATGTTGTCTGAGTCTTAAGCTTTTGATCTGTTCTAACCTTTGCTTCGATTGCTATATTATAGATATAGTTGTCAAAAGTTAAAATTAAGGTCTTTGCTTTGACAGTAATTATGTAAAAAAACTATAGTGCTACACTCAAATTAATACCAAATTGATAAATGTTGGCTACAAATAGTTAGGGTATTTCTTGGAATTCACGACTTAGGAAGACCGAGTTAGAATGAATAGCTTCAATACCAGTTTTTAGGTCATAAATTCTCTTTACATAACTGCTAAAAAATTCTTACAGCACTTTTGAGGAAGCGAGAAGTACGGCTTAATATTAATCTCTATTCCCTATTTCCTAAAAGTGAGGTGCAGTTTAATACTAATCTCTATTTGCTATTTCCTATTCGCTAAACTCATAAAACTTTGTACCTCATCAACTCCAAAACTGCTGTAACTGAACTGTATTTACCTAAGTCCTATCTGACAAAAAAATTAACTGGATCGAGAGTCAAGGAATTTATTCCTAAATGTTTTAGGTATTATAGCAATTTAAAATAAATAGGGTTTGCTGAAAAAGTCTTATGGGTGAGGGTAGGAGACAGGAGACAGGAGGAATGGATCGGGAGCGAGGAGGTAGGAGTAAGAATTTTCCCTTGATTTTTCTGCCATAATCATCCCAAAATACTAGCTTTATGCAGCTCTTTCCACTGAAAAGCTGGTACTTTTTTAGACCAAAAAATGCTAAAACCAATATCAGTCAATGCTTTTATCTTTAATCAGCAAGCCCTCAATAATGTTACGAATAATAAGTGCGAGAAAATGACTTTCTAGGATATATCCCTTTGACCAACAAAATAATTTATGAACTAAGAAAAGGCATAGAAACTATTCATTCTGTACGTTTCCCTACCAACTGCTTCCCTACCTGAGGACTAAGAAATACCCTAGCTTTTTGTAGCAAATACTTATCAATTTGATATCACAGAAAATGTAGTCGGAACAATTTTTCCTACATTTTTC
The DNA here is from genome assembly GCF_010692625.1 of Okeania sp. SIO2C2. NCBI lineage: Bacteria > Bacillati > Cyanobacteriota > Cyanophyceae > Oscillatoriales > Microcoleaceae > Okeania > Okeania sp. SIO2C2. The sequence goes on from NZ_JAAHGM010000015.1 coordinate 103,804, forward strand.
TGCTGTTATCTACTCAAAATGCTCGCATTTCCAGCTTAAGGGAAAAACCTTGCACATCTATATATCAGTACTTTTAGATTTAATCAGCAAGCTTTAATTATCTAGTTTTACAAAGTATTTATGCTTAAGTTATTCAATTTTTATTGGCTTTTGTCTAAGTTAAATTATGATGAATTATAGACTATAAGTACTTAGTTAGAGTCTGATTAATTAGTCATAGTAAAAATGTTTTCTCTGATAAATTTATCCCTATTCCCAGAACCGGTGTTTCCTATTCTCTAAAATTTTTATTGTGGGTATTTAAAGATCAATGATATTAGCAACCAACTGATGTTTGTGGTACTTTTTATTTATGTGAGAAATTGACGTGCATAATTTGAGTTACAAGTAGTTGACAGGGTATTTCATATTAGTAAGGTACACCAGTCGCGGGCAAGATGCCTACACTGGAAAAACTTTATCATTCTTATGTGTACCTCATTTACCTGAAATCTGCTGTAATTAATCAATAAGGAAATAATTTATGGTTTCCACAAAGCAGGTTATTGAGTTTGGATATTCACAAATATCTGACAGCAATTTTCCAATGGATAAACTATAAGTCTGGAAAATAACCCCAAAATATTTTGTGGTTTACTCAAACAAAAAGTTCTGTAATTATGCGATGGTTGAACCCAACTCAGTATAAAATAGACTATTTAAAATAGTAATATCTAAAATAAATATGGTTTTTAATTGGTTCCGTCGTCAATATAATGACAGCTCAGACAAAACTTCAAAAGACACATCTAAACCTGAAGTTGAAAAAGAACAGAAAGAACAGGTAGAAGATAAAGTTGAATCACAAGCAAAATCAACAGAAGAGTCAGGACAGACAACAGAAGATTATTTGAGTTGGGCTAAAGCAGCTTACAAAAATCTTCAAGAAAAGAAAAAAAATGATTCACAAGAATCTCAAATCGCTACAGACACTTCTGATGTAGAGGAAAAGCCAGAAAGTGAAACACCCTCAACAGAGACAAAAAACGAGCCAATCATATCAAATCCTCTTCCAATAATAGAGCATATTGCAGCAGAAAAAACAGAATCCACAGAAACAGATACCCTGGTTAAACCAGTTCCAATAGTAGAGGAAACCCCCTCTAGCCAAACAAAACCAACCGAAGCAGAAACTCAAGTCAAGCCAGATTCAATTGTTGAAGAAACTCAAACATCAGAACAACTACCTTTCTGGGCTAAGGCTCAAGCAGAAAGACAAGCAAGGGTAGAACGTCTCAAAGAAACTGCCATAGAAGAACCAGAACCAGAAACTCTTCAGAAAACAACTGTAGAAACTGAACTAGAAGAAATAGACCCCCTAATACTTGATGAAGCATTTCTCTGGTCAGCAGAAATTTTAGCTGCTCAAGGACGTCGCCCAGATCAAGTTTCTGTGGAAGAAATTTCTTGGCTCACGAAATTACGAAAAGGTTTAGACAGAACCCGACGCAACTTACTCAATCAATTACGGGCAATTGTTGGCCAAGGACCGCTAAATCAAGATGCGGTGATGGAAATAGAGTCAATGTTACTGCAAGCTGATGTAGGAGTAGAAGCAACAGACTTAGTTATAGAAACCCTACAAAATAAATTGCGTGAAGAAGTTTTACCCCCAGAAGAAGCGATCGCCTATCTGAAAAGCATTTTAAGAGATATCCTAGATCAGCCATTCAAAGATGCTGAAACAATTAGTCCTGCCTACAACTTAACTTTTGTCCCAGAAAAGGATACCTTGAATATTTGGCTGGTTAATGGTGTAAATGGGGCAGGTAAAACCACAACTATCGGTAAAATTGCTCATTTAGCTACTAAGTCAAACTACAGATGTTTAATTGCAGCAGCAGATACATTTCGAGCAGCAGCAGTAGAACAGTTAAAAATTTGGGGACAACGGAGTGAAGTAGAAGTAATTGCTAATCCTGGTAAGAATACTGACCCAGCAGCGGTAGTGTTTGATGCTATAGTAGCAGCTCAAGTCAGAAATACAGAATTATTACTGGTGGACACTGCTGGAAGACTACAAAACAAGAAAAATTTGATGGACGAACTTAGTAAAATCCACCGCATAGTGCAGAAAAAAGCACCAGATGCAGTGGTGGAATCTCTACTGGTTTTAGATGCTACACTTGGTCAAAATGGTTTACGGCAAGCAGAAGTATTTGCAAAAGCTGCTAAACTTAGCGGAGTAGTCTTGACAAAACTTGATGGAACTGCTAAGGGTGGTGTTGCACTAGCTGTTGTCAAGCAACTAGGTCTACCGATTCGTTTTATTGGTGTGGGAGAAAGTCTAGAAGACCTCCGTCCATTTTCTAGTTATGAGTTTGTTGAAGCTCTTCTAAGTGGTTAGAGATTTATCACTCTTAACTGTTGAATATTGGTAAGGATATAGCAGTAGTAGTAGTGAAAAAACGGATGTATTTTTCGGTAGAAGTGTAAAAGTAATTAAGGCGGGAGTATCAAACTATATAATTTTGATTTTCCTATATTAGGTTAGTGTGTTGAGGATATTTTTTGAATTAAGAATCATCCTTGAAATTTACTTGAAACTACAAGAAATAAAAATAATCAAGCTAAATGTTGATATTTTTTTCAGTATCTAGTAATAATTAGTATGAAAAATAACTTAAAATCTAGCTGTGGGAAAAAATCAATATAGCAGCAATATTATTCATACTTTGACGCTGAAAAAAACTGAGATAGACAAAATTATTGTTTGGTAACTGAACCTTAATTATTGTTTGCTCTTCATCTAAAAAATAATATTTATAGCAGAAGGAAGAAGGAAAAATCTTATGTTGTCTGAGTTTTAAACTTTTGAACTGTCCTAACCTTTGCTTCAACTTCTATGTATATATATACGAATGCTTCAACTTCTATGTATATATATACGAAGCCTAGAAAAAATCAAATATTGAATATTAATTAAAATTATAGTAGTGATGCTTAATATCATTTTATATTGGTCAAAAAAATATACTTATTTTGTAATATTATTGGCTCAAATTGGAACTAAAAATTTCCCAATAGCAAGAAAAATTCAGCATAAAATTTACAAAAATAGTAATTCAAGCAAAAATCAATAATTTCAAATATCATCTATGAAAAAGATACACATTAGATAAAAAAAACATAAATTCAGCATTTATTTTGAGCTGATAATTTTATAATTATGGTTGAAAAATCGTAAGCATTTAGCCGTCAGCCATCAACTATCAGCTATCAGCTATTGCTTTTAGTTTACAATCAAAGCAATATTTAATTGTCTTACTACAAAAGTTGGTTCCCTTGCCCTTAAAGTCTATATTAATTTAAACACTGTTCTTAAGGAGAGAGTCTTGTTGCGGTCGAGGTGACAGCTAATAGCTGTTTGCGCAGCATTCCGCAGGAAATGCTTACAAAAAATCAAATATTGAAACTATAAAATTTAGTTTACTTAGGAATTTATCCTGAAGATATTGTGGATAAATTAATAGACTAAATATCCTAAATTGAGGGAATAAAATTTTATCTAAAAAAAATCAAACTCAAGAAAGTCATAGCACCAAAGCAAATAGCTCAAATCAAAACTCTTAGCAAAACAAGACACAGACAAGATAACACCAACTAGAGAAACCAAAATTTGTCAAAACTTGAGTTAAAAATGTATAACTAACCATCAAACATCAACAAACTTTAAGTAAATCAAATCTATATATCAAACAAATGACTATAGTGCCAGTACATCGAAACTACCCTGAACCAACAAACCAAACTACCAGTGAGACATCTTCACCAATAACATCAGTATATGCTCTCAAACAAATGGTGGCCCGTTTACACAAAGAACAACAAAATGTTAATGATTTATTAAGTTCGCTTGGCTTTGCCTTGCGTAGCTTCAATAATCTAAATCAGTTTCTAGAATTGATTCCTCTAATTGGTTGTCGAGTAACCGATGCTGATGGAGGAGCACTGGTATTATTTAAACCCAATGGTCAAGTGAGGTTCCAACAACTACACTGCCAAGAAGGTCGCCAATGTCAAGATATTCGCCAGGCATTAGAAGTAGCAACTCGTCAATTTATTACAGAAACAACCTTACCCGCAGAACTACAAGAAATCTCAATTCAAACCGCTAGTTTGGACTATCAAGTTAGTAACTACCTAGGCAATGATGTTCAATTATTTGGGGCATCAATTCTAGTAAATAACTCAGAACGAGGTCGTCTATATGTATTTAGTCACGACCCAGAATATATCTGGACACCAGCTAGACAAAAATTAATTCGTCTAGTAACAGACCAGACCGCAGTAGCTATTGCTAATGATGAACTAGCTACATCCTTACGAGAAAAGGAACGTTTGGACAGAGAGCTAGAAATAGGAGCAGAAATTCAACTGCAACTATTGCCTCCAGAATGTCCAGAAATTCCTGGTATTACCCTTGCTGCTCGTTGTCAAACAGCAAACCGAGTCGGAGGAGACTATTATGATTTTATCCCCTCCAACTACGACCAGTTGAATTCCAAAAACAAAACACAGCAACCCTGTCGCTGGAGTATTGTGATTGGAGATGTCATGGGCAAAGGTGTACCTGCTGGTTTAATTATGACTATGACTAGAGGAATGTTGAGAGCTGAGGTATTAAACCGCCACTCACCAGCACGAGTACTACAGCATTTGAACCAAGTAATGTATGCTGACCTGGACAGTTCTCATAGGTTTGTGACTTTGTTTTATTCAGAGTACGATCCAGAAACCCGCATTTTGTCCTATAGCAATGCGGCCCATCATCCTCCAATGTTGTGGCAAGCTGCTAGTAAGTCTATTGTACAGTTAGATACTTTGGGAATGTTAGTTGGTTTAGAAGTAGACCCTGAATACCATGAAGCACAAGTTAAACTCAATCCAGGAGATACTATTATTTATTATACAGATGGGTTTACAGATGCAGCTAATCAAAATGGTGATCGTTATGATGATATTAAATTGAGTGAAGCTTTCAAGTTTGCGTGTCAAAATTACCGAGAACCACAAGAAATATTAGACTACCTATTTGCTCAAGTAAAACAATTTGTTGGTGAAGGAAACCATAATCCAGATGATATGACTCTAGTGGTGATGAGAGTAAAATATTCTACAGAAGAATAAATATATGATTATTAATATAATTGTAAGCATTCAGCCGTCAGCTATCAGCCATCAGCTATTGCTTTTAGTTTTATATAAAAGCTTTACTAATTGAGTCGGAATTTATACTTAACTATAAAAGCTGGCTAAAACAGTCTATATTCATTAAAACCCTCTGCTTTTGCTGATATCTGACAACTAATAGCTGTTTGCGCAGCATTCCGCAGGAAATACTTATATGTAATTTCCACAAGTACACCAGGTTTTACCCCGATGATTTATAACGCTAATATTCTAGATTTGTTGGAAATAAAAATATTGTCTAGTTGCCAACTTTTGGCTCAACAAGTTGATGTAAACTTATGGTCTGATGTGCAAAAAGCTTGGAGCAACTTTATAGAATGTGGTCAATTATGGGCACTATTAGTTGGTCTAGTTATTGGTTGGATGGTTAAGAGTATTTTGCCTTAATTGCTAACTATTATAGCAGAAGGAAGAAGAAAGAAAGAAGAAAGAAGAAAGAAAAAGCTTGCGATGTTTGAGTTTTGAGCTTTTGATATGTCCTAACCTTTCCTTCGACTGCTATAAAACCTAACATCTGAATAGAGTTAAATAGAAAAAAAATCTGCAAAATGACGCAAGATAAACAAACTTGGAGCAAAAGATTTGAAAAGGCATTGCATCCTACTATAGCTAAATTTAATGCCAGTATTAGTTTTGATATTGAATTGATTGAGTACGATATTACTGGTTCGGTAGCTCATACAAAAATGTTGGCTAAAACAGGTATTATTTCCGCAGAAGAAGGTGAAAAGTTAGTTAAGGGTTTAGAACAAATTCGTCAAGAGTATCGAGAAGGAAAATTTCACCCGGATGTAGATGCGGAAGATGTTCACTTTGCTGTGGAAAAAAGGCTTACAGAAATTACTGGGGATATAGGTAAAAAATTACATACAGCTAGGTCGAGAAATGACCAAGTAGGAACTGATACGAGACTTTATTTACGATCAGAAATTCAGCAAATTAGGGCTTTATTAAGAAATTTTCAATCATCTTTATTGGGGTTAGCTGAGTCTAATATAGAAACTTTAATTCCTGGTTATACTCATCTACAAAGGGCACAACCTTTGAGTTTAGCTCATCATCTTTTGGCTTATTTTCACAAAGCTGAAAGAGACTGGGAACGACTAGGAGATGTTTATCGCCGAGTGAATGTTTCTCCTCTTGGTTGTGGTGCTTTAGCAGGTACAACTTTTCCTATAGATAGACACTATACTGCTGAATTATTAAAGTTTGAAAAGCCTTATGCTAATAGTTTGGATGGGGTAAGTGACCGAGATTTTGCTATTGAATTTCTCTGTGCAGCTAGTATAATTATGGTGCATTTAAGTCGTTTGGCAGAGGAAATAATTTTATGGTCATCTGAAGAGTTTAGGTTTGTTACTTTAACTGATAGTTGTGCGACTGGTTCTAGTATTATGCCTCAAAAGAAAAATCCTGATGTGCCAGAGTTAGTTAGGGGAAAAACAGGCAGAGTTTTTGGTCATTTACAAGGTATGTTAGTCATAATGAAGGGACTGCCACTAACATATAATAAGGATTTACAAGAAGATAAAGAAGGTTTATTTGATACGATAAAAACAGTTAAAAGTTGTCTAGAAGCAATGACAATTTTACTCAATGAAGGTTTAGAGTTTAATAGCGATCGCTTAACAGAAGCAGTTTCAGAAGATTTTTCTAATGCCACAGATGTGGCCGATTATTTGGCAGCTCGTGGCGTACCATTTCGAGAAGCTTATAATTTAGTAGGTAAAGTTGTGAAAACTTGTATTTCTACTGATAAATTATTGAAAGATTTAACCCTAGAAGAATGGCAAAAATTACATCCAAAATTTGCAGCAGATATTTATGAGGCGATCGCTCCCGAAAAAGTAGTATCTGCACGCAATAGTTATGGCGGTACAGGTTTTGAACAAGTAAAAAAAGAAATTGCTACAGCCAAACATAAATTTGTAATTTAATTTTATTTAATTGTCAGACTCTAGATTTGAGACTTGGCAACTCAAATCTAGAGTCTGACATTTTACATATCAAAATTCATCTCAAAATTCATCAAAATAATTGGGTCGCGTCACCCCACCTTTTAAGGCGAAATATTTTTGGAGGGTTGCTCAAAATTCCCGTTACAAAAATAACTTCTGACTTCTTACTTTTGACTTTTGACTTAGTTAACGCTTGGAACCTTAAACAGTCAAATGTACTATTGATCTACAGCAGCAGTTTCTTCTGAATTTTGCTCGTTACTACCATTTTCATTATTGTTAGATGAAAACTTAGACGAATATCGCTTAGAAAAAAAACCTGTACCTTTTTTCTTACGAAACTTACGTGCGTAAGCCAGATTACGTTGTGCTTTCTCTTTTTTTGGATTACGGCGTTTAGCCATTATTACCTCACTAATTGACATACTCCCTGCTTTGTCCTTGAACAACAAAGCGGGATTCCTAAACCTCGCAATTTAGGTTTCTGCTTCTATGCACCTGCCTCCAAGGCTAAACCTTTTTTTGGTCTTACAGTCGCTCCACAGACTGAAACTGCTAGCCCAGCAGCCTCACTAATTATAACACACCGTTGGGAAAACCAATTAATCTTAAGGTTTTCCCGTGCCTCCTTTTATTTTCCCTTTTCAAATAGGGGCTATAGGGGATGAAGGGGGCGGGTCTTCAACCAACATTGAGATCAAGAACAAAGGTGCTTATTTTTAGACAGTTTTTTTATTATAGCAAAGACTTGAATATTTGCCTACTAAAAATAAATCTAAAAAGTCAGCAATAAATATTTTATCTGGAATTACTAATATATCAAAGTATATAGGAATTTTATCTGAATTATGAGATATTGGCAATACAGAAGAAAGAAAAAACTGTATCTATATGAATATGAGAACCACTATCTTCTAGACTTTTAGGGAATAGTAAAATTCTCACATCTGATTCGAGATCGCTACATAATCAAAATCATCAAAGTTCACGATAAATATTGAAGCTATCCCACTATTTTTAACAAGTTGATTTGTTTAAGTAAAATGTGTTTGAAAAGCTTGATTTTTCGTTTTTAACTATCAACATATTTAGAGTTTTTAGCAAAAGTATTATTAGTGGGATAGGTTCTTATATAAAACTTCAATTAGATGGTAATGGGAATTATTGAACATCTCCTATAGAAAAAGATGTAAGAGTTTAATATTTTTTGCCCTTTTTCCCGATGTTTATTACTTCTGACTTATGACTTCTTCCTTGCTGATACTATTTGTAACAAAAACTTATCAAGTTGGTATTACACATTATTGAAAATTGCTATAGCGTTTCTCAAGTTACTGAGGTACAGTTGTTTTTCTACTCCCTACTTCCTACTCCCTAAAAAAAAGGAATTTTGTACTTCACGCTTCTTGGGAACTACTATAGTAAAGACAAATCAAATAAATCAGAAAAAAAAATGCCAAATAATCCCTATGATTGGATAGATAAATCCCTATCAATAATACATAAAGCTAACTGGTATCGTTCAGTCAAAACCATCGACAGTCTTCCCGGTGCAATCATAAAATTAGAAGGAAAAAAACTCATCAATTTTGCCAGTAATGATTATTTAGGATTAGCAGGAGATCGACGTTTAATTGAGACAGCTATTCAAGCAACAAAAGAATTTGGTACGGGTAGTACTGGTTCTCGTTTATTAACAGGTCATCGAAAAATACATCAGGAATTAGAACTTGAAATAGCAAAATTAAAACAAACAGAAACAGCCTTAGTTTTTAGTTCAGGATATTTAGCAAATATAGGCGTAATCTCTTCAGTAGTAAGTCAGCGTGACCTGATTTTATCAGATAAATATAATCATTCTAGTCTAAAAAATGGAGCTATCCTTAGTGGGGCAGAAATTCTTGAATATAGCCACAATAATATTGAAGAATTAACAAATAAACTAGAACAATATCGAGAAAAATATCGTCGCAGTTTAATAATTACAGATAGTGTTTTTAGTATGGATGGCGATTTATGTAAACTACCATTATTATTAGATTTAGCAGAAAAATATAACAGTATGTTATTAGTAGATGAAGCTCATGCTACAGGAGTATTTGGAATGAATGGAGGAGGTTGTGTCGAATATTTTAACTGTACAGGAAAAGAATTAATTCAAATTGGTACTCTCAGCAAAGCATTAGGAAGTTTAGGAGGCTATGTTGCTGGGTCAAAAAAATTAATTGAATTTCTCAGAAATAGAGTACCAAGTTGGATATATACCACAGGTTTAACTCCTGCAGATACTGCTGCTGCTTTAACAGCTATAAAAATTATCAAAAAAGAACCAGAACGTCGTCTCAAATTATGGCAAAATCTAGATGATTTAATGAATTTATTACAAACAGAAAATCAACAGTTAGGTGCAGAGAAAAAAAACTTGAATTATCAATCGCCAATTATCTGCATTCCTCTCAAAAATGCAGCTGAAGCATTAAAAATAGGAGAAAAATTAAAACAAGCAGGAATATTTGCTCCGGCCATTCGCCCCCCTACTGTTAATACCAGCCGGATTCGCATTTCATTAATGGCCACCCATGAAACAAATCATATTCAGCAATTAGTAGCAGCATTATTGAATTTAACAAATGGAAAAACTGCTAAGAATCTTTCTTTCTAAGCTCAAAAGAGAACTTGAAGTAGAGATTTTTCTTTCCAGCAGTTATAAATTATTAATCTAATACCGATGAATATTTGCTAAATATTTGAGAGTAAAGAAAGCCGTAGGTTTAGAGAGGTATTAGGAAGCGATAAAAATCTTGTAGTGTCGTGTCAAGCTGAAAATGGTGTATTAAATTTTTGAGTATAATTCTTGCTCTGACTAAGGTTTGGAGAATTTTCCTAAAACACTATTTCAAGCTTGACGCGCTAGTAGTCACATCTAAACTATCCTGTAATTTACGCATTTTTGAATTATTACTACATAAATGTAGTGTAGCACTATAGTTTTAACTACACTAATGTCGCACTTTGACCTAAGTTCTATAGAACCCATTTGGTATCTTTGTCAGCGACCTGCGTTTTTTTACGAGGAGTCAGGAGGACTGAGTCAGGAGATGGAGGGAAGGAATATAGGAAAAAGCTTGAAAAATACTCCCCATCTCCCTATTTTTCTACCTCCCCATCTCTTTTTAAATAGACCTCAAATTGGTTCTATACAATAATAAAATTATTCGACTGAAATGGTATAATAACTAACCCTAAATTTTATGAAATTAGTCCAAGGTCAGAAAGCGCCATTGCCTCTACAGCTCATCCAATGCTTCAACAACCCCCTAAAATATCTCAATCAAAACCAGAGAAAGTATGGTAGTATATGCATCTTACTATTTTCTGTAGAATTAAGCTCTACAGTTTTCATTGGTGAACCGAAAATTATTTAATTTCTCTTCTCTAACTTTGCTTCTTTCAACCTGTGATGAAACTAGGGTAGATAGACAGATGATGAAACGAATAAGGGAAAATGTATTTCCCGCTGTCCCCTGCAATATTAATTATTAATAGTTGAACTCTCCTAAAATCTATATATTCGCTACTCCTAACTCCTACTCAAAAAACTTAATATTGAAAAACATACCAAATTAATTCTAATAGAATCAGAAATTCAGATAATCTCTCTGTGTAATCTACTAGACTGACACACCTAACATATTACTTTATAAAAATCAATCCTCAAATCAAATCTTAATCTAACAAGAATTAAATTGAAAAAGCTAATGTGCTATTGCTGCATCAATCTACTACCTACTCTACACTAAAAATTATCTCCATCACTCAGAAAATCCGTAATTTTTTCTACTACAATATCTGGCATTTGTTCGGGTAAATTATCACCGCCAGAATTAATTAAATGAAGTTTCGCCATCGGCAATAAATCCGCATAAAATTTACTCATAGATAAAGCAATATTCGTATCTTTATAACCTTGTAAAATCAACGTTTTTACTTTCAAAAAAGCCAATTCTTCTGTCAATAACTCAGCTTGAATTTCTGTCCACCTACGTCGAAATAAAATTTTAGTTCCGGTTGAAGAAAGTAATAATTTTTGTCGAAATTGTAGAATATTCTTAATTTTTGTGTGAGCGCCTAATAACCTAACAAAAGGATATATTAATTGTAAAACCCAACACAAAAAAGAAGGTTTTTGAATTAAGCATCTAAATAACCGCCAACGTGCTTTAACAGCAGCAAGGTTAATTCCTTCAGGAGATATTAATATCACGCCCAATAATTGTTCAGAATATTTGAGAGCATAACTAGCAGCTATCCAACCTCCTAAAGAGTGGGCAACTAAATATACTTTCTCCAATTTCAAAGTAGCTATATATTCAGCCAAAGATTCTACTATTTGACTGATAGAGTAATGAGTAAAAGAAAATTCTGACTCACCAAACCCTGGTAAATCTGGTGCAAAACAATGGTAATGTAGACTCAACCGCTCCATCACTGGTAACCACTGACTACTGTTATACCAAGACCCATGTAGAAAAACTACATTATTTGAATTACCACCAATTTCACGCCAAAACAATAGTCCACCAGACAACTTGATACGAGAATTACGCCATAAAAAGTGCATAACTATGGAATTATAAAATTTAACAGATATCTCGCCCAAATTTATATATTCAAGTGAAAATACCTTCAAATAATCCTTTTTTAATGTGAGATTATAGAATCACGAAATTAAGCTAAAATTGTCAAACCAGTAAAATAATCCTTTAATTGTAGGTCGTAGTCGTAGCTAAGATTATCCGGCAAAGATGTAACTTCAAAAGCTTGAACATTACTAATTTCCAAAGTATCTTGAACATTCATATTTCCCCGAACATCAGCCTCAACCAAAATATTAATAGAATGTACTCTAGGGTCTCGATCTGGTGCAGAATATACTCCCACTAATCTACGAATTTTAACTAACTCTAATCCTGTTTCTTCAAATAATTCCCTTTTCACAGTAGTTGTAACATCTTCACCCCATTCCACCATACCTCCTGGTAGAGCATATTTATTATTGTCACGGCGACGAACTAAAACTATCCGGCCATCAGGCAAAATGGGGACTACACTAACACCTGTCAGAGGATGGCGGAAAATTAAGCCAAGTACAGTTTGTCCAACTTGCCATAATTGACGTATGGACTGAGGAATCAAAACTAAAATAGAAAGCACTTTCAATAATTATTTTTGTAGTTTTTTTTGATTTAGGAGCAAATAAAAAGTTAATTTACAAGCTGATATTGCAGATTTTTTTACCTAATAAAGTAAAATTTTTTGCAATTTTTACTAAACACCTTAACTAGCTATCAGCATTTTCCGTACCGAAACGCTTTTTAACTAGGAATGCAGGATCAAGTATTAAGAATAAAAAAATTATTATTACAATTCCTAATTAATATTTCTTGAAAACTATTCTCTCGCTTCCTAACTAAAAGCTTAGTAAAATATAGGACATATTGTAATATCCTATTAAGTAATTTGCACTTAAATCAATTTCTCAGAGACTGTTTGTCAACAAAAGATTAAGTAGGGTGTGTGACGGCACGCTTACCATTTCTGGAATAATGGTCGGTTTTACACTTCACGCACCGCGTGCTGTGGGATGGTACATTATGTGACACTAACGCACCCTACATGATTTAATATTCATTTTACAAACACTCTCTCAATTCCCATCAAAGGAAAATATTAATAAATGCTTAACGGTCTGCTCTTAGTGCCATTAATAGGTGCCGCTATCATTGGTTTTTGGCCAAGCACTTTCTCGCCAAAATTAGCCAGGCAAATCGCTCTAGTTGTGGCCATAATTAGTTTCGTATGGTCTTTAGTACTACTGACTGAATTTAACCCACAAGATCCAAATCTACAATTTGTAGTTTTAGTGCCCTGGATAGACTCCCTGGGATTAAATTACTCCCTTGGCATAGATGGTTTATCTATGCCATTAGTAGTATTAAATGGCCTGTTAACTGCTATTGCTATTTACGCCACAGACAAGTCAATCAAAAGACCCCGTTTTTATTACTCCCTAATATTGTTGCTAGCAGTCAGCGTATTTGGAGCTTTTCTTGCTCAAGACCTACTACTATTTTTTATCTTCTATGAACTAGAGCTAATTCCTCTATACCTATTAATAGCAATTTGGGGAGGACCAAAACGGGGTTACGCATCCACAAAATTTCTGATTTACACAGCAATTTCAGGAATTTTAGTCCTAGCTGGGTTCCTAGGAGTAGCGTGGTTAAGTGGCTCATCTAATTTCGCTTACGACCAAGTAGTTGCCCATACCCTACCTTTAGGAACTCAACTATTATTATTAGGAGCAATAGTCATCGGGTTTGGCATTAAAATTCCTCTAGTTCCCTTCCATACATGGCTACCCGATGCTCACGTTGAAGCTTCCACACCTATCTCCGTACTTTTAGCAGGAGTGCTGTTGAAACTAGGGACTTACGGTTTACTGAGATTTGGATTAAATATGTTCTCAGAAGCTTGGGTATATATTTCTCCATGGTTAGCAATATGGGCAGTAGTCAGCGTACTTTATGGTTCATTTAATGCGATTGTCCAAAAAGACATGAAAAAAATGGTAGCCTATAGTTCCGTTGGTCACATGGGTTATATTCTATTAGCAAGTGCCGCAGCAACTCCCCTCAGTATTTTGGGAACAGTATTTCAAATGATTAGCCATGGTCTAATTTCAGCCCTACTATTTTTATTAGTGGGAGTAGTTTACAAAAAAGCTGGCACTCGCGATATAGATATATTGCGTGGTTTGTTAAACCCAGAACAAGGTTTACCATTGATTGGTAGTTTGATGATTTTAGGAGTAATGGCAAGTGCTGGTATTCCAGGAATGGTTGGATTTATTTCCGAATTTTTAGTGTTTAGAGGCAGTTTCAGCGTGTTTACAGTTCCCACTCTTCTTTGTATGATCGGAACAGGGTTAACATCAGCCTATTTTTTGCTGTTAGCGAACCGAGTATTTTTTGGTAGGTTATCTGAAACAGTTGTGAATTTGTCTCCTGTAGAATGGTCAGATAGAATACCAGCCATTATCTTGATAATTTTGATAGTTATTCTGGGAATACAACCAAATTGGATGTTGCGTTGGACTGAAACTGAAGCAAATACAATGAGCGCAGGTCAACCTATGTTGTCACAGGTAGTTAAAAAGTCAGCGATCAATCCCTTGCCTCTACTCGTTAACTATTCTGGATAAGAAGAATTTGGAGAAGAATTCAGAATAGAGAATTATTTGTCTTTTTCAGTTATATCATGTCCGGATAATAGCACGATAAAAAAAAATTTCTTTCTTATTCCCTACTGACTATTCTCTCATTTTTTATAACTATTCAACCGGACATAATATTATTAGGTTGTTCATAATTCAAACTAGATAATTCAATTTTTGTAAAATGGAATGGGGATATAAATAACATGAAATATCAATATCTCTTCAGACCAATCCTTAAAAATAATACTATATTTATAAAACACTTCAGTTATTAAGTAATAAGCAAGGTTAAGCAATATTTTTAGCAATTGTAAGTATGAAGTAAAGAACTATTATTTCTTATATCCCTGCTCTTAATAAAATGTAGCAAAAACGCGAGATATTTAGTATTAGCAACTCTAGCAAATCAAAAAAATTAAACTTAGGAAAAACAATTATGACAAACACCATTTTAAAATGTAAGAATCATCCACTTTCAGTCTATATTAATCGTTTAAAATCTGGTCAAGCTCTACTAAAAGATACACCAGAAAACGTCTTAGAAGTTGTCGGAATTTTGAAAAGTTATGGGATTGTATTAGATGCCTATTCCAAGAATCTAATTTATATTGCCGAACATCAATTTTTAGAATTATTTCCCTTTTTTAAATACTTCAACGGCAAAATTTCATTAGGTAAATTACTTAAGTTTTGGTGGCACGACCGGATTAATTATGAATATGCAGAATATTGTATGAGAGGAATGTTATGGCATGGAGGTGGAGGTCTCGATAAATATTTAGATTCACCAGAATTTCAACAACTAGCAAAAGCAGTAATAGATGCCAAAATCACAGGAAACTTGATGTTAATGCCACTCAATCAATTATTTCCAGAATTTTTACCAGACATGGTACGTCAACAAGCTTATTACAGTGCTTTAGGTCAATTTTGGCGGGTAATGAGCGACATATTTATGACCTTATCTGATAAGTATGACCAGGGGAAAATAACATCTATTCCTCAAGTAGTAGATCATATTTTATCAGGATTAGTCGCAGCAGCAAATTTACCAATTACCTATGCTGTAAATGTAAAAAGTAAACATTATGAAATAATTCCTGAATCAGTAGGTTTAACATTTTTAACCGATACAGCAGTTCCCTATGTAGAAGCAATTTTCTTCCGAGGCACGCCATTTTTAGGAACAGTTTCATACAATGCTCAAGCTCAACAAATAGACCACGAACAAAGTCGATTTACTTATGGTGCTTTATATGCAGATCCATTACCTATTGGAGGAGCAGGAATTCCACCCACATTACTAATGCAAGATATGCGACATTTTTTACCAGATTATCTTCTAGAAGTTTATCAAAAAACTAACCGAGGTACAGATAATTTACGAGTCAAAATTTGTCAGACTTTTCAAAAGTCAATGTTTTGTGTCACAACAGCAGCACTTTTAGGATTAGCACCTCATCCTTTAGATACAGAAAATCCAGAAGAACAAGCAGCAAATCAAGCCTATTTAGAAGCGTGGATGGATCGATTTTTAACATCACAAATACAAGAAGTTAATAGTTAGCTATCGCCTATACTTTTACTCTGATTTTTATGATTAATTGTTCATTGTTTGAGATGGAAAAACAATGAACAAACTTTACTTTATGGCTTTAGTAATTAATATCAATATTAAATACTAAAATGCTGGCTATATCTCCCCTCTTGTGAAGTGGGTTCATCAGATTGTGTGGATATTATATTAGGAGTCACCATTAGACATCTCCGATAATTCAACTGAAACCCCTGTAAAAAGGTCGTTAAATCTTAATTTCCGCAGAGGTCTATTACTGTTAGGATATATCAAAAGCTTAAAACTCAGACAACGCAATATTTTTCCTTTTTCCTTCTTCCTTCTGCTACATTATACCAAGTAAAATTGAATAATATTAACAATAAACTGGAGTGATTTTTAGATTGGATTTACCTCTATCTTTGATATCTAGATTAAGTATCATTTTTTTTCATATTTAAATGCTCAACTACTCCGCTTTTCAATACAAAAAAATATAAATAGGGCTTGCTGATTAAATATAAAAGCATTGACATATAAAGACAAGTGCCTTTTTGGGAACGAAAAAAGTGCGCCTGTTTCAGTCTAAAACGCTCAAAAAGTTAGTATTTTAGGCGCATAGTTGGGCAGAAAAATCATTCTTACAATTCTTACTCCTACTTCCTCGCTCATTCCCATTTATCCTGTCTCCTACTCCTACTAAAATACTTTTTCAGCAAACCCTAAATAATATCAATAGCAAAGAAAATACGGTTAAACAGATTTTTTTTTTAAAGTGCTATATTTTGCTTATAAATTTTTATAAAAAATCCTGATGAATAAAAAAAGACCTCAATCTATATTATCTACGATTCGCCGTAAAATTGTTAATCAAATATCTAGGTTATTGAGATTACCTACCATTGATAATTTAGAGGATCAACTGCATGATAAAACTGAACAACTAGAGCAAATATATGCACAACGAAAGACAATATACCGAGTTATCAGCAAGATAAGAGCATCCCTCGACCTAGAAACAATCTTTCGGACAACCACAAAAGAAACTTGTAGACTTTTAAGTGTCGAACGGGTCTCAGTATATCGTTTTAATGAAGACTGGGGGGGTGAATTTGTTGGTGACTTTGAATTTGCTGAAGTTGGTTGGGATGAACTTGAGTTTACATACAAAAACACTGTCTGGAATGATTGTTATCTTCAAGAGTATCAAGGTGGTCGGTATCGCAATAACGAAACACTCGTAGTAAAAGATATTTATCAAGCAGGATTGTCGCAATGTCATATTGAAATATTAGAACAATTTCACATCCGCTCCTATGCAACTGCTCCCATTTTTATTAAACAAAAACTATGGGGTATTCTAGCTGCCTATCAGCATTCCAGACCCCGTGAGTGGGAAACTACAGCAGTAAATTTTTTGGCTCAAATTGCTGTTCAACTAGGCTTTGCAGTGCAGCAAGCAGAACAACTAGCTGAAGTCGAACAAAAAGCCAAAGATTTACAAGCAGCTAGCCAACAACAAATGATTTTATTCAACTTAATTTCAGAAATTCGTGAATCTCTCGACCTCCATACCTTATTTAAAACTACTGCCAAAGAAGTCAGAAAAGCTCTAGAGAGCGATCGCGTAGGCATATTCCGCTTCTACCCAGAAAGTAACTACTGCTATGGAGAATTTGTTTCTGAAAGCGTTTTACCCATTTATGATTCGGCCCTTTCGATTAAAGTGAATGATGATTGTTTTGGCGAACAGTATGCCATCCATTATCAACAGGGGCGTATGCAAGTGCTGACAGATATTTACAATGCTGGTTTAAAAGACTGTCATATTGAAATCTTAGAGCAATTTCAGATTAAAGCACAAATTATTATGCCTTTAATCATGGGTTCAAAACTTTGGGGACTGCTTTGTATTCATCAATGTGAAAAAAGCCGTGAATGGACTTCCACTGAAATTAGATTCGTCAAACAATTAGCAACTCAGTTTAGCGTCGCTTTAGAACATTCCCATCTACTTGCTCAAACTCGCTCACAAGCAGATGAGTTAGGTAAAACCCTAGATGCACTTCAAGAAGCAAATCTCAAGTTAGAACGTCTGGCTCGACTGGATGGTTTAACTAAAATTTCTAACCGTCGTTACTTCGATGAATTTTTAGACCAAGAATGGCGACGAATGGCAAGAGAAAAGCAATTTTTATCTCTAATTATGTTTGATGTGGATTATTTCAAACTATACAATGATGTTTACGGTCATCAACAAGGAGACAAATGCTTGATTAAAATAGCTCATGCAGTTCAAGGGGTTTTGAAACGTCCGGCAGACTTGTTCGCTCGTTATGGGGGGGAAGAGTTTGCTGTGATTTTGTCAAATACTGACCAAAGTGGGGCTTGTGAAGTAGCAGCACAGATTCAATCAGCGATTAAGGCTTTAGGTATTCCTCATCCTAGTGGGAAAGAACAAATAGTTACTATCAGTCTTGGTGTTACGACTCAGATCCCTTCATTGGCTCAAACACTCCATACATTTATAGGCCAAGCTGATCAAGCTTTATATGAAGCTAAACAACAGGGACGAGATTGCTGGATACATTTTAGTATGATTTCTGCTTCTCGAGATACAAAGGACTTTTAAGATGACTGCAAATTTTCAAACTATGATGCGATCGCACAAATATATCTCAATAATTTACTCCAGAGGCGTTGGTGGATTATTGTATGATATTAACCTTAATTACTTAGGAGTCAGGAGGACCGAGTCAGGATTCAGGAGAAAGAAATGTACTTTTCGGTCAATTAAGTAAAGACAATATCTAATCTTGCCATTCAAAGAATTACTCTTATATTTACCTAAATTACTGATTTCATACCTCCAATCACCAACGTCACTCTAGAAAATTGCTCTTCAGATTGAATACATCATTTAAGGAACTATATCTATAATTTTAGACAGAATTAACCTGACCTTAAGATTAATAGGTCTACTTAATTTACCGTTCTTAGAAACCTACAACTATCTGTAAAAATCTATAATTTTCCCAATAGCAGTCGTCATTACTGTATTGTACTTATGAAATAGCTCAAACAAGGAAATATCAATCATTAAACCTCTTGCTTCTGCTATATGAAAGAAAATCGCTATAATACCCGCAACTATCGACAAGGAATAAAAAATATTGTCCAAATTAATAAATTTATTTGGAATAACTGACAACTATGTAGTATGTAGGAAGTTGTATGATACTATGTTCCTCTAGTTATGCTGAGAGTAGTTATTGAAGTGTGAACTCGGTGTATGAGTAAATTTTACAGCTTAATAATTATTCTATTCACCAAAAATTATCAGGGGTATATCAATACATCATCTATATTTAGAGGGGTTCATAAAGTATTAAACTTGATATGAAAAATATATATCCAGGAAATCGTGTGATATTTCTCAAAAGTACCCAGATGGGAAAAAATCTAATGGTACGCTATCTACTTCCAAGTATACTCAGTGTTTTTGTACTTGGAAGTCCTACTGAAGCTGCTACCCTAGAATCTTGGCAGTTTCAAGCAAATCAGAATCGACTATCTTTTACTACTGAAGGAGGTGTTCAGCCAAAAGCACAATTAATAACTAACCCAACTCGCTTAGTTATAGATTTGCCTGGCACAACTTTAGGTGGTATAAGAACTTCTCAAGTTGTCGGTGGGGCAATAAAAGCAGTTAGAGTAGGACAATTTAATTCTCAAACAGCTAGGATTGTAGTAGAATTAAATAATGGGTATACTCTTGACCCAAAACAGGTGCAATTTAGGGGCATATCTCCTAGCGAATGGACTGTGCAAATACCCACACCTCAAAAGATTGCCTCTACTTCAGATATTAACCTTAAACCCCAGTCTCCATCCCCACCACCTCAAAGTTCTCAGTCTCCATCCCCACCACCTCAAAGTTCCCAGTCTCCATCCCCACCACCTCAAAGTCCTCAGTCTCCACCCCCACTATCTCAAAATTCGCCTTTAGCTCCTCGCAGAATAGAGAGACCGAGTAATCAAAATATACTAAGACCAAGAAACCCTGCTCCTGTTAATCAAGTTGCTACCACTGGTACGCCAACTCTTGTAGAAGATGTCCAAGTAAAGCAAGATGGAGTAGTTCTAAAAACGAGCGGTAAACTACCAGAAATTGAACTCAAGCAGAGTGTTGACCGTACCTGGATGACCATTGATATTCTGAATGCTACTCTCACAGCAAAAGATGTCAAGTCAAATCAAAGATTTAACGAATCTGGATTAACAATTACTCAACTTACTCAGCTTTCAATAACACCTGCAGTAGTTCGTTTGACAGTGAGTCTTCCAGATACCAAAACTCAATGGCAAGCTCGTGCTTATGCAGGTGGAGTAGCAATATGGCCTCAAGGAGAAACACCACCAACAATTAATCAAGGTACTGGTTTTGCAGTTGTTAAGTCAGTAGAATTGAAAAATGGTACTGACTTAGTAATTACAGGGGATCGACCTCTGAACTATACCAGTGGTTGGGATTCTGAAGAGGATGCTTATGGAATTACTATATATGGTGCTCAGGTTGATGACCGATTAAAGTTACCTGGCCGAAGGGTGGGCAGTCCTTTAATTTGGGCAAAGATACGTCAAGAAGATCCAGAAACAGTAACAATTCTGGTTAAGCCTGCTACTAATGTTAAAATTGCCGAGGTAACTCAGCTTACTCCACAAAAGTTATCTTTACCCATGGGTTGGGGTAATATTGGCACTACTCCTCCTGGTTGGCGACCCGATCCTAGACAACAATCTTCTAATTCCAGGCCTTCAATCTTATCACGGGGAAACAGTTCATTACCACCAAATTCACCTCCTCAGAATAGATTACCTCAGAATTCTCAAGGAAATTTACGTCCGAGACGCTGGCCTTTCCCCTGGCCTCGTCGCAACGACCGCCGTTCTAATACTACTAATAATGGTAATCGTCGTTTTCCTTTGCCGAATCGATTACCCCAGCGTGATGGACGGTTAATGATAGTTATAGATCCTGGGCACGGAGGACCTACAGATTTAGGTGGAGTGGGTTTTGGTCTGCGAGAGAAGGATATTGTCTTGCCCATGTCATTGGAGGTAGCTCAAATCCTGGAGCAGAATAATATACAAGTAGTGATGACTCGTAAGACAGACCGGGATTTAGATTTACCACCACGGGCAGAATTGGCCAATAGGGTCGGTGCGGATCTGTTTGTGAGTATTCATGCTAATGCTATTAGTATGAGGCGTCCTGATGTTAATGGTTTAGAGACTTTTTATTATCAAAGTGGCCAGGCTTTAGCACAGTATATTCAGAATAGTATGTTGGAAAGTTTCCCCACAATGAATAATCGTGGTGTGAAGCGGGCTCGTTTTTATGTGCTAAGAAAGACTAAGATGCCTGCTGTATTGGTAGAGGTGGGTTTTGTCACTGGTAATTATGATTCTAGGATTCTTGCGGACCCTGTTCAACGTAGTCGTATGGCACAGGCGATCGCTCGTGGGATACTTAGATATGTTCAAGCTTATTCTCGTTAAGAGTAATGAGGTGTTAGGTGTTAGGTTTTAGCTGGTAGGTGTTGGGAAAAATACTAAGGTAAGGTATAGCAGTACGCGCTGGTATATTGATAAATTGCAGAAATAGCTAATTGCCAAAAGCTTTATCTCGTAAGCTTTTTCCATCTCTACTTCCTACTTCCTACTCCCTACTCCTAATAATGTAGCGCTATAGTTGTCAAATCAAGCATTAACGCAGGAGCTATGGTATTACTGATTCTCCAGTTATACAGAATTCAATTTTGACTTGTGAATATCACGTCCGTTTAATTAGGACTTGCTGATTAAATATAAAACCATTGACATATAAAGGTTTTAGCTTTTTTAGGTCAAAAAAAGTGCCTGGTTTTCAGTTGAGTTCGCTCAAAAAGTTAGCTTGAAGAAGGAGACAGGAGACAGGAGACAGGAGACAGGAGGAAAATTATATGGGGATTCTCACCCCAAGTAATTTTGAACACCGTGTAGACGGTGGGGTATTAAACCCACAAAGAAAATGATAAAAGGCAGGGGGGATAGCAGAAGAATCACTCTGATAATTGTTCCGACTATCTTTTCTATAATTCCTCGTTTCTCCTAACTACTCTCTACTCCCCTACTCCCCCGCTCCCCTACTCCTTAAAAAGACTTTTTGAGCAAACCCTAATTAGCGATAGAACTCTGTTCCGCGCTCCGCGTTAACTAACCTGCTTTGTGCGCCAGCAAACAAAAACTTTCTTCTTCTTTTCTTTCTTCTTTCCTCCTAACTCCTGACTCCTTTCTTAACTATTAGCTATGACCCAAGTTTGTAAAATATTTTCAACCTCTGGGGATACAGCAGTAAAATGTATATAAAATCCACTTTTATCTTCTTTTCCACCTGTTACCTTGGCATAAATATAATCCATTTTTTCTTTTTGAAGATTTCCAGTTAATAAATGAATCTCTAGGTTACTCATTGAATCTACCAAATAATCAGATTTTACTTCAGCACAATTAGCAGATACTTTGACAAAACTGCCGGAGATTAATTTTTCGCTAACTTCCTTTCCATCAACAACTGCAAACTGAATAGGAACTGCTTCTGATCAAGCCACACATTTTTCTGATGTTAGGGGTAAAAATAAATTATATTTTCCGGCGATACCTCCTACTTGATAAATAGTTATAGCTTCAGCAAAGCCTTTGATTTTTACTGATTTTTGCTCAACTATTTTAACAATAGAACTCACTGCTTCGAGAGTATTTTCCGAAATTAGAATTTGACCTCCTAATGTATAAGATTCAATCCGAGAAGCTAAATTAATATTACTACCAACAACTCCATATTTAGACCTCTTATTACCACCAATATTACCAACTACTACTTCTCCAGTATTAATCCCAATTCCCATCTGAATTTCTGGTAAATTTAATTCTTTTAATTTAGCATTCACATCATATATTTCCATCTGCATTGCCACTGCACAAGCAACAGCTCTTTCTGCATCATCTTCTTTCTGAGTAGGAGCACCAAAAATAACTAAAATAGCATCACCAATAAACTCATCAATAGTACCACCATATTCATTAATTATTTCCGTCATTCTTGCTAGATAAATATTCAACATAGCAAAAATCATTTCTGGTTCTGACCTTTCAGATATAGCCGAAAATCCTCTAATATCAGATATCAAAATCGTCACTTTTCGTCGTTGACAATCTAAATTTAATCCATCAGGATTTTCTAATAAGTTGGCTACTATTTCATCAGTCAAATAACGACTAAACACCTCACGAATATATCCAGCAGTTTTAGCAACAAAAGCTGTAATGGCGATCGCCGATAACCAAATAGCTAATAATGGTGGTATTATGGGAATCCATAAACCCCATAAAAACCCATAATAACTAATACAAATTAATCCAGCATTAGCAGCAAATAAAGCAATAATAGATTCACCAGAAAATCGAGAAAAACCTCCAGAATATCGCCATTTCCAACTAACACTTGTCCCTAATGCTGACCAGGAAAAAATCCATAGCCATTCTAAATATTCCGGCCATATTTTAATAAGATTAATTTCACCAAGAGCAGAACTAATAATCATACTAGTAATATTGGCATGAATTTCTACCCCGGACATTTTTTCAGGAATTCCAATAATTTTGCTACTGTAAGGTGTGAGAAATAAATCATTTTTACTCTCTGCTACTGAGCCAATTAAAATAATCCGGTCGCGTACTAATTCAGGAGAAATTTGATTATTTAAAACATCACTTACTGAAAGCTGTTGAAATGTATTTTCTGGGTTGCGATAATTAAGAATAGCTTGATACCCTTCAGCATTAGTTTTTATATAAGCACCATGATTTTTTTCAAAAGGAATAAATATAGCTTCTCCCAACTGTAAATATTCAGAATTAACTACCGCAGGTTTAGGCAAAATATTGATTTTTTTAAGATAAATTTTTGCTAGTTTTAATCCTAAACTTGGTACTATTTTACCTTCTTTATCTGTCAAATATAAAAAGAATCTTCTAATCTTACTATCCGCATCCATAGGCACATCATTGGCTGCAACTTGATTCAATTTATCTAAAATTGGTGAGGGGTTAATGGGAGAATCATTTTGATTACCAACTACCTTTTTAATACCAATTAAATTTGGTGTAGATTCAAATACTTTTACTAATTTTTCATATCCTGGTTCTTCTGGTAAATCTCGATATATATCTAAACCAATTGCTGCTGGCTGATATTTTTTCAAGTTTTCTATTAATTTAGCAAGTAGTTCATCTGATAAAATTGTCATCCCCAACGTTTGTATATCTGACTCAGTCAATCCCACAATCAAAAATCTTTGATCGGCAGGTTTTTGGGGACGTAATCTAATTAATTGATCGAATGCTGCTAACTCAAATATTTGCAAACTACCTGTGCAATTTATCCCGATTAATAAGACAGTAATACTAGGGACTGTAAAGAATACAGCGCGCCATTTCCAAGCAAGATTTTTAATTATTTTTTTCCACATAAAAAATCTTTTTTTTTGATTACTTTATTATGGGCTTTGAAAGCTTTTTTTTGAAGCTATATAATATATAGCAATCCTATTTCTATTATTAAGTAATTAGGGCTTGCTGATTAATTCTAAAAGTATTTACAGATAAAGGTTTTAGCGTTTTAGCGTTGAAAAAAGTACCAACTTTTTGGTGGAAAAAGCTCATGCATGCTGGTATTTTAGGATGATTATGGCAGAAAAATTGAGAGACAATTCTTGCTCCTACCTCCTGGCTCATTCCCATTTCTCCTGTCTCCTGTCTCCTGTCTCCTGTCTCCTACAAAGAGCAAAAAGACTTTATTCAGCAGACCCTAATTAGTACTTATCTATCAGTCATCAGTTTTTTTGTATTTACCGAATAATATGATGTCCGTTGGTATAGTTTGTGTAAAAGTTAGTGTAAATATCTACAGGAAATTTAAGTTTTTTTCTTGCTCTGAAGTCTTCTTCCCTCTTCCTTCTCTCCTAGATAACTAAAGCCTTCTTCCTGATCCTTACCTGAGAATAGTGATGCTACCGGAATTGATATAATTAAGGTTTAAATCCTCTTTTTTACAGAAGAAATAAGTAAAAAAAATCCTTTTCCTAAATCCTATCTGTTTTAAGGAGAAGTAATTAATAATTAATTTTTTCTCTTGAGTTTGATACCCCACCGTCAACGGGGGTGTTTACAAGCTTGTTGGGGTTTGAGTCCCCATCCACTTTTTCCTTCTTCCTTCTTCCTTCTTCCTTCTCCCTTACCCTTATTTTTTCAGCCACCAATAGTTGGATTTATTTATATTTTTAACATTGGATTTAAGAACCTCACACTTATTTGAAAAATTAGTAGTTGGTGTGAATTGCAAGTCTTAACCCTCCATTGTACACATGAATTCAGCAGTTACTACCCAGTAAGATAAATGATAACTAATTTAATCTTCTCTTTGACAACAATCTAATACAGGTGCTTGAATAAATTCTTCCTTCCCCTGAGAATTAGCTGATTCAAATAATTTTTTCCAGTCATCTATTAACTGAGGATTCTCTATATTTAGGCTACGAAGTTCTACTATACTTTCTAAAGCATCATACCAAATTCCTTGGGAAGCATAAACAGTTGACAGAGTTAGAGGTCTTGCTGTTTTTAACTTTTCAAGCAAATATCTATCAGCTTGGATACGCTCTATAAAACCTTGACTAAAATAATCTGCACTTTCTCCTAGAGGGTCATATTCACACCATATTTGTACTCCCCAAATGTAGGTTTTTCCAATTTCCAAAGGAGCTGATTTTTCAGCAGGAATCTTAATTTTAATAATTCCTGATTTTTTAGGCAGCTGAAAATCTTCTTCGTATATTTCTTCCTGTGAAATCCATTCTGTCAGAAAAAACCTTGCTTTTTGAGCTTTTTGATAGGGAGGAATATAGATAAAAAATGTCGGATGTTTAGATAATGTTACTCCAATATTATTTCCCGGTATTAGAAGAGGAACAATTTTTTTTTCAGACAAAAGGCATTGCTCACCTCCACGGGTTCCTGAAGATGTTGTAGTTGGAGGTGCGCCTCGATCTGGAGGTATATATGTTTGAGAAATTCTCCAGTCATTGCTAATATTTCCGAAGCTAGGTATTGCGAAAGCTGGTCTTTGCACAACTCCAGCAATATTCAATAACTTCATCATTAAAACAACTGATAAAGTAGTTATTAATAATAGATATCTCATATAGCATCTGGATAATTAGTTATCGTATAATTATTCAGTAGTCGGGAGAGAGGAGAAAGGAAAGGTGAGAGTAGGAAAAATCTTGAGATATTCCGGCTATTTTATGTCTGCATTGAATGGAAGTATAGACTGTGACAACTGTATAACTGGATTTCATATTATATAAATTATGGGCGTTCCTGAATAAATGTATGACATTTTAGGAGTCAGGATTCACGAGGTATAAAAACTCCCTTCTAATCCCTTAGTTAGGAAAAATAGCTATGATTTGCACTCTTATTTTTGGATCAAAATTTACATTTTAGAAGTTTCATACTTAAAATCACCAAAGCCAATTCTGTAGTTATTTATCCAGATATTCAGTATATTCAGTTCTTATAAACTTCTAGTTATCGGAGTTTATACATGATTTATTACACTAAATTATATTCTTTTATTTTTCAGGATAAAAAAATAGCAAAACCTCCCACTATTCTGTAAAGTATTTATTTTTTGTTCATATAGCAATCCTAAATCATTCGTGAAATTTTATCTTTATCCCTGATGAGTTTAATACCTACCACACCTTACAGCTATCCATTACCCACATCTTTCTTAATATAAAACTTTACAAAATAGACAACTTATGTATAAGTCTTTGAGAGGCTTTTTCCAGAGAAAAGTGCATTGAAAAATACATTTTTTTGAGAACTGTAGACAAGATTCTTACTTCCCACCCTCCCCACAAAGTTTTCAGGAGTTCCGTATAAGGGATAGACCTTATAGACAGACAAATGGGTTTGGTAGGGTGAAAATTCCTATCCACCCTATTCTCAGTTCTAGCTAACTGCTGACTCCTGACTGCTTTACACCGCCAATCCGACTACTCCCCTACCTAACTCCTAATTCCTGACTACTTCTTAAATTCTAATCCTCAATTTTTCCTACTTTTTGCAATGCTGCTCTGAGATTACCTTGGTATTCAGATAAAATCCTGTCGCCTTCTTCTTTTTCTAAACCACTCCAATGCATAAAAAGTGCCAACTTAACTGAATCGTTACTTTTATTTAATAAATTTGTGGCCTCATCCCTACTCAACTCAGTTAAATCCTCAATAATGCGTAGAGCGCGATCGCGTAACTTAGTATTTTTCACTGCTACGTCAACCATACGATTACCATAAACCTTTCCCAGTCCTACCATTACTCCCGTTGATAAAATATTCAAAGCCATTTTGGTAACAGTTCCCGCCTTTAAGCGTGTAGAACCTGCCAATAACTCTGGGCCAACTACCAACCGAATATCCACATCTACTTCCACACTAAACTGCTCCACAGGCACACAAGTAATAAAAATTGTTTTTGCCCCCCTTTGTTTTGCTGCTTCCAAAGCACCATGGACATAAGGAGTCGTACCACCAGCAGTAATACCAGCTACCACATCCAAATTCGTAATATGGCGCGAAGCGATCGCCTGACTACCATCCTCAAACCGGTCCTCCAAATCTTCCGAACTACGGACTAAAGCACCCGCACCACCAGCGATAATCCCTTGTACCAAATCCGAAGGCGTACAAAATGTTGGAGGACATTCAGCCGCATCCAATACCCCCAAACGACCACTTGTACCAGCACCCACATAAAAAAGTTTGCCACCTTGGCGTAGAGCTTCAGTCGTGATGTCCACTGCCTGAGCTAATTGTAAACGGGATGCAGCGATCGCCTCTAAAGTTCGCCGATCCTCTTGATTAAATAAGTCCACCAATTCTAAAGAGCTTAACCTATCTAAATTCTGACTATTAGGGTTAACCTGTTCCGTCAATAAATGACCTCGTGCCTGTAAATTATCCATCTTTAGCCCATTACTGATTAAAAAATTATAGATTGTGCTCAAACCATAAACGAAGGCGTTTAGTTATCTAGGATAGAAGGTTGATTATTGATATTCCGTTGTTTTAGATATTCTATAAGTCAAGAGAGTAATGGCAGTTGCTATATTTATCCATAGTGCCTTCAGCGTTGTAAGCTCCTTGATTCATCAAGGGGCTTATGCTTTTGATTTTTGATTTTTAACTTAATTTTGTGCCCAATAACTATAAAAGATTTTCGAGTTGACGCCTAATTCTATCTAAGTCAGACTCTGAATTTTCAGCCTTTTCAGAAATTTGGTCTGCATCTATTTGCCAATCAGTATTTTCTACATTATTCTCTGGGGGCATCTCCAAAGCACCTGCTGGTATAACTTTCCACTCATAATTTACACCCCTACAGAATTCGATAATTTCTTCTTGGTCAAATTCTTCTACTGCCGGAGAAGGAAAATCTTGAGCTTCTAGCAACACACCAAAGCGAGTGGCATCATCCTCTGATTCAAACATCAAGACCTGATTACGATCGCCACTTTGAATAGTATGAATTCCTTCATTTTCAGTTCTAGCATTAAACAGTAAAACAAATACTCGCATAATTTTTCCTCATGTGAATAGACAATTGTTTTGTCTATGTTAGTAGAGACAAAGAAATAATGTGTTTAAATTATCATCAAGGGAGAAAGATTTAATTTTTACTTTTGTAAGAGGTATAGTCTGTATTCATAACAAATTATGGAAAGTTATTTGACCAGATCTCCAAAAAAAAGGAATGGTATTATTAGAATTCTATACCAAACTCAGTCTAAGTCCAGAAATATTCTAGTCAAATACTATCTTAAATACAGCACTCTTCAGAAATTATTGAAACTCCTGTTTGATCATAAAGTTTAAAATTCTGAGATCTGTTCCCTGTTTATAGGATATTTTTTATACAACTTTAATCGGGCTTATATATATAGTTGAAACACTGAAATAATAATGCTTTTGATTTAATAATTGGAGAAGCGTAAGTAACTTAAATTTACCTAAAATCTTGATACACAGAATACACAGAGAAAAAAATATAGCATCCATAGCAAGGAACGGGTTGGTGTTTGACATAGACTGATGATGAACCTTAGACAGGGAAATGCTTTTCCCGCTTTGCCTCTCTTGGTGCCCGTTTTCCTATCTTGGTCGATTGGATATGGCGTTTGCTAGGGCACAACTACGTTAACAGGTAGCGTCTTGGAGGGACAGGAGACCTCGCCATTCCACCCTACGGGAACAGGGTCAATTTATTGCCACTAGTTGATAAATATTTGCTACAAATAGCTAGGGTATTTTTTAGGAGTCAGGAGGACTGAGTCAGGAGTCAAAATGAATGGCTTCGATATTATTTCTTAGGTCTAAACTTATATTTTTAGTCAAAAAGACATCTCCAAAAAAGTCTTTTAATTACTCAAACTATTCGTAACATTCTTTTTTGAAAATGGTATTATATTTGCTTAAAATATAAAACTTTTAAAATTTAACTTTTGACTTACTTATGACCAACACTCCAGAAAATTCTCATAATCAAACTGATACCTCCAAGTCCAGAAACTGGCACAGAATAGTAATTATTAGTGGTCTCGGTTTAGGGACAGTCTCTGTAGCAGGGGGGGCAGTAGGAACTTGGTGGTTTCAAGAAAAATTAGCCCCAATGGTGAGTGAGAATCTAACCAAACTTACCCAAAGACCAGTAAAAGTGGGCGAACTGAAAAAATTTAGAATTGGTTATCTAGAATTTGGTCCTTCCTCTGTACCTCCAACCTCAACAGACTCGATCGCTGCTTCTACGGAGATAGTTAAGGTTAGGTATGCTCTTGGACCTCTGTTATTCAAGACTCTGAAACTTGATATTACATTTGGAAAATCTGAAGCTAATATACAACAAGAAGCTGATGGTTTGTTTAAAATTCCAGAGTTGGCAGATCTACCACCTCCACCTTTTAATGTTGATATTACAGCTCTACGTTTCCCGGAACTGGATGTTAGTATTTTGCCTACTCAAACAGGAAAGTCTTCTGGACCGATATTGTTAGATTTAAGTAATAGTGAAGTTTTTTCTAAGGACAAACTGCAACGTTGGTTGGTAGACCTCAATGGCAAAGTTATTGATGGTGGGGGTAATTTTCAGGTTGATGCTGATGCTAATCTCAAAAACTCCGAAATTAAAGCTGATGTCGTAGCGCAAAAACTGCAACTACCAATATTTGCTCCTTTAGCATTAGCGTTTGAAAATATTCCTGATGTAAGTCTGCAAAGTGGGGAATTAAATGCAGACCTCCGGACTCAGATTAAATTAACTGATAAAGTTGCTGACTTTGTACAAAATATCCAGGGAAAAGTTAGTTTACAGGAGTTGAAAGCTAACAGCAGTCTTCTGAGCGACACTGTTAACCTGAATACGGTTGCTAATGTTGCTTGGCCAAAAGTTATGGTGGAAAATTTAAACGCCAACTATGGGAATATTGGATTAAAACTCCAGGGTACGGCGCAAACAACGGCGGACTTAGATCCTCAAAATCTTAATCTGAATTTGAATGCGGAGGTTTTGCCTGTTAGTTTTGACACTTTGTTTAATACTGCTACTACAGAAATTGATTTACTTTCGCAGCGTATTGAAACAGCAGAAACCAAACAGCAACTTCAGCAAATTCGTAGTCAAATTCAGGATATTAGACCTTTATTAGATGGGGGTGTCAAAACTAATTTCAATATTGTTGGTAATTTGCTGCAACCAGTGGTATCAGGAAAGGTTCAAACGACTGAAGTTACTAGGGTTGATAGATTAAGATTTCAGGATATCGCGACAAATTTTACTATTAGTCCGCAGTTAAACCAAGAATTTCAACCAGTCAATTTAACTGCTGGTTTTTCTGACTTACAAATTACTCCTGTAGTGGGAGGGAAAATTACGGGTAAGGGTGCTGTTCAACAAGGAGTCAGGAGTCAGGAGTCAGGAGTCAGGAGTCGGTTGGGAGTCGGTCGGGAGTCACTTCCACAAACTCAAAATTTCCTAGGGAATGCTTCCCTGGGGGATGCTACGCAAACGCAAACAAAAGTCAACACTCAAAAGTTAGGAGTGGGGAGTTGGGAGTCACTTCCACAAACTCAAAATTTCCTACGGAATGCTTTGCAAACAAAAGTTAAAACTCAAAAGTTAGAAGTCGGTCGGGAGTCACTTCCACAAACTCAAAATTTCCTACGGAATGCTTCCCTACGGGATGCTACGCAAACGCAAACAAAAGTCAAAATTCAAAACTTAGAAGTCGGGAGTCGGGAGTTAGTTCCACAAACTCAAAATTTCCTACGGAATGCTTCCCTGGGGGATGCTACGCAAACGCAAACAAAATTCAAAACTCAAAAGTTAGAAGTCGGTCGGGAGTCACTTCCACAAACTCAAAATTTCCTAGGGAATGCTTCCCTGGGGGATGCTACGCAAACGCAAACAAAAGTCAAAATTCAAAACTTAGAAGTTAGAAATCAAAAGTTAGAAGTTAAAAGTCAGGAGTCGGGAGTTAAGCAGAAGCAGGAAATGAATTTTAATCCTGTAGTTGACTTAAACCTGAAGGTGGAAAATTTACCACTAGAACCGATCGCTCAACAATATGGCATTACTTCACCTCTTCCCCTTGGTAACTTTTCTACTGAAGTGGCGATCGCTGGAGCTTTGGAAAGTCTGAAGGGGCAAGTTCTATGGCAGTTACCAAAAGCTGTTTATCCGGTGAGTGGTACTGTTGATATTGTTAATAGTCAGGCAAATATTAAAAATACTGTTGTTGAAGTTGGTGGGGGAAAGGTTAATATTGATGGTAATGCTAATCTGGAAAACTGGCAGCTCAACGTTACTGTCAATCAAATTTCTTTAGATAATTTAGAACCTTTAAAACCATTGGGTTTACCATCTGGGTTGGAAGGTGTTGTTAATGCTCAAGCTAATTTTTCTGGTCTGACAAGTAATTTTTCAATTAATACTATTGATGGGGATGGGAGTGGAACGTTAAATATTGCTGACGGTCAAGTTAATTTTAATGCTCGGGCAAATAATGGTAATTTGCAAGGTAAGGGAAATGCTGTTAAATTGAGTTTGAGTGCTTTGGAAAGAATCGGGAGAAATGCAAGTTTTCTGACGACTCCTAATCCGATTTTATCTAGTCAAACTGATGGAAAAGTTAATGGTGAAGCTACTTTTTTAGCTAATCTAAATGATTTGAGTTTGGCTGGCATAACCAGTGATTTTCAAGGGAATGTTAATCTTGCTAATGGTACGGTTAATGCTAATGGGAAAGTTAATAATGGTAATTTTCAAGCATTAGTTGATACTGAAGAATTACCTCTGAATCCTTTGTTAGATTTGGGGTTATCTGCTGTAAATTCTGGAGTTATTACTGACCAGGAACAGTTAAATAATATTAGAGCTAATATTCCCAGGTTAAAAAGTCTGAATGGTAGGCTAAATGGTCAGGTTAATTTATCAGGAAATCTGGCAAATCCTTCCCCGGAAAATATAGCAGGAGATTTAGTTGGAAATCTCAAAATTGATGAAGGTACAATTAATGCTACAGGTAGTTTAAATTCGGGTAATTTTCAAACGACTGTTAAAACTAATCAAATATCTCTTACTGCTGTCGAAAAGTTATTAAAAGAAGCACAAATTGTTTCTCTGAAAAATAATGTTTTACCAACAGATACTAAGGGAGAAGTTCAAGGGGAAGCGACTGTATCTGGAAATATTAATAATTTAACTCCCGCAGGAATTGCTATTGATGGGGATGGGAAGGTAATTATTGCTGGAGGAACTGTTAACGCTACGGGTAAATTAAATAATGGCAATTTTCAAGCTTCAGTTAATAGCAGTAAATTAGCAGTAAATCCTCTTTTAGATTTGGGAGAAGCAGTTTTAACATCGGGATTAATACCAGTAGAACCTAATCAAATTCAAACTTTGCAAGCTCAAATTCCTGCTATTCAAAGTTTTAATAGTCAAGTTAATGTTAATGCTAATTTATCTGGAAATTTAAACAATTTATCTCCAGAAGCAATTACCGTAAATACTAATAGCAAATTATTTATTGATGGCAATGCAGTTAATATTGATGGTAAACTCGAACGAGGAAACTTTTTTGCAAATATAGAAACAGAAAATATTGCTTTACGCCCTTTGGAAGAAACAGTCAGAAAAACTGGTTTAATTGCCATACCAGCTAGCGCAACTTTACCGCCAGGAATTGAAGGAGAAATATTTGGTAATCTCAGCATATTTGGTAACTTAAATAATCTGAATCCTCAAGCAATAGCCGCCGATGGATCCGGAAAATTAATTATTGGAAATAATACAATTAATGCCACAGGAAAATTAGACAATGGTAATTTTACAGCCTCAGCGATCGCCGAACCTATTCCATTGAGTTTTGTCAAAAAAATAGCTAAAGAGCTAGACACGAATTTGGGCACGGATAACACGAATAAGGAAATTATAGAATTAGTTTTGCCTTATTTAGAAACAATAAATGGCAATATTCTCGGTAGTGCTAAAGTCGCCGGAAATTTAGAAAATTTAAACCCAGAAGCTATAGCTGCTGAAGCTGAAGGAAAAGTACTTTTAGCGGATGGTGGAGCAGTTAATATTACAGGGGAATTAGTAGGTCAAAAATGGCAAACTGCTGTAGTAGGAGACCAAATTCCTTTAGAGCAATTTTCGGCAGCATTGGAAAAACAAGAACAGACAAAAACAACCGTTGCAGCTATTAGACGAGTACAAAAATTATTAGGAAAAGCTGAAAATTTACCAGTAATTGGTGGCTTTTTAAATACAAATATAGACCTATCTGGAACCCTAGCAAATTTATCTCCAGAAGCTATAGCAGCTCAAGCAAAATTAACACTTTCAGAATTACCAGTTATTCAACAACCTCTTAATTCTCTGTTTGACTGGAAAGGTAAACAAGTAGAAATAGAAAAAGTTTCTATCCCGCCAAACGTTAATGCTAATGGAGTAGTAGGTGTAGATTTTTCACAGCAAAAACCACCGACAATTTCTGGAATTAATATTAATGTCAACTTATCATATTTTGATTTAGAATCTCTGCCTATAGAAAAATTAGCACAAGATTTACCCATAGAAAAAAAAGGAGAGTTATTAACAGGTAGAGTCAACTTTGATGGTAAAGTCATCGGTAAATCTATCAAAGACTTGAGTTTAGTTGGTGATGTTGTCTTGCGAAACTTAGCCGTAAATTCAGTAGATTTTGATTCCGTTTTATCTGGAAAATTAAATGCAGGAATAGCTGACGGATTAACTTTTAAAATTGCTGGCGAACAAGACCGTCTAGAATTAGTATTAGACCGATTTGAGCAAACCTATTTTCCCACTGCTTTCTTAATTCAACGCGACCAAGCAAAACTCGCAGGAGTAACCGAGGGAGAAAACCTCCTAGTAACATTAGAGCAATTTCCTGTAGAATTATTAGATATAGCACCAGCAGCACAACTTGATATCGGTCCAGTTTCCGGGGAAGCATCCGCCAAAATAGCAATATCTGGTCTGAGAACATTCGACCTGAACTCCATCGCAGCAAACGGAAATCTTGCAGTTGCCAAACCTAGTATTGGTTATATAGATGCAGAGAGTTTCACCGCAGATATAAATTTTGCCGAAGGTATAGGAACTCTCAATGACGGTACATTATTATTAGGTGACAGTCGATATATCTTACAAGCAATGGTCGATATTAATTCTCCCGATGCCAATTTCGACCCCAAATTTGCTGGCAACCTAAAAATTGAAAAAGGTGAAGCTCAAGATATTTTGACCGCCCTCCAATGGTTTAACTTAGAAGACATTACGCGAGGTATAGCAACTCCAAATTATGCCAACGCTGAAGATGTGCAACCAGTTGCAGTAGGTTTTCCAGAAAATACACCAGTAATTTCCCAACTGCGTCGGTTTGCCGAAATTAAAGCTTTGCTAAAACAACAACAAGAAAGTCAACAATTAAATGGTCCCATACCAATACCACCCCTTGCAGACCTAGATATAACCTTTTCCGGAGAAGTAACAGCAGAAGGATCTTTGCAGTCTGGTGTTGACGGCAAATTTGACATCAATGGTAGCGACTGGAATTGGGGACCTTACAAAATCGATAAATTTCTCGTACAGGGTCAGTATGAAAACGAAGTGCTGACAGTCAAACCACTAGAAGTGCAAGCAGGAGAAACATTATTAGCATTTAATGGAGATTTGAGTCCAGAAAATCAGACTGGGAAATTACGATTAGAAAATATAGATTTAGGAGAAATACAGAAATTTGCCCAAAATTATATACCACCAAACATCAATATTAATATTACAGGAATTTTGAATGCCGAAACAGAAATAGGAGGAAATTTTGAAGACCCCAGAGCTATAGGCAAAATCAATATAGTAGACGGCACCTTAAACGAAACACCCATTGAAAAAGCACAAACAGAATTTAGTTATAACACTGGGCGCCTGCGTTTTGGTGGAGGTATTTCTATAATTGGAGACCCCATTTTGTATAGAGGGGATGTACCCATTGACCTGCCCTTTGCTCAAGTTTCCGCAGGTAGCGATTTAGTTAATGTCAGCGTCAATATTAAAAATGATGCGTTACAGATAGTTAATATCTTGAACGACCAGGTGACATTAAACTCTGGTCAAGGAGATATATTATTGCAGGTCAAAGGAACATTACAACAACCAGAACCAGAAGGATATGCTAAATTTGCAAATATAAGTATCACAGCAGCAGCATTTCCCCAACCTCTAACAGACCTAGAAGGAACAGTTTTATTTCAGGGCGATCGTATAGAGGTAAAAGAACTCCAAGGAATTATTAGTGATGGTAAAGTTGAGGTCATTGGTGTTTTACCAATTTTTCAACCCTTTGGCAGTCAAGAACCAGATATAAATAACCCCCTGACAATTACATTAGACCAACTCAATATAGACTTTCAACGAGTTTTTCAAGGTGGTATTGATGGAAAAGTCCTGATTACAGGTACAGCTTTGCAACCAGAAGTAGGCGGTAACGTTGAAGTCTCCCAAGGTAAAATATTTTTAAATCAGGCAGCAGGTTTAGCAGCAGCAGCAGGTAGTCAAGAAAATCCACCTAGTTTTGGCATGGGAGAATTTGAGATTGGTCTAAATAATTTTCAAGTGACTCTAAGCGATCGCCTACAGATGATTAGTCCAGGACTAGCTAACTTTGAAGTTGCAGGTGGTTTACTGATTAACGGAACCCTCAGCGATATTCGTCCAAGCGGCACGATCGACCTGGCAGCAGGGTCGATTAATCTATTTACTACAGAATTGCGTTTAGACCCCAACTATAACAACATAGCTACCTTTACCCCAATTAATGGACTTGACCCCATTGTAGATGTACAGCTATTAGCATCAGCTTTTGAAAGCAACCGTTCATCATCCCCATCATCACCATTATCACCTGAGACCATAGACGCTCCATCACCAGGCACCTTGAATAGTAGTCAGAGAGTTAGAATTATGGCAACAGCAAAAGGACCTCTATCAGAATTAGAAAATAACCTAGAGTTGACCAGTTCTCCAAAGCGATCGGAAGTACAAATAGTCAGTTTGTTGGGTGGTAATATCATTGATACCCTTAGTGAAGATCGGAATTTAGCATTAGCTAATGTAGCAAGTACCACCATACTTGCTAACTTACAACAGGATATTATTGCAGCAACTGGGTTAAGTGAATTTCGGATATTTCCTGCAAGTATTCCTAAACGTGGAGCGCGACGTGCTTCCTCTTTGGGTTGGGGTTTGGAGGTAGGTGTTGACGTGACGAATAAATTAGGAGTATCCATGACTAGACTTTTTGGTGCCAATGAACCAACGGAATTTTCTCTGCTTTATGAACTTAATGATGAAGTACGCGTTCGAGGCGGCAGTAACTTTAATGATAATGCAGTATTATCAGTTGAATATGAAGTACAGTTTTGATTTTGCTAGGAGTCATTTCAGTTATCAGTTATCAGTTATCAGTTATCAGCTATTGGTAGGGTGTGTTAGCGATAGCGTAACTGAGCGAAACCCCTCTGGATTCTGCCTTCTGGCTAAGTGTAATATCAAGGCAACAGGTTCGCCATGTCATCTGCCAAGAAATAAATTTCTTGGCTCAAAGCAGAAGTCATCTTTAGATGACTAATTTATTATGACTAACTAATTAATGAGACTTGATATAAGTATTGAACCAGAAATAATTAGGGTTTGCTGATTAAATATCAAATAATTACCAGATAAAGGTTTTAGCCTTTTTAGGTATTGAAAAAGTACATGGTTTTCAGCTCTTCATGGTCAAAAAGTTAGCACTTTTAGCGCATAGTTGGGCAAAAAAATTCTCCCCTACTCCCCTACTCCCCTACTCCCCTACTCCCCTACTCCCCTACCCCTACTAAAAGACTTTTTCAGCAAACCCTATTTAAGATCGTTCCTGCAACCAACTCAACAAATCTTCCAAATTATTAAAGTCTAAAAAATCTTCTCCTAAATTCTCCAAATCTGCAACAGATAAATCTTCAACTTGACTAATTATTGCCTCCGGAATTTCTCCAAAACGCTTTTTAAGTTGACGCATTATTAACCGCAATTCGCCTTGTTGTTCCGCATAAGTTATTCGTCCTCTCTCATCTTGCATTGCTATTCCTCGACGCTCAACTATGTCTAACTCTTCCGCTGTCATGTTAATTTTATTAGCAATATAAAATTTGTTTAAGAAATCATTCTGCTGTTTTACCATCCGCTTAACAGCTTTATCGAGTCTACTTTTACCTTCTATTGTTGGTTGTAAAATATTGTCTAGGTAATCTTCTAAATAGCTGATTAAATCTTCTCTTGCTAAATTAGTATTACACTGAAGGTTAATTACTGTTAACAAGGAACTACAAGCTATAGCAATTAAGCTAGTAATAAAAGCAATTCCCATACCTTGGATTGGGTCTTGTAATTGCTCGACTAAGTTATTTATATCAGTTGCTTTAACTTGATTAATTGTTTGAATTAAGGTTGATAAGTTGAGCGTTATTCCAAGAAAAGTCCCTAATAATCCAAAGGATATTAATAGGTTAGGTAATGCTTGAGAAAAATAATGCCATTGGTGGCATCGTAATTTAAATCGTAAAAAATCAAATTTTTCTTGGCTATAAACTCCATCTACTAATGCTGCTGTATTGACTTCTTCTAAATTTTCACTTGCTGTCTGAAATCTTGCTTCTAAATGTTCAATTATTCCTGGTTTTTCACTTGGACTTACCCCGTGAATTAGTCTTCTAACTCTACTTTTTAAAAATATTAAATAATTGTAGAGTCGGATACGCACTATGGCAGTAAATATAGTAGGAAGTATTACCAATACTATACTCAAAAGAAGCAATGGGAATGGAATTAGCTGTAATAATTCAACCATACTTAAAACTCTTCTATACTTAAATTCCTAAGTATAAGGTGATTAATGCTAGAATAAATTAAATTATAGCCTATCATAACAAATCCGCTTCAGGGTCAGTTCATCTAATTCTAATTTGGTATAATATGTACTTGATAAAAAGAAGAGCATATAGAGGTAACTGTTTCGATATGAATAATAAATTTTTGCTCGCTATTATCCCCTTATATTTTGGCTTTGCTTGTACCTATCCAGCAATGGCTTTCAATAATGTTACTAACATCAAAACTGAACAAAAAAGCTTAGACGAAAATCAAATTATATTAGCCGATCGCAAAGATAAATATCGCATTCGAGCGCGTCAAAAGGAAGATGAGTACCAACAAAGAAAAAGGCATGAACTCCATGAAAGAATTGATCGGAGGATTAAACATGAGATGGATAAACCTCATAACCGAAGTCTTCCCAAAGCAGAAAAAGAAAGAATTATTCAAGAAGCTCACGACGATCTAGACCGCAGACTTGACCGCAAATGGAATACTTTAGAAAATTATCGAGAACGAAAAAGACGCGACAGATACGACCGAGATTATGATTATCGGCGAAGACGCGACAGGTACGACCGAGATTATGATTATCGGCGAAGACGTGACAGGTATGACCGGGATTATGATTATCGGCGAAGACGCGACAGGTATGACCGAGACTATGATTCTTATAACAGAAATTGTGACTATTATGGCAATTGTCACTACTTTGAAAATAGACCTAGAAACATTAGAAGAAACATTAGAATAAAATACTATCCTAACCGTAATTAAGGGAATAAGGAATAGGGAGTAGGAAAAAATATAGTTTTTCCAATCCTGAATCTTTGTGACTTTCTCTCATCCTAACTCCTGACTTTTAACTTTTAACTTGATACTAATATCTCTCTTCTTCCCTCCCTACTCCTGACTCCTGACTCCTGACTCCTCCCTATACTAATTTCCAGCTCGCCCTTCAGCTTCACCAAACAATATAAAATGTTCAAACCCAGTATTAAAAACACCATTTTCTACTGCTAAAGCTACACCAGGATTAGAAGCTAGATAAAATCGTTCATCAAATTCAGTAGTTCTTTCATCGCGTCCTTCAAAAAAACCAACATTAATAAAATGATCGAACCCACTATTAAACACATTATTATCTACTGCTTCTGCCACTCCTGGATTTTCAATTAAATAAGTGGTTTCATCAAATAAAAGACTGGGGTTACGTCCTTGAAATTGACCTTGATTAATAAAGTGGTCTAAACCATTTGTAAATAAACCATTTTGCACAAATCTGGCTACATCAATGTTATTTTCTAAATAAAATTCTTCATCAAAATATATCTCTATTGGATTAATTTGTTGTTCTGTCAAATACTGAATAAAATTCTGGAAAATTTCAGGTGGCGTAACATCTGAAATAATCTTAGTCACAAAAGCATTAGATGCTAAACCAAAATTATTCAAAGCATCAATAACTGGAAAATCTATAGAATCAGAAAAACCAACTACATAAGTATTCTGAGCAGGGTCTATAACAATACCATTTCCAGATTCATTTCCCACACCACCAATAGTTGCAGAAAAGTCTAAAAACAATCCACTACTAGAAACTTTACTCACAAAAATATCATCCGGTAATCCTAAACCAACCCCTTCTTGAAACTGATTAATAATCGGAAAATTCACAGAAGCAGTACTACCAGTCACATAAGCATTACCCAAATTATCTACAGCAATATCATTAGCAAATTCACTATTATTTCCACCTAAAAAACTCGCATATCCTAAACTACCATTACGATTAATTTTCATCACAATAGCATCACTACTACCACCTCCAA
This sequence comes from Okeania sp. SIO2C2, assembly GCF_010692625.1. Taxonomy (NCBI): domain Bacteria; kingdom Bacillati; phylum Cyanobacteriota; class Cyanophyceae; order Oscillatoriales; family Microcoleaceae; genus Okeania; species Okeania sp. SIO2C2. The sequence continues at coordinate 144,313 of NZ_JAAHGM010000015.1, forward strand.
AGAAATTTTGAAATCCACTCAAAGCAGGAAAATCTCCCACAGGAGAAATAGCAATATCTCCCTCAAAAATACGAGTTCCTGTTGTACCAGAAATATAAATATTTTCAGCTAAATCTATGGCAATACCACTACCTGAATCACTATCACCCCGACCATAAAAAGTTGAGAAAAGTAGGTCGCTACCTTCTGGATTTAATTTAGTAATAAAAATATCGCTATCTCCCCCATAAAAATTTTGCAGTGGATTCTCAAGCGGGAAGTCAAAAGACCTAGTTGAACCTGTTATATAAGCATTACTATTATTATCAACTTCAATATCAATTGCTGAATCAAAATCTATCCCACCTAATAAAGTTGAATATTCTAATGTTTTGCCATTTATGGATAATTTAGTGACAAAAGCATCACGATTCAAATTATTGGTAGTTTCGGTTTGAAAAGCATCTTCTGTAGTAGGAAAGTCGGCAAAACCAGGAATTGGAACTGCGGGAAATGGGGAAAAACCACCAGTACTTCCTGTTACAAAAGCATTCCCATTATTATCCACAGCAATACCTCTACTAATATCTTCGTCTCGACCGCCAAGGTAAGTAGAATATTGTACGCTATTACCTAAACTAGAAAGTTTTGTCACAAAAGCATCGCCGTTAAAACTACCTCCACCATAAGCAGTTTGGAAGGCATTAACTGTTAGGAAATCTAGGGAGTTAGTATTACCTGTAACGTAAACTCCCCCTGCTATATCTACAGCAATATCTGTGCCAAATTCATCATTACTTCCTCCAAAATAAGTAGACCAAAGAACAGTTCCATTTTGGTCGAGTTTAGTGACAAAAGCATCGTTATTAAATACTACTCCTCCACCATTAAAGTCTGATTGAATTGCATTTATTGTGGGAAAATCAACGGAGGTAGTATCTCCTGTTATATAAACATTTCCGGCAACATCTACAGCAATACCATTGCCACGGTCAAAACCATTTCCTCCAATTAATGTGGAATATTCTACGGTGGGGTCGATAACTAATTCATAGTTTGGATTATATTCTCCAATGTCGAATCCTACTTGATTATTTTCGAGGAGTTTATATGCGACTTCGACTTCAATTTGCTGACCATTTATTTCTTGATAAGCAATTGGGGGTGCTTCAGTTAATTCTCCTAATTTAGTATCTATAGATAATGTACCGTCAGCAAGAATATTAATTTCTTCTATTCCACTGTAGTTAAGAATAATTTGAGCAGGATTGATGTTTGGAGAAACAATAAAATCACTTTTTAGATTGCCGTCGATACTACTATATATTAGGTCAATACCAGGATATAAATTTTCATATTCAATAGCGGCATAAGTTGGAATATTTGTATATGAATCATAAGAATTATCAGAGTTATTACCTTGGAAAAAATTGGCAACTCCCGGCAGTTGATTTAGGGGGTTTATATTGGGGTTAGGATTAGCATTTTGGAAATTTAACTTCACTACATCTGAGGTGCTTTGACCTTCTATATCTTGAGCGGCAGCAAAAATAATTTCATCTTGGGCAAATAATAAATCATAGTTATTTGCTTTTGCTAAATACTCAATTTCAGTATTGTTAATTTGTCCGGCATTTTCGATAAAACTAATGTCTGTTAGGGGGTCATTATTTATGGATAAATCAGTGGGCGGTGTTTCAAGTTCTTGTACTTCTAATTCTGGAGGTAAAATTTCTGAACTAGAGACAATATTTTGATGACTAATTTGATTATCTTCCGGAAGATTAGTTAAAGGTAATCCGAATAATGAAGTGTCTGAATAATTGAAATAATCTATCATTATATTTCGAGCAGAAAAGAATACTAATTAAGAATTAAAGTTGTTTTGTGGAATGGGTTTTGTGGAATGGGTTTTGTGGAATGGGTTTTGTGGAATGGGTTTTGTGGAATGGGTTTTGTGGAATGGGTTTTGTGGAATGGGTTTTGTGGAATGGGCCTCTGGCCCGTTCGTTCCCGTTCCTGATATTTTCACCGCAGGCAGGATACCCACGCCACTTATAGCAGATTGCACTTTGGTGAGGTATACCCATCGCGGGCAAGATACCCGCACTTGCATTCATTTAATTGTTAATATCTGTACTTCGTGTACTTGGAATCTGCTGTATATTCATCCCACCCCTCAGCAATACCAGAATTAAAGTTAATTTACTAGAATGATACCTAAGTATAATTGTCCCAAAACAAATTATACTTTAAGCGACAAAAGTATAATTGGCCTATTATCCACTGATGATTTTTAGAATCTCTAGTGTCAAAAACACTTTGCCGTTATGAAGTGTCACTTGCCTGTACTAAAATTCCTGCTGTGACAAGTTTTTCAACATTTTGCTGTGCAGATTTATAGGTGATAGACAAAATCTCTTGAGCTTGAGGAATACTAAGTATTGGCAATAATATTAATAGTGCTAAATAACTGTAACTTCATATTATAAAAAAATGAAAATTGCTACTAAACTCACTCAAGAAAAGGCGCAAAAAATTGCCTTTATCCAGGAAAAAACTAAACAAAGCACAGATGAAATTTTACTATCTGCTCTAGAGTATTACTATCAACAACTTTTGAATACTTCTGAAAACCATCTGGAAAAATTTATTAAACTTGACTTTATTGGTTGTATTGAAGCTGAACCAAATCTTGCTGAAAACTGTGAGTCAATTTTGATGTAAGAAATAGGAGAAGATGAATAATGATTATTGTGAATACAGGTTTTTGGGTGGCTTTGGCAAACAAAAATGATAATTACCATGAAGCGACAAAAAAAAGTTTCAGTCAATATAATGAAGCTCTGATTACAACCTGGTGTATTGTTACTGAAACCTGTTATTTTTTACAATCTCGTCGTGGAGTTCAAGCATCACTTACTTTTATCAATGCTATTTCTGAGGGTTTATTTCAAATTTTTGAAATCAAGTCTGACCATATACCAAGAATAAAAGAGTTGATGAATAAATATCAAGATGTACCTATGGATTTAGCTGACGCATCTCTAGTTCTTTTAGCAGAAGAATACCAAACTGGACGAATTTTGTCATTAGATATTAAAGATTTTAGTATTTATAAATGGCATAACAATAATTATTTTCAGAATCTGTTTAGTCCTTGGAATAAGACTATATTTACCGAAATATTGTGGTTTAAAGCCTCCCATTTTAAGGGGATAATAAATCAAAATTTTCCTTTTAGTCAATCCTCTTCTTTTCAAGGAGAGGTAATTCTAAATTCTAAATTCTAAATTCTAAATTCTTGAACACCAATCTCTACCTTAAACTATGCCACATACCTACAGTCTCATCTGACCATCGAAACTGAAAGTATACCTAACAATTTATATTATAAAAAATTTAAAATCCATCATTAATTTTCTCTAATAAAATCAAGCATAAGATTCGCAGTAATTTGTAATGTCTCCAAGTTCTGAAAAAGTAGATGTTAGTTCAAACTTAAAATCATGCCATTTTTGGTTAAAATACTTGTTATTGAAATGGATAAATCAAAGGTTGATTTGGCATATATGCTTAGTTTTGTAGAAATATCAATTTATTTCTAGTGGTAAATATAAGTCATCACCAGGTAGTCGTCTATCCTCAATCTCTTCTCTATTTTCTGCTAAAATTTCTTCATAGTTTTCACTGAAAATCTGATTGTATTCAGATTCTGTTCGTTGAACTTTAAATGCTGAATCTGCACGACGTTCAATAGATTCAATCATGCACGCTTGAACAATTGCGTCAGCTTTCTTATTTCTATTTTTACTTCGATAGTGCCAGTATGAAATGGCAAGAGGAACTGGAATCGATCTAATTATTACTTCGTCACTTTGAACCCAAAACATTGGGAAACGGTTTAAATTATATCCCTTAAAACGTGAGGCAAGTTTTGATTTTCCTTTAATAAAACGTTCTATATCTGTATTTTCTTCACCTATAGCACCTGTGACTGATTTTATATCTAAATGGTAATTTTCATCATCAGTTTGATAAACATTTAGAGGTATTTCCCCTAAATAAATAGTTGCCTTAACAGCTTTAGTGAAATTAGATTTATTTTCCATATATCCTTTATCAATTAATTACAATTATCCTGGTATATCAAGCTGATAATTATATTATCATCATAATTTGCCTTTGTAAAACAAACAATCCTATTATCATCTATTTTTTAATCATTTTTAGTCTTTCTGACTTTATTGGTTGTATTGAAAGACCTAATGTTCATCAAAAATATTAATTAGTTTTGATAATACAGCGGTTTTCATTTGGATAAACCACAATAGAGACCTTCCGTGGAACGTCTCTACAAGATTTTGCTTGTGAAGATGTGGTTCATCAAGAGCGAACAGCGCTTTCAGCAATTAACAATTAATAATTAACAATTAATAATTACCTCTTCTTAAAAGAAGAGGATTGACTAAAAGGATTTTTTTTGATTCTCTTGGTCGATTGGATATGGCGAGGTTTCCTCCCCATCCCTCGACCGCTTTATCCCCTTCAAAGGGGAGGCTTCAAGGCGTGAATTGTTGAATGAATAATTATTAACTATCAACTCTTAATTATTAATTATTCATTATTAATTATTAATTATTCGGTAAGTAGTAGCTAATCAAGAAAAATGATTTAATAAATATATCATTAATTTTCTCTAATAAAATCCAGAATATAATTAGCAGTAACTTGTGACTTTTCCAGGTGAGGAACATGACCGCAATTAGGAATCCAAATCAGTTGAGAATTAGCGATCGCTCCCTCTAATTTACCAGCATCACCAGTACCTAAAATCCGGTCATTTTCTCCCCACAAAATCAATGTTTGTTGTTGCATAGCAGGCAATTTTTGTTTGAAATTACCATACCCACCACTCTTAGTAAAAGAGATTAAAGCTTGATTCCAACCAGGCATTTCTAGATGCAATCTGGCACAAATATTAGCATCTAAAGTTGCAAAACTTTTATCAAAATAAGCACTACGACTAATACTTGCTCGCACCTGGGGGCGACGCAAAAATTCTGTGGCGAAATAGTCAAGTGGAGGAAAAATAAACTTACTAATAATTGGATTATTTTGCATTCCAGCACTATCAATTAATACCAATTTTTTCACAACTTCTGGATAAGTAAGAGTAAAATCAATAGCAGCAGCACCACCCATAGAAGCACCAACTAAAATAACAGGTTGGTTAATCAAACTTTTCCAAAAATAATAAAGATGAGTAGCGATCGCCTGTGGATTAATTTTTAAATTGGCTAATCTATCTGTAAATCCAAACCCTAATAAATCAACAGCAAAAGTTTGATTTTGAGCAGCAAGTAATGGCAAAAGGCGACGATATTCAAAAATAGAACTATCAAAACCATGCAGTAATAAAATCGGGGTATTATCTTCACCTTGAGAGACAAAACTTGTATTAATTGTTTGAGAAGTCAGAGGAGTAGAAATTGATTGATACTGAATATTTTGAGGAAAAGAAATAGATGTAGATTCAGTTAGACTTTCAGTTAATTTTGGTAAAAAATTAGGATACATTGGCATTAAACAATTAATAATTAATAATTAATAATTAATAATTAACAATTACCTTTCCTTTAAAAGAAGAGGATTAATTCAAAGGATATAGTGTAGTAGTGCGGGCAAGATTGCCCGCGATGGGTGTACTTCACCGAAGTGGAATCTGCTGTATCAGGAATTATGCATGAAGTACGAAAGACTAGGAGCTGAGATTGCTTCCCTATCGGTCGCAATGACAAAAATATGTTAAAGGCAATGAATTAATAGCTGATAGCTGACCGCTGACCGCTGAATGCTTACCTAAGACTAGGGTCTGAGATTGCTTCCCTATCGATCGCAATGACGAAAATACATTAAAGGCAATGAATTAATAGCTGATAGCTGATAGCTGATAGCTAATTATACTAATTACTCAATTCAACATTTATCTCATTAACAATTCTACGTTTAAGTTCAACAGACTCAGAGCGAGGTAATAAATCAAAAACTTCTCGAAAAGCATCATCTACTTTTTCAAACGCAACTTGACCTTTAGCATTTAAAACAACTTTTCCTTCTTGGTCAATTAAAACAGTTTGAGGTACAAATCCTTCATAATAATAAGCTGATTGTGTAGAATCATCAGTAACAGGACTAATAATAGCATCCACATTAACAGGAATAAAACTTGCTGCGCGACCATAGAATGCTTGCAGTTGAGAAACTACAGTCGAAAATTGTTTGCAATCCTTACTATCATCTAGAAAAAAGACTAATAGAGCAGGTTTAGAACCGTTGAGAGATTCTTTTAATGTTACTCTAGCAGGAACAAGAGAACCATTACCCGCATAAAGGGCAAAAATATTACCATCAAATCTATCATCATTTAGACTTGCTAAAGCAGTGGGTGTAGCTATTAGAAGTAATAAGAATATCGCTAATAAAAAACTCAATAAAGTAGAGAGAACTTTTTGCCATGAAAATTGTTGTATTGAATTTAGCATAATGTAAGAAAGTTGTAGATTTTAAGTTTAATTAATTGGGAGTTACGCACTGACAATATACAGCAGATTTCTGGCAAATGATGTACAAGATGAATGGTGAAAATATTGCAGTGCGGGCATCTTGCCCGCTTCGGAGTGTACCTCATAACAACGGAAAGTGCTGTATATAGGGTTTCGCTCAGTTACGCTAACATTAACACACCCTACTGGCGCGTCAAGCTTAAAATAGGGTAATAGGAAAATGGCAAAATTTATATATATTGTTTTTGTCCAAAATTCTAATACAACATTTAAGGCTTGACACGACACTACTAGCGCGTCAAGCTTGAAATAGTGTTTTAGGAAAATTCTCCAAACCTTAGTCATAGCAATAATTATACTCAAAAATTTAATACACCATTTTCAGCTTGACACGCCACTACTGGACTAACACACCTAAAGATGTAGGTTGGGTTGTAGCTTGCACACCAAGTAGCGGTAAAGCAGTGTTAGCGGAGCTTATCCGTAGGATAAACCCAACAAAACCTTACTGTTGGGTTTCGGTTCCTCAACCCAACCTACGCCTACCATCTGTAGGGGCGAATGGTATTCGCCCTCCCCAATAAGTAGAGTCTGTGCGTAAGTTCTGTTTAATTAATTAATAATGTGGTGAGTAATAGGTCATATTGTATAGCAGTCGAAGGAAAGGTTAGGATAGATTAAAAGCTTAAAATTCAGACAACACAATATTTTTCTTCTTCCTTGTTCCTTCTTCCTTCTTCCCTCCTAACTACATATCGCAAATTTCTAAATCTTCCTTCACCTTGGGATGAGTAATAAAATAATCTTGAAGCCAATCACAAGAACCTTTCAACAAATCATTTAATCCTTTCACGCGCCACAACTGTAAATTATTATCCACCAAAGTTGCCACATATTTACCATCCACACTTAAAGCCTTAGCATTCTCAAATTGAGCTAATTGACGTCCAGTAATATCCCAAATTCTTACCATTCCATCTTTGCCCATACTAGCAACCTGCTCCCCATCAGCACTAAAAGTCAAATTATTCACACTACCTATGTTGCCCTTCAGATCTGCAATTTGATTGCCCGAAAAATCCCAAATTTTGACTACCCCATTGCTATCTCCCGTCACTATATACTTTCCAGATGGACTAAAAGCCATACTCTCGATCCAACTGGAAAGAATTTTCAATTCTGACACAAGCTGAAAAGAACTATCCCAGATTTTAGCAATACCATCCTCTCCAGCAGTACCAATATATTGCCCATCTGGACTAAACACCACATCCAACACGCGACCATTATGTCCTTTTAACTCAGCCAACTGCTGACCAGAATTATTCCAGATGCGGGCAACACCATCTTCCCCCACCGTTGCTAAACGTTGCCCATCAGGACTAAAACCAATTTGCTTTGCTCTCCCCTTTTTACCTTTTAGCTCTATCAACTCTTCTCCTGAAATCTTCCAAATTCTCCCCTGACCACTATCTCCCGCAGTAGCTAGGCGTTGACCATCAGGACTAAAACTCATATCCCCAAACATTCCCAGATATCCATTGAATTGAGCTAAAGGTTTTCCCGAAATATCCCAGATGCGGGCAGTACCATCAACTGCTGCTGTTGCTAATTTCTGACTATTAGAACTAAAACTTACTGACCCAAAAATATCGGAGTTTCCCCTGAGTGTTGCATCGTGATTATCTTCTAGTTCCCAAGTTCTACCCGTGCCATCTTCTCCTAAAGTTAATAGTACTTGTCCATCAGCACTAAAGTTAACTTCCCAAACCCTGCCTTGATGTCCTCTAAGATTGGTTAACAAATTACCATTATTGTTCCAAATTTTCACACTACCGTCACTACCTGCTGTAGCTAAACGTTCACCATCCGGACTAAAACTTACACTGGTGACAATTCCTTGATGTCCGGGAAGTTTTGATAATACTTGGCCTGAAGTATCCCATATCAAGGCTGTTCCATCTTCTCCTGCTGTAGCCAAACTTTTGCCATCCGGACTAAAGCTAACATTCCAGACCCCGCCTTCACCTCCCTTAAGTTTAGTTAGTAGCTTACCAGAACTACGTCGCCAAATCCTAATTGTGCCATCCCATCCAGCAGTGGCTAAACGTTGACCATCTGGACTAAATATTACTTTTTCAACACTACCTTGATGTCCCCTGAGTCTAGCCAACTGTCTCCCAGATCGATTCCAAATTCTCGCAGTCCCATCCCATCCAGCAGTAGCTATATATCTACCATCAGGGCTAAATGTGACATCTAAAATTCGACCTCGATGTTTTTTGAGAGTCGCTATTTTCTTGCCTGATATATCCCAAATTCTTGCAGTGCCATCTTCTCCAGCAGTAACTATATATTTACCATCAGGACTGAAAGTAATTTGCCAAATTTGACCTTCATGGCCTGTTAGTTCTACTTGCTGCTTACCCAGAAAATCCCAGATTCTAGCTGTACCATCATCTCCTGCTGTGGCTAAAATATTTCCTTTTGGTGAAAATTTAACGTGAGAAACTTTGCCTTGATGTCCTCTTAATTGGGCTACAGACTGACCTGAGTATTTGAGGATTTTGGCTGTACCATCATTGTTAACTGTGGCGAGTAGTTGGCCATCAGGACTCATGGTAATTTTTTTGATGTTGGGAATTTGATTTTTCTCATGAATATTGTTGAGTATTTGTTGTAAGGCAAATATGGGACTTGTAGCTGGATAATATTGAAGTGGGCGATCGCCTCCAACTAATTCTTTTAGTTCTTTTCCAGCTTGCATTGCTGATAGTAATGCTTCTATTTCTGCAATTTCAAATTTTCTTAAAGCACTAATTCCTTTGTGTTCTAGTTTTGTACCTTCTTGTGCTTCTTGAAGTTCATACTGTGCTTTTTCTAGTTGATATTCTGCTCTTTGAAGTTGATTTTGTGTATCTTTAAAAAGTTTACTTGCCCAAACAACTACTGTCATTGCTGTTATTGATACTATAACTAAACCCGCCAATCCTAATTTCAGTTTATTCTGCTGATTTGAAGATGTTTTTATTTTTTTCCGAACTACCTGTTTTTTTTGAACTTTATTCTGATTTTTTTGTACTGGTATCTCCTGTTGTTTCTGTTGTAATTGAACCTGAATTTCATTTGGATTATTTTGATTTTTTTGTACTCTTATTTCCCCTAAATCCAGTTGTGGCTGAACCTGAATTTCATTTGGATTATTATTTTTATTATCTTTTTCTTTTGGGTTTAATACCTCGTCGTCTACAGGGTGTTTAAAATTGGATAGGGACTCAAACCCCAACAACTTTTTCTTCCTTCCTTCTTCCTTCTTCCTTCTTCCTTCTTCAATTTGATTCTGATTTTTTTGTTCTGTTATTTCCCCTAATTCATGTTGTTGCTGAACCTGAATTTCATTGGAATTATTATTTTTATTATCTTTTTCTTTTGGGTTTAATACCCCGCCGTCTATAGGGTGTTGATAATTATTTAGGGTTTGAGTGCCTATCCACTTTTTCTTCCTTCCTTCTTCCTTCTTCCTTCTTCCTTCTTCATTAGAAAAATCAGATGCCATTAGAGATATTTTTTCCCGGTCATTTAATTCTAATATTTGAGGATTAGTTTGAGGAGCTGTAGTTACTGTTGGTAAATATTGTTGTACCCATTCTTGATTAAAAATTTCTGCATATATCGGACTGTATACTTCTAAAAAACCACGATTTATTTTCGCTACACCAGACCTCAATAACTCTTTAATTTCCCATTTATTATTAGCGATCGCATCATTTTTAAATTTTTGATTATCTTGACCAGACGATTTTAATCTACGATGTTTTAAAATTTGTTGATATATTTCTAAATGACTTGTAGATTTCTCTATATTCTTCAGTAAAAGATTTTGTATTTTCTTGAAATGAATCGGATAGTCTTGTGAATCCCAGTTTTCTATAACACAAATTTTCACTAAATCTTCTACTAAATCTATATCGTTATAATTTTCTTCTTCTTTTCTTTCTCCCAGATAGTCCATCGTTATTTGACACAATTTTTGCATCAAAAATGGTTGTCCGCCTGACCAATATAATATTTTTTCTATAACTTGTAGTGGCTGTTTAACTATGCCTTTAAATGGCTGCGCTAAATGAGCTACTTCTTCTTTTTTGAAACTCTTAAGTTCAATAAATCTATATCTATCTACTAAATTATCGGGTATAGTTGTCCCCAGCAAAGCAAATGTTAAGCGTTGAAATTTTGGATTATTTGTTCTTTCCTCAAGACAATAATCAATTAATACCCCTAAACTACTAAAGCCTGAATTAACAACACTCTCATCATTAACCTCATCTATAAAAATTACTATTTTCTCATTTTGAGTATTAACTAACAATACCTCTTCAATAAAAATAAATAATCTTTCATCCGCAGGTAAATCTGCCATTTCTTCCCACCATAATTCCGGGAAATGCCGAGGAAATAAAAAAGTATTCTCTAAAGTCAAAATTATTTGCTCATACCATTCTTCTAGAGTCAAAAGTTTATTATTAACTCTAGTCATATCTAAAGCAATACAGATAATATTTTCTGCTTGCAACAGTTGTATTGTTCTAATTTTTAAACTTGATTTTCCCGTTTGTTGAGAACTTAATACATAACAATATTCACCTTTCTTCAAAGCATTAAATAACTCTTTATCTGCCGAGCGTCTAACATAAGTGGGATGTTCTAATGCTAAATAATTACCTACTTGATAGCTATATTCTTGATTCTTCTGTATTTTCATATTTATCAAAATAATATCGGTCTAAAACCCCGCCTTAATTGGCGAAATATTTTTGGAGCGAAGCTCAAATCCCTGTTAAAAAAGTAACTTCTGACTTCTAACTTCTGACTTCGTTAACTTGACTATTCTCACTAGCAACTGTATCAGATATAAAGCTTTCAATTCAAATTAACTCAAAATTACATTTTTATTATTTTATTCAGTTTTGAAAAATGAATGCTTATAGAAATCAACATTTGGAGAACAAATTTTTCCCTAGTTTATCCTTAATTAATTATACTTATGATATATTTTGAAGGAATATTTATATTTTCTTTGCTTTTACCCTGTAGCTCGATCCAAAAATTCCAGCAATAGTAAAAGGTCATTTCACTAAGAAGGAAGAAGGAAAAAGTGGATGGAGACTCAAACCCCAAGCAATTATAAACACCGCTCATGAGGTGCGGGATATTAAACCCAAAGGAAAAAGATAAAAAAATTTAATTTTTCACAGAATCAAAAAAACGAGATAATAAATAATTAGTATTACAATTTTATTTTAATTAGCTATAGGTTTAGGAACAATTTGGATAGCCATCAAAAATGTGGAATAATTTCATAAACTAGCTCATAAACTAGCTATAAGTACAACAGGTTTTATCTCTCTAATTTAGATATTTATCCTAACTCCAGACTGCCTACAAATATGGTTAGGAATTTTCCGACTAGCCATCTATATATAGGTGATTGAATGTATAGCAATAGCCAGAGCAGTTAGGACTTGCTAATTATGAATCTTAGACTAGCCAATGTTTTTTCCACTGTTCCCTGTTCCCTGTTCCCTATTCCCTGAGATAAACTAAAAAGCTAATAATTTTCAAAATATTCTCAGGATAGAAAAACCAAAAGATGAAAGTATTAATTGTGTATTGGCATCCTGAACCCCAGAGTTTTAACGGTGCAATGTTTCGTCAAGTTTGTGAAGTTTTAGTAGATGCAGGGAATGAGGTAAAAACTTCAGATTTACATGAAATGAATTTTAATCCTGTTTCCAGCAGACAAAATTTTAAAACTGTCAAAGATCCAAATTATCTCAAACTACAACTTGAAGAAAAATATGCCACTGAAATGAATAGTTTTGCCGAAGATATAGACTCAGAAATAGAGAAAATTGAGTGGTGTTACCTAATGATTTGGCAATTTCCGTTGTAGTGGTTTGGTTTACCCGCAGTTTTCAAAGGGTGGGTTGACCGTGTTTTTGCTATGGGGCGCGTTTATGGCGGCGGTCGAATATATGAAACAGGAGTTTTTTAGGGAAAACGGGCGTTATTGTCGTTGACCACAGGTGGTATGGAAGATATCTATATTAAGGGAGGTTTCAACGGCGATATTAATGGAATTCTACGACCTATTCATAGAGGAATGTTTCAGTTTGTTGATTTTGATGTATTGGCACCATAAATTGTATATGCACCTGTTCGGATTACCGATGAGCAGAGAGTGAAAATATTGGAAAATTATGCTGCTCCTCTGAAGGAAATAAGTAAAGAATCTGGCATTGATGTTGGTATTTATTAATATACCGTAGGTTGGATAAAACGGCAGTAACACTCAACAAAAAAAACCACATTTGTTTCAGCTACTTTCCCTCAATTCAACCTACAGCTATAACTACAATAAATGTTTTTAGAAGGTCTAACAAAAGCTAGACGTTAAATGTTAGGTTTTGAGGTATAAAAAAGTTTTGACACTTCAATTATTAGACCTCTTAAGCAAATTTAAAATCAAATAAATGACAAGACAAAAATCATAAATTTTTCTTTGCCAGAAGTCTCAAAGTAACTTCTAACTACCTATCACCTAACACGAAAAAACCTCTCTCTAAAACTAGATTGCTTCTATATTACTTTCCCCAGTCCTAATTCTCACAATTCTATCTACTGGAGCAATGAAAATCTTACCGTCACCGATCTCACCAGTACGGGAGGCAGCAATAATTTTGTCAACAACCATATCCACCTGGTCTTCTTCAACTACAATTTCAACCTTGAGTTTCTGCAAAAACTCAACCGTATACTCAGAACCACGATACCTTTCAGTTTGACCCTTCTGACGCCCAAAACCTCTGACTTCAGAAACAGTCATACCCACGATACCAGCATTAACGAGAGCAATTTTAACCTCGTCCAGCTTAAAAGGCCGAATAATAGCTTCTACTTTTTTCAAGTTATTCACTCCTTACACTTAATTTTTAAGTTTACTCGTTTATCAGGATGACATCTTTTGAGAACGCAGCCAAGTGGGCCTTATTTGTTAAGAAAAATACATTTACTCAGCAGTTTTTTGAGTAGGCTTCTAAAATCTTAAAAATACCGAAAAAATTACTCTTGTTAGAAAATCTTAAAGTTTTTTATAAATTATGTAAAAAAAGACTTTTTATTACATCTCATTTTTGATTAAAATTATACTTTTAACTATACATAATAGTATCTAGAGAGGAATTACCTGTGCAATTACAAACTAAAGTTACCCTAAAACGAGCAACGGGTGCTTTTGCACTAATGGATAGTCTCAAGCGTCATGGAGTCAAACACATATTTGGCTATCCAGGGGGTGCAATATTACCAATTTACGACGAACTCTACCGTTCAGAAGCAGCAGGAGACCTAGAGCATATTCTAGTCAGACACGAACAAGGAGCTGCTCATGCCGCCGATGGATATGCTCGTGCCACTGGTAAAGTAGGTGTATGCTTTGCTACATCTGGTCCGGGAGCTACAAATTTAGTAACAGGCATAGCTACTGCCCACATGGACTCAATTCCTATGGTAGTAGTTACAGGCCAAGTCGGCCGAAAAATGATTGGTACTGATGCCTTTCAAGAAACAGACATTTATGGCATTACTCTACCAATTGTTAAACATTCTTATGTTGTCCGAGACCCAAGGGATATGGCCGGAATTATTGCTGAGGCATTCCATATTGCTAGTACAGGTCGTCCCGGCCCAGTCTTGATTGACATTCCCAAAGATGTAGGTTTGGAAGAATTTGACTATGAACCCGTGGAACCTGGTTCCATCAAACTACCTGGATACCGTCCGACTGTCAAAGGCAACCCCCGGCAAATTAACCAAGCTGTAAATTTGATGCTAGAGGCACGGCGTCCTCTACTATATATAGGTGGTGGTGCCATATCCGCAGATGCTCATGCAGAAATTCAAGAATTAGCAGAACATTTTAATATTCCTGCAACTACTACTTTGATGGGTAAAGGTGCTTTTAACGAACACCATCCCCTATCAGTAGGAATGTTAGGAATGCATGGGACTGCCTATGCTAATTTTGCTGTGAGTGAGTGTGACTTATTAATTGCTGTTGGTTCCCGTTTTGATGACCGGGTAACTGGAAAGTTAGACGAATTTGCTTGTCATGCGAAAGTAATTCATATTGATATTGACCCCGCAGAAGTAGGTAAAAACAGAATTCCTGAAGTTCCAATTGTGGGAGATGTACGCCAAGTTTTGATTGACTTGCTGCGTCATTGCCGAGAGATAGGAGATTTAGTTAATCCTCATCAAACTCAACCTTGGTTAGAAAAGATTAATCGCTGGAAACAAGATTATCCTTTGGTTGCCCCTCAACATTCAGATAGTATTTCACCCCAAGAGGTAATTAATGAAATTGGCAAAATGGCTCCAGATGCTTACTATACAACTGATGTTGGTCAGCATCAAATGTGGGCAGCTCAATTTCTGAAAAATGGACCTCGGCAATGGCTCTCTAGTGCAGGTTTGGGGACTATGGGTTATGGGATGCCTGCTGCGATGGGGGCGAAAGTGGCACTGCCAAACCGGGAGGTGATTTGTATTGCTGGTGATGCGAGTATTCAAATGAATATTCAGGAGTTGGGGACTCTGGCACAGTATGGCATTAATGTTAAAACTGTGATTATTAATAATGGCTGGCAGGGTATGGTGCGTCAATGGCAAGAGGCATTTTTTGGCGAGCGTTATTCTTCTTCTAATATGGAGATGGGAATGCCTGATTTTGCGATGTTGGCTCAGGCTTATGGAGTTAAAGGTATGATGATTTCTAGTCGGGAGGAGCTTAAAGAGGCGATCGCTCAAATGTTGGCTCACGATGGACCTGTGTTGATGGATGTTCGTGTGACTAAGGATGAGAATTGTTATCCTATGGTAGCGCCTGGTAAGAGTAATGCTCAAATGGTTGGTTTACCTATTCGTAAGCAACTTGAACAAGCTGTGGAGTTTATTACTTGTAGTAATTGTGGGGCGCAAAATAGTGTTGCTCATAATTTCTGTCCTGAATGTGGTGTTAAGTTGTAATAGATAAGGAAGAGGGAAGAGGGAAGAGGGAAGAGGGAAGAGGGAAGAGGGAAAAATATTGCTTTGTCTGAGTTTTAAAGAAGCACTCAGTTTTCAGCAGATTTTTTTGAGAGGCTCTGGTTTACCTTTGGGTAGCATCTCCTTCCGAAAGTATTCCGGAACAGAAAAATTTCCCGAACAATTCTTTCTCCTAATTTCCCTGTCTTCTCGCCCTTCCGACCCTTCCGCTCCTTCCCACACTTCAGATTTTTTTTGAGATGCTCTGGTTTACCTTTGGGTAGTGTCTCGTTGCAAAAGTATTCCGGAACAGAAAAATTTCCCGAACAATTATTCCTACTTTCTCTGTCTTGCCACATTTTTGAGCAGATTTTTGTTTGAGATGCTCTGGTTTACCTTTGGGTAGTGTCTCGTTGCAAAAGTATTCCGGAACAGAAAAATTTCCCGAACAATTCTTACTACTTTCTCTGTCTTGCCACATTTTTGAGCAGATTTTTTTTGAGAGGCTCTGGTTTGCCTTTGGGTAGTGTCTCGTTGCAAAAGTATTCCGGAACAGAAAAATTTCCCGAACAATTATTCCTACTTTCTCTGTCTTCCCACCCTCTCCACACTCCCCACATTTTGCTTTTTTTAGCAAACTCTAAATATTCTCTGCCAACTCAAATCCTCATTACAAAAATGACTTCTGACTTCTGACTTCTGACTTCATTCTCTGTCTTGCCACATTTTTGAGCAGATTTTTGTTTGAGATGCTCTGGTTTACCTTTGGGTAGTGTCTCGTTGCAAAAGTATTCCGGAACAGAAAAATTTCCCGAACAATTCTTACTACTTTCTCTGTCTTGCCACATTTTTGAGCAGATTTTTTTTGAGATGCTCTGGTTTGCCTTTGGGTAGTATCTCGTTGCAAAAGTATTCCGGAACAGAAAAATCTCCCGAACAATTATTCCTACTTTCTCTGTCTTCCCCATTTTTGAGCAGATTTTTTTTGAGATGCTCTGGTTTGCCTTTGGGTAGTATCTCGTTGCAAAAGTATTCCGGAACAGAAAAATCTCCCGAACAATTATTCCTACTTTCTCTGTCTTCCCCATTTTTGAGCAGATTTTTTTTTGAGGCGCTCTGGTTTGCCTTTGGGTAGTATAGCAACGTGCGCTGGTATGTTTACATATTACAAAGAAAGAAATATTTATGTAACATAAGCTCTCATGTATTGGTAATAGTAGTAGAGCTGTATATTACATTTACCTTCAAACGTAGTATGTAAATATGTGAGCGCTCATTGCTATATCTCGTTGCAAAAGTATTCCGGAACAGAAAAATCTCCCGAACAATTATTCCTACTTTCTCTGTCTTCCCCATTTTTGAGCAGATTTTGTTTTGAGGCGCTCTGGTTTGCCTTTGGATAGTATCTCGTTGCAAAAGTATTCCGGAACAGAAAAATCTCTCGAACAATTATTCCGACTACTTCAGGAAGAAGGAAGAGGGAAAAGGGAAGAGGGAAAAATATTGCTTTGTCTGAGTTTTAAAGAAGCACTCAGGGGTAAGCTTTTCCTGGGGACTGCGGAGCTAACAGCTTTGAGCAGATTTTTTTTGAGATGCTCTGGTTTACCTTTGGATAGTATCCCGTTTCAAAAGTATTCCGGAACAGAAAAATCTCCCGAACAATTATTCCTACTTTCTCTGTCTTTCCACCCTCCCCACACTTCCAACATTTTGCTTTTTCAGCAAACTCTAAATATTCTCTGCCAACTCAAATCCTTGTTACAAAAATAACTTCTGACTTCTGACTTCTGACTTCTGACTTCATTACCCTCCATCTCAATAAATTTTTCCCAGACTTACCAATAATTTCACTATCTATTCCTAACGCCTTCCGGGGTGCAATAGTCGCCAAATAAATTCCCGTCTCAATATCACAAATTCCCCACTTAACCAAATTATTAACCCCAACTAATAAAGGTAAAGTTGTTCCCGATAAAGTTCCATCTTTTAATCTTGCCGTACCATTTTTAACATCTATTTCTCTAGTATCCCAAGGATAAATTCCATCACGTAATCCCAAAGGTGCTAAAGCATCACTAACCAAAAATATTCCCTGTTGATATTGACTCGCTTTCAACAAAATTTCTATCATTGTTGAACAGACGTGCTCACCATCAGCAATTAAACCACACATAACATCCGAATTTGTAATTGCTGCACCTAATAAACCAGGTTTTCGATGATGTAAACTCGGCATCGCATTAAAAGCATGAGTCACCATTGAAGCTCCCAATTTAAAAGCTTTTTCTGCTTGATTTGCTGTGGCTTGAGAATGCCCTAAACTAACAGTAATTCCTAGATTTTTTAAATAGGGAATAACTGTTTCTGTAGAGTCTAATTCTGGAGCTAAAGTAATGATTTTAACTATCTCAGCATACTCTCCCAAAACTTCTTTGACATTTTGGAGCGTTAATGGTAATAAATATTCAAATGGATGAGCGCCTCGCTTTTCTGGATTGAGAAAAGGACCTTCTAAATGAACACCCCAGATTTTTGCCATTTCTGGGTCTTGAGGTTGTGAGGCCAAATGGTGGAAAACTTGGAGCGATCGCTGAATATTATCTATAGAAGTTGTCACAATAGTAGGTAAAAAAGCATCTATTCCTTGTTGCCATAAATAGTGACAAATTTCCTGTATTTTAGTAGTAGAATTTGCATCTACTTCGGGAAAAGCCAAACCCAAAGCACCATTAATTTGTAAATCAAATCCACCGAGAGAAACCCAGTCTTCTTGAACATCAATAGTGGCAGATACGGTAGGCAAAAGTTCCTCTGTTTGAGAGATAATTTGTTTAATATTGCCAGTAGAATCAATCAAAATCTGTTGTAGGTCTTGATAACCAGGGATTTTAGCATTAATAATTTTAGTAGTTAAATTCACGAGCTTTAAGTAGGTAAATTTCAATAATTAATAATTAATAATTAATTAGGGCTTGCTGATTAAATATAAAAGTCTTGAGATATAAAGGTTTTGGCCTGTTGAGGTAGTGAAAAAGTAGCAGGTATTTGCCTAACAAAGCTCAAAAAGTGAGTATTGGGGTAAGTATAGATACAGAAAAATCTTGGGATAATTTTTCGGAGTACGTCCTCTACAACTCTTGATTTCTCCTAACTCTTCACTACTCCCTACTCCCTGCCTTAGCAAAAAGACTTTTTCAGCAAACCCTAATTATTAACAATTACCTCTCCTTTAAAAAGTAGAGGATTGACTCAAAGGAAAATTTTTCTTTATTATCCCCTTAAAAGGGGAGGCTTGAAACCACAATTTTTCGGTAATTAAACGTTAAAAAATTGTAGGGGCGGTTTTAAACGAAAGCTTTGACTTCAGCACAATCGAGTTCTAAAAACCCGCCCTTTAATATTACGTTTATTTATGCTCACCTACTTAAATTCAAATTTCAAGAAAAATTAGAGTTAGAAAAATATTAGAATCGGTGTTAAACTAGGTGGCAATTTAAGAAGATATTTTTGATTAAAATTAAGTGTAGAAAAATGCAGATAAATCAACTTAAATTTTGTACTTTAAGCGCTCTACTTTTAAGTTTTACATTTGCTCAAAAAAGTCATGCTGCAACTTTATTTCAAGTGGAACAGGTATCACAGTGGTTCACTGGCTTATTTGATAATACTAAACAGGTTGCTGATCATCCTATGATTCCTCCGATTACAATGTCAAATTGTCCGGTTAAACTTATTGGCAGTGACCTGATGGAAAATACAGAAACTGTTTATTTAGAACAAACAACAGGAGGATTTCCTTTTCGGGTGCGCTTGTATTCTTTTTTTAGTAATAATGACTCTCAAATTACTATTAGTATTAGTCGTTTCCTCAACGAAACTTCTTTATTTGGTTTATGTGATCGCCCTCGTTCTGAACAAGTTATTAATGCGATTAATTTAGATAATTTTAACTGTGAAGTAAACCTTTCTTTTATTTCTAATACTTATGTAGGGACTAACGAACCAGAAGGTTGTTCGACCACTTTTCCTGGGGGTAAAGTTATTTCAGATATTGTTATTAAGCCTAATAGTATTGACTCTTTAGATCGTATTTTTGATGGTAATGGTAATCTGTTATTTGCCACTCCTATAACCTTTAATCGTATTGAAGCAGTTCCTGAACCGTCGATATTATTCGGATTATTTATATTAAGTGGTTTAGGGTTAGGAAAAGCCTCTAAACATGATTAAAAAAATCTGGTTTCTGGGAATAACGATGAAAGAGTCAGGAGTCAGGAGTCAGGAGTCAGGAGTTAGGAGTCAGGAGTCAGGAGGAAAGAAAGAAGAGGAGGAAAAGGAGAAAGTTTTTTGATCGCTAATTATCCGGACATGATTAGGACTTACGCAGATATGCTATATATAGCGCTCACAACTATTGGACAATAGTTATCATACTCTATACATAGTGCCTTTGCGTAAGTCCTGATGATATTATAAAAATTTTCTTTTCACAAAGGTAGACTACAAAACTTTTGCCCTCTGCCCTCTGCCTTCTGCCTTTAAGCTAAAATCTCTGTATTTTTAATGAAAACTCCTATAAATATGAACCCAATCATCGGAATTATTATGGGCAGTGACTCAGACTTGCCCACAATGAAAGAAGCGATCGCTATCTGTGAAGAATTTGAAGTCCCCTCAGAAGTCGCCATTGTCTCTGCCCACCGCACGCCCCAGAGAATGTTTGAATATGCCCAAACTGCCCATCAAAGAGGATTAAAAGTCATAATTGCCGGAGCGGGTGGTGCAGCACATTTACCAGGGATGGTCGCATCTTTAACGCCACTACCGGTAATTGGTGTCCCTGTACAAACCAGAACATTACAAGGTATAGACTCCCTATACTCTATAGTACAAATGCCAAGAGGAATACCAGTAGCCACAGTAGCGATCGGCAATGCTAAAAATGCTGGTTTATTAGCAATTCAAATATTAGCATCCCACCAACCAGAATTATTAGAACGAGTCCAAAAATATCGTCAGACCCTAGCTGAATCAGTAATGGACAAACAAACTAAATTAGAGGAAATGGGGTACCAGGAATATTTAACACAAATTTAATTAAATTGCAAACATTTTAGAACAAAAATCTGACAAATAATTGGTATTGTTACAGGCAGAGACTTTTGTGAAAAGACTCAAACAACTATTGCTACTAAATCAAATAAAAGTAGCAAGAGATACAGAAAATCTATACAAGAATTGGTGCGCTATTTTCAATTGTAAACTACTAATTAGTTCAGACAATGAGATCTAAAGTAAAGTTCAGGAACAATAGAACAAAAAAGAGACAGTTATTATCAGCAAAATATAGCATTTTCTTAGAACCGACAGCACTCATAAACAGGTTACGTCGGACAAGATGGTTTTCCCCTGCGACATTAGCCTGCATACCCCTAGTATTCATAATTATTGCGTTATGGGCAGGAGCTGCCACAGCTCAAGACCAAGAATTAACCCCAGAGTATGTCAAAGGAGTATTAGACTCAATATGGATTTTGGTAGCTTCAATATTTGTGATTTTTATGAATGCTGGTTTCGGAATGTTAGAAACAGGTTTTTGTCGTCATAAAAATGCAGTTAATATTTTAGCAAAAAACCTAATTGTATTTGCCTTAGCTACATTAGTTTATTGGTCTATAGGATTTTCCATAATGTTTGCTGGGGACCATCCCTTCATTGGTGGGGGTGGTTTTTTCCTAACTGGGGAAGCTACTAGCTACGGACTAGACCCATTTCCTTCTGGTTTACCATTGCCTGTATTTTTTCTATTCCAAGCAGCTTTTGCCGCTACGGCAGCCACCATTGTTTCTGGCGCTGTAGCTGAAAGGATTGAATTTAGTGCCTTTTTATTCTTTAGCTTGTTAATCACAGGTATTTCATACCCTATTACCGGACATTGGATCTGGGGTGGTGGTTGGCTAGCTGAAATGGGCTTCGGTGATTTTGCCGGTTCAACAGCAGTCCACTCAGTGGGTGGTTGGGCAGCACTGGTCGGAGCATATATTTTAGGGCCAAGAATGGGCAAATATGATGAGGATGACCAACCGAGAGCTATTCCTGGTCATAATATGGGTTTTGCTACCTTGGGCTGTTTAATTCTGTGGATCGGCTGGTTTGGCTTTAACCCTGGTTCAGAACTAGCAGCAAACGAAAATGTGGCTTATATCGCCGTAACCACAAATTTAGCAGCAGCAGCAGGGGGAGCTACCGCAACTATTACATCTTGGTTGAAAGATGGTAAGCCAGACCTTTCAATGATTATTAACGGTGTTTTAGCTGGACTGGTAGGTATTACAGCAGGTTGTAATGGCGTATCTTATTTAGAGGCAGTAATTATCGGTGCTGTTGCTGGCATCATTGTAGTGTTTTCTGTACCTTTGTTTGACCAGTTGAAAGTTGATGACCCAGTAGGTGCCACATCAGTTCACTTAGTCTGTGGAATCTGGGGTACTTTAGCTGTTGGTATTTTTGTTGAAGATGCTAATATTTTGACTCAGGCCATAGGTATTATCTCTGTAGGATTGTTTACAGTGATTATGAGTACTATCTTCTGGCTGGCTTTGAAAGCTACTACAGGTATTCGTGTCCATGGAGAACAAGAATTTGAAGGCTTGGATATTGCTGAACATGGTATGGAAGCTTATACAGGGTTTATGAAGGAACCTGATGCCCTTGGTACTGGCATAGTGCAAAAACACTAATGGGAAAATTCTAGGTAAAATAGCCATAGCCATAAATCAGTTACTTCAGTATCGGAGACTAATTTAATTCAGCTACGGTGTTTACTTTATCTAAAAATGTTCCAACTTGGGCTTGGTGTTCTTTAGCTGCTAACGGGCTACTGTTATTAACAGTGGCCACTTTAGTTATGAATGACTACAAATTGTCAGAAGAGCCTCAAGCAAATGCTACAATCAACTATGCTACTGATAGGATTAGAACTAATAGACCAAGTCCACTATTTGGGGAAGCGAGGAAAGAGCTTCTGGCTATTGGCAGAAACCATAAATGGACTTATGCACAATGGG
The DNA here is from genome assembly GCF_010692625.1 of Okeania sp. SIO2C2. NCBI lineage: Bacteria > Bacillati > Cyanobacteriota > Cyanophyceae > Oscillatoriales > Microcoleaceae > Okeania > Okeania sp. SIO2C2. Next base: position 167,009 of record NZ_JAAHGM010000015.1, read on the forward strand.
TAGAACAGTTACAGCGAGAGGCGATCGCTGCAGCTAAAAATCGTCCTGATCGTCTAACTGTTATGGTGGGAGATTCTTTGAGTCTTTGGTTTCCATCGCAACTTCTCCCTAGAGATAGAACCTGGTTAAATCAAGGAATTTCTGGAGAAACTTCGTCTGGCCTATTGAAGCGACTTTATTTATTGGATAGTACGAGGCCAGAAACAATTTTTGTGATGATTGGTATTAATGATTTAATTCATGGAGAAAGCGATTGGGCGATTTTAGCAAATCAAAGAAGAATTATTAACGAATTACGATACATTCATCCTGGGAGTCAAATAGTTATCCAATCTATTTTACCCCATAGTGGAGAGGCGGCTATCTGGGAAGGTCGCGATTATCTTTTACAACTACCTAATAGTCGCATCAGAAGAATAAATCGTAGCCTAAAAGCGTTAGCTGATGATGAAGGAGCATTTTTTTTAAATCTTCACCCACTATTTACAGACTCTCAAGGTTTTCTCCGAGGGGATCTTAGTACCGATGGTCTGCATCTAAATGATAATGGTTATCAAATTTGGAGTACGGCGATCCAAATGTATAGCAAAATGAGATTAGAAGAACCCCAGTAATATCAAATCCGGTTGAATACTTATCATATATTTGGGGGTGGGGATATGGGGACCAACCCCTAATATCATGTTCGGTTGAATACTTATAAATGACTGTTGTGAGGAGTCAGGAGTCTGGAGGACCGAGTCAGGAGAAAATATTGGAGAAAAAGAACAAATATTCGAGAATAGTATTGATAATTTAAGTATTTGTTTGGTACTGTCGATACCCGGAGTCCTTCAATTTTATCATTTTCTTTGTGGGTTTAATACCCCACCGTCTACAAGGTGTTCAAAATTACTTGGGGTTAGAATCCCCATGTAATTTTCCTCCTGTCTCCTGTCTCCTGTCTCCTGTCTCCTTCTTCAATATAACTGACCCGTCCGAACATGATATAACCCCTCCCAGGATGGGAATATGGGGTTAGGGGGAGATTTAATATTGAAGTGTGGATAGAATTATAAACATATACTGTATAACCGGATTCTATGTAATACCATTTCTCAAAAACTTTTCTACATTTTATTGAGTGGGGGAGTAGGGACGTTGCATGTAACCTCCCTACAGAGTAAACATAAAAATAATTAATATTAACTGAGCTGCTAATTAGCAAAAATGGATTTTGTCTGTATTAATTATTTAATAACTGAAGTTTTACTTAAGTAAAGCATTACTTTTGAGAGTTGGTATAAGTAATTTCAGTTATCAGTTATCAGTTATCAGTACATCTAGCTGAAACAAGAGGCTTGAAATCTGAAATATTCTTTCTCTTGGTCGATTGGATATGGCGTTAGCGGAGTGGCTCTGCAAGAGCAGGTTTCCTAGCCATCCCACCCTACAGGAAGCTCCGAAGATCGACCGCTTTTTATACCCTTAAAATCTGGGATTTTAGGCCATAATTTTTAGGTAAATAGTTTTTCTATAACATAAGCCTTTTTATGCAAAACTCCATAATTTTAGTTCTCAAAGTGCTTGAATAACTTTCCACTTTTTATATCAAAATACAAATTACTCCCTAAAATGGGGAAGCTTGAAATTTAATTTTTCGGTAACTATTTTTTTTGAATTTGATAGAAATAATTAGCGGTTCACCAGTTTTTGTAATACTTGATTATACTCATATGTGGAATGTGGAATATTCAGAAAATCATACCAATTTTATTTCAGGTATTAGGTAGTTGTAAAATCTCCTAAACTAGGAACATATTATATTTATTTCTGCCCATCGACTTACCAGTTTATGTGTAATTTATACCATGTCTGCTTAATTAGAGATCAAAACATTTTTTTCTCTATCATTCCTGCTTCCTCTTTCCTAGTTCTTGCTCCCTACCCGTAACGCTATAAGTACTAATTGCTATAAGATAAAAGAGATTTATCAAGGGTTGAAAATAATCATGGATACAAAAGCTTTTACCAGAGCACTAAAAAAATCTGAGAATTATAACCGCAAAGGGTTTGGTCATGGGGAAGAAGTTGCCACAGTTATGCAGTCTGTTTATCAAAGTAACTTAATTCAACAAATTAGAGATAATGATTATACCCTGCAAAAAGGGGATGTTACTATCAAACTCGCAAAAGCTTTTGGTTTTTGTTGGGGTGTTGAAAGGTCAGTAGCAATAGCTTATGAAACTCGTCAACATTTTCCTAACCAACAAATTTGGATTACTTATGAACTAATTCATAATCCTTCTGTTAATCAAGATATGAGGGATATGAAAGTTAAATTTATCCCTGTAATTGATGGTAAAAAAGATTTTTCTGTAGTTGGAGATAATGATGTTGTAATATTACCTGCTTTTGGTGCAAGTATTCAGGAAATGCAAATATTAAAGGAGAAAAATTGTCAAATTGTTGATACTACTTGCCCTTGGGTTTCTAAAGTTTGGAACAGTGTTGAAAAACACAAAAAGAAAAAATTTACTTCTATTATTCACGGTAAATATAGTCATGCAGAAACTATAGCTACTAGCTCTTTTGCTGATAAATATTTGATAGTTCTGAATAGATCGCAGGCAGAATATATCTGTAATTATATTCTCAATGGTGGCAACCGTGATGAGTTTATGGATAAGTTTAAATTTGCTTATTCTGAAGGTTTCGATCCGGATTTAGATTTAGAACAAATTGGTATTGCTAATCAGACTACTATGCTGAAAAGTGAAACTGAGCAAATAGGAAAGTTGCTAGAACGAACAATGATGAAAAAGTACGGACCAGATAAATTAAATGAGCATTATCAAAATTTTAATACTATCTGCGACGCGACTCAAGAACGGCAAGATGCAATGGCGGGTTTATTCGATGAAAAGTTAGATTTAATGGTAGTAATAGGAGGTTTTAATTCTTCTAATACTACTCATTTACAGGAAATGGCAATAGAAAATGGCATTCCTTCCTATCATATTGATGGTGCTAACAGGATTTTATCTGGGAATAGAATTGAACATAAACCTTTAGGAAATGAGGTGAAAATATCCGCAGGTTGGCTGCCTGAAGGTGAGGTAGTTGTGGGTGTGACTTCTGGTGCTTCAACCCCAGATAAAGCTGTTGAAGATACTATTAATAAAATTTTGGCAATGAAGTTGGTTGCTGTGAATTGAATATTGGTTTGTTTTGATTGATAAAATTGAGGGGTAAACTTAATATCACAGTTTCACCCCTACTAGAAAACAATACTGTAGTTTTAATTGATTCTTTGGAGAGTTTTGTCGCTCTCTTACCGAAAAATTGTGGGTATGCGCCTCCCCTTTTAAGGGGATAATAAAGAAAAATTTTCATTATTAGTCAATCCTCTCCTTGAAAAGAAGAGGTAATTATTAATTATTAATTATTAATTATTAATTATTAATTGTTGAACTCAGAAATAGCGATCGCCTGTCCGTCTACTGGACTGAATTGTTAGAAAAAAAGAGAAGGTAGCTGCTATAAGTATACCTAATATTAAATCCGGTTAAACAGCCATAGAATGGTTAAGTTAGGAGTCCTCAGGAGACAACCCACCCCTCGCCCCTCCCCCTCCCAGGAGGGGAAAACAGGAGACAGAATTTTAGAAGAAAATTATAGCTGCCGTGATTGAGTCATCATCAGAGCAAGTATTTATGCGTAAATTTTTTACTCGGAAGATCGATGAACGAAAAAAGTATTGAGATGATTTGCATAGTATAAATACCTACCAAGCTACAGATTCATATACTACTTTTAATGATACGCTCTTGAAGTTCCGAATGTGGGTATAGACTACAGTGGCTAAATTATTCTCCTACTTCTGACTCCCTAAACCAAAATAAATAAGAACTTTAGTTCATCAAGTTGGAAACTGATGTATGTCTAATCTCGTCAAACTCTTAAATTTTACAGCTCACCCACAGTTAGAAAAGTCATTAGGATATAAATCTAACCATCCCTGGGTAGCTTTTCACTGGGAACCAGAAATTGACCAAGTTATGTACAATGACGGTAAAAATATCGGTACTGGTATTAGTGTTGCTTGGCAGATTTTTATTCAGCATCCTCTGGTAAATTCTGAAGTAAAAGATTATCAGTTAAATGAAACTGATAAATATTGGTTAATTTTAGATCGAAAAAATAGAAATCTATATGTAGGAACAGCAAAAATTGTTTCTACTATGTTAGAACAACCAGAAAGTTTAAATTTATTAGCTTGTCTGGATGAAAAAGTCGATCTAGCGTCTGGTAGTAGTCAAAATTTTAATTATTCTCAAAATAAGCGGCTGAGAATAAACTTATTTGACCAAAATATTAAATATTTAATTGTTATAACTGCCAGTGTTTTAATAGCTAGTATTACTTTTGGTAGCTGGTTATTAATTAGGTCAAAATTTCAACAGCAAGCTAATCAAAATGAATTGCCTACAGCAGTAGTTGATGGTTTTACCTGTGGTGTTGGAGGTAGTAATAATTTTTCATCTTTTTTTAATACCTCTAATGGAGAGAAGGAGTTACACTTGGTAGGTGTTTATGAGGCACGCTCAGATCATCATGGTGGCTATCATCCCACAGGCACTATTAATGTCAAAATAGAAAGAAAAAATCAGCCTGTCATTTTAGCTCTCTCTTCTTATGAACCTGTACATTGGAATGTTAGTTTGGGTAAAGAAGTTAAATTAGAGAAAGTAATTATTAATGGGTACCATGACCAAGAAATTTCCGGTATTTCTGGGATACCCATAGAAGAGTTTAGTTATCAAGGAACAGGTAGCTATATTGGTGAATTTGCCTATCAGTGGGATAAATTTCACCACCATCCTAGTACTGCCTCATTAGTAACTAAGCTTGAGCAATTTACTAATACTAATTTAACTTCTTTTCAAGGTTGTTATCGAGGAACAAATTTTACAATTAAATAAAACAATACAGAAGTAGCCAACAAAAACAAAGAAAAAGAAAAGTAAACAAAAAAAATGAGTTCCCAGGGTTAGATTAATATCTGGAAAGTTACAGTAATTCTAGTGCAGGATGGCAGAAATAACTGACCAGTTACAAAATCCTAGAACCCTTACCAATCAATATTTTTGATTTTTGATTTTTGATTTTTGATTTTTGATTTTTGACTTCCGCGTAGCGACACTAGATGTGAATATATTACTAAAATTACAGAATATGATCGGATAGTTGTTTATTTTCCTGCACAACCCCATCTTCAAGATAAACTACTCTATCAGCAGAACTTACTATTCTAGGATCGTGAGTGACCATTAATACTGTACAACCACCTTCTTTAGCAAGACGACGCAGTAACTCAATAACTGTATGACCACTGTGAGAATCTAATGCTGCTGTGGGTTCATCAGCCATGATTACCCTAGGACTTCCACATAGTGCGCGGGCAATAGCTACTCTTTGTTTTTGGCCACCAGATAAATCTCTTGGATGTAGCTTGGCCTGAGGTGCTAGTCCTACTTGCTCTAAAAGTATTTGAGCTTCATGTTTTGCTGCCTTACCTTTAATACCCTTCATATTCAGAGCCACTTCTATATTTTCTGTTGCCGTCAATGCAGGGAACAAATTAAATCCCTGAAAGATAAAGCCAATATTCTTAAGTCTAAACTTGGCTAGTTGGCTTCTGGACATTTTAGTGATTTCTTGTCCCAGGAGACAGACTCTACCAGATGTGGGTGTTAATAATCCTGCTAAGATTGACAGCAAAGTAGTTTTACCAGAACCAGATGGTCCCATCAATAACTGGACATCACCTTTGTTTACTGTCAAGTCAATATTCTTCAGTACCTGGTATGACTGTTTTCCAGATTGGTAGGTCATTGTCAACCCACAAGCCATAATTGCTGATGTGTTCAATTTAGCAATCTCTCTATAAGTGCAGACATCAGTGCTTTTAGTTTTGGTTGCGGCAGCCATGTACATATTGAAAGTGGTCATAGTGTGACTTTATAGTAAGCTAGAGTGTTTCTGGGGTAGAGGAATATACCTCATGGTAATGTTTGCTTATGCAAGCATTATTATACGAATGTCTTTGGTTACCCAATTTTTGGCTTTGGACATAATCATAATTGAATCTCTTTGACACTCTCACAGTTAAATCTCGCGATTATAACGGGAGTTCTCTTTCTAACATTTATGATAGGAAAATTTAAGTTACAAGTCTGTGAGTTATTCAAATATCATGGCCTCTCACCTGAAGAACAACTTTATATATTTTCATCAAATTCTATTTTAGCCTAATCAGCCCTAAAGTAAGAGATAAAATTGAATAGGTAGATACTATTTGCTGAGAATTGAATGAGAATAAATACTTTAAATAGTAAATAGGTAGAGGTAGAAGTTATATATTTTAGTGCTTGAGTATTTTCTTCATTTTTGCCTGACTCAATTTCGGATTGTTCAGTGTTTGGCTTCAAACATCAGAGTTATGAATATTGATGGCTCAAGTGCAAGTTATTGGCATAATTTTAGTCTACATCTTTAACCATAATTATAACCCTGATCTTATGTTTATGGTTCACAAATTTTTTTTGTCTCCAGGATGTAATTATTAGTACCCAAGTACGATTATGATTTTGTATTGAAACTATTAACTAAGTAAAAATGAAGTGATTCGTATCTATATACATATATACATAATAGGGAATAAAAGCGATCGCTAAATAAATTGTCTTGCTTAAGAAGTCTGTCTCTTCAGACACAAAATAGTTAAACTTGTTGCCAGAGTTGCTGAATAGGTGATGGAAGACGGGAAAGATAAATATTTAGAAAGAAAAAAGGATTTAATTTTTATTTTTGCCAGAGGTATGTGCTGGATTAAGAATTTACTTATTATTGGCTTAACTAACTTCAATGTCATATATTTACGAGCTTATAGCAGAAGATTAATTATGGTATAAAACATAGCAGATGTTAATTAAAAATTATGCTTTTTTATAAAGATGAAAAATATTTATTCCAGATAGTTATAGAATATTTAAAAATACAAATAATAGTCATAGAATAGTTAATTGAAAACTTATAACTTATACCAATTTTATTTAAGACTGCACAGAATTAGGTGTTAGGTGGTAGGTCTTAGGTCTTAATACCAATTCACTTAAAAAATGTCACAAATAGTTGGTAACTGATGAAGTCAAATAATAAGCTAAAATTACTGTAGAGTATAGCTTTGGGCGTTGCAGAAATGCGGGATGATTTTAATAGTTTTGCGCAATGGACATCTTGCCCGTTCCCCGTTCCTTATATTTTCACCGCAGGCAGGATACCCACCCCACTGATATTCATCCCGCTCCTCAGCAATGCCTAGCTTTGAAGTACCTAAAGTATCACTTCTGAGTTCTGACTTTTGACTTCTGACTTTAGTGAAACGGTTTTAGGTCTGATAGTCCTTAGAAGCATAATGGTATACAGCAAAAAGGAATACCAGGCACGGGAGTAAGATGCTCCCACTGCCGTACCTCCTAACAAACGTTGCGGGACAATACACCACCACTTATGCAACGTCCCTACTATTGCCTGCTTTCAAGAAGACGCAGCAAAAATGTGTGATATTTGGTTTTATACCAAGCATGAAAAAAGAATACTTAACTTAAATGACACTTAAATTATTAAGTAATTAATACAGATTGAATAACTTTTTTGATAATTAGCACTCCAGTTATTGTTAATTATTCTTATGTTTACTTCTCCCTGTAGGGACGTTGCATGCAACGTCCCTACCCACTCCCCTACTCCCCCGCTGAAGAAGATGTAGCAAAAATGCGTGAGATTTGATATTAGAAGGGGAAAGCTTTAAACTCAATTTTTCGGTAAACTGTTGTAATTAGGGTTTGCTGAAAAAGTCTTATGGGTGAGGGTAGGAGACAGGAGACAGGAGACAGGAGACAGGAGAAAAGGGAATAAACGAGGAGGTAGCAGTAAGAATTGTCCTTTGATTTTTCTGCCTAACTATGCGCCTAAAATACGCTCCTTTTTGAGCATGAAGAGCTGAAAACCAGGCACTGCAATTCGACCCCAAAAAGGCGAAAACCTTTATCTGTAAATACTTTTAGATTTAATCAGCAAGCCCTAATTAACTAATACCATTTCACTTAAAAAATGTCACAAATAGTTGGTAAATGATGAAGTCAAATAATAAACTGAAATTACTGTATAGTAGAAGTTTTAAGTACTTAAAATATCACTTTTAAATTTTGACTTTTGACTTTTGACTTTTGACTTTAGTGAAACGGTATAATATTATCCAAATCTGTCAATATTTTGCTATGCCGACATTTTTATTAGAAATTGGTACAGAAGAATTACCCGCAACTTTTGTCTCTGAAGCTATATCACAGTGGGAAAAACTTATCCCTACTGCCTTGAGTGAGGCATTCTTAACAAATGATGGGATTAAAATATATGCCACACCCAGACGTTTAGCTGTCGTCATCAACAATTTACCTACTCAACAACCAGACCGAGAAGAAGAAATTAAAGGTCCTCCGGCAAAAGCAGCTTTTAAAGATGGTAAAGCGACAAAAGCAGCAGAAGGCTTTGCTAAAAAACAAGAAATAGAATTAAAAGACCTAGAAATACGCCCGACAGAAAAAGGTGATTTTGTCTTCGTCAATAAAAAAATTCAGGGTAAACAAACAGCAGAAATTCTCATCAAATTAGTACCTGAATGGATTAATAAACTTGAAGGTAAAAGATTTATGCGTTGGGCAGATGGAGATATCAAATTTCCTCGTCCTATTCGGTGGTTAGTAGCATTATTAGATGAGGAAATATTGCCAATAAATTTAGAAAATGGCTCTGAGATAATTACTTCTGGTCGTGTCTCCTACGGACATCGAGTTTTACATCCTGAATCTATTGAAATTCAGCAGGCAAAAGATTATGTAGAAGTTTTGAAAAAAGCTTATATAGAAGTAGATTTTCAACAAAGAAAGAGTCAAGTTGAACAACAAATACAAACTGTAGCTAAAAAAGTTCAAGGAACAGCAGAAGTTCCGACAGAATTATTAGCAGAAGTTACAAATTTAGTCGAATGGCCGACAGCAGTAGTTGGTAAAATTGATGAAGAATTTTTGATTTTGCCTTCGGAAGTAACAACAACTGTTATGGTGACACATCAACGTTACTTTCCTGTTTTGAAATCCACAAAAACTGCTAAAGCTAAAGTTGAATTACTGCCATATTTTATTACTATCTCTAATGGCGATCCGGAAAAGTCAGAGATTATTGCTAAAGGAAATGAACGAGTAATTAGAGCTAGATTAGCTGACGGGCAATTTTTTTATAAGGCAGATTTAGCTAAACCATTAGAAAGCTATTTACCTGAATTGGAAGCTGTAACTTTCCAAGCTAAACTAGGTTCGGTGCGGAAAAAAGTAGAACGTATTATTAATATAGCTAAGTTAATAGCTGAACAGTTAAAAGTCAGTCAAGAAGAAAGCAAAAATATAGAAAGAGCAGCTCTACTTTGCAAAGCTGACTTAGTAACTCAAATGGTTTATGAATTTCCCGAACTTCAGGGAATAATGGGAGAAAAATATGCTCGTGCTTGTGGGGAAAATGAAGCTGTAGCAACTGCAATTTTTGAACATTATTTGCCTAGGGGTGCTGGAGATATTTTACCGGAAAGTATTAGCGGTCAAGTTGTGAGTTTGGCAGATAAACTTGATACTTTGGTAAGTATTTTTGGATTGGGAATGTTACCCACAGGTTCCTCGGACCCTTTCGCTTTACGTCGGGCAGCAAATGCTGTGGTTAATATTACTTGGTCAGCCGAGTTATCGATAAATTTACATCAGTTATTAGCACAAATTGCTGTAGATTTTACGAAATTTTATCCCGAAGCAGAATCAGAATTATTGCCACAATTATATGACTTCTTTTTGCAGCGGATTAAAACGATTTTACAAGAGGAAAAAAATATTGATTACGATCTGGTAAATGCGGTGTTAGGCAATAATGATTCTGAATATACCGAACGAGCATTAAAAGATTTATTAGATGTACGAAATCGGGCAGTTTTCTTACAAAGTATTCGGCAAAATAGTCTGCTTGACCAAATCTATGAAACTGTTAACCGTTCAACTCGTTTGGCGACTCAAGGTGAGTTAGATAAAATACAACTTGCACCTGAAAAAAATGTAGATTTAAACTTGTTTAAAAGTGAATCAGAATTAGCATTTTATAATGCTTTAGTTGACTTAGTTCCCCAAACAAAAATATCTCAAAAAACCAGAAATTATCAACAATTAGTAGATGGTTTGGCAAAAATTGCCCCAACTGTAAGTAATTTCTTTGATGGGCCGGAAAGTGTTTTAGTAATGGACCCAGACCCGAAAATTAAACAGAATCGATTAAATTTATTAGGGTTACTCCGCAATAATGCACGAGTATTGGCAGACTTTGGAGAAATAGTTAAAAGTTAGGAAAATACGGATAGAATTTTTTGTGACGTAGGTGAATTATTCCTAGGTTTATCTTTATCCCTTATAAGTTTTATACCCCACCGTCACCCGCGGTGCAAATGCGGTTGGTGGAGTGAGAATTCCCATCGACCCCATTCTCCTGACTCTTTCTTCAAAGTTCATAATTTTAGGGTGCGCTATTATGGCTAAAATATATGCTATCAAAGGTATTTAATAATGCGTCGCATGGCACCATGTTAGATGCGTAGGTTTAGTACTATTAGTTAAGAAAATACTAAATTTAGTTAAGGAAATACGGCGTTGCTGATTTGAGGTATGATATCTTGTCCGGATAAGAGGGCGAGCAAAAAACTTTCTCCTTTTACTCGGGGTTTCTTATTCTTTCTTCCTTCCTGACTCCTGAGGACTGACTCCTGACTCCTAAAGAATTAAAATTAATACCATACACGTGCTTCAGCAACGCCGGAAATACTAATTAGGTGCGTTACATTTCATTAATGCACTCTACTGGACCGACATAGCTAGTGTCTAATTGCAAAAATTAGTAATATTAACTAATTAGTTGCGTTACATTTCATTAACGTACCCTACTGCTATAGGCTAATTAAGCAATAATTTGGGACAATTATTTTGATTTTTTTTGCCAGGAAATGCCTCTATAGTTGCCCCTATAAATAGTGCTTTTGTTGAAATTCTGAAAGTTAAAATTGTCAGTTTTTAATAAACATCTCTAATCATAAAAAATAAAATAAATTATCACATAGAAATTATCAATTATTTCCCCCTACTCCCTACCCCCTACTCCCTCTTTTCTGGAGATATCTAACGATGAGAAAAGTCATTCAAACAAAAGCTTTTTAGCCCACTCTGCTGTAAAATCAAAATAACTATCATTTGGTAATTTGTAAATTTACCAAAATATCTACCAAAAAATATTTATTATGCCAAAAACTCATATTATTGGTCTAGGAAAATCAGGTGTTGCTGCTGCGCGACTGCTCAAGAAAAATGGTTGGGAAGTGGAACTGAGCGATCGCAACACATCCGACTCTCTTGAACAACAGCAAAAACAATTAATTCATGAAGGTATTACTGTTAAGTTAGGTTATTCGTTTGAACCGGAAACATCTTTAGATTTAGTCGTTGTTAGTCCCGGTGTACCTTGGGATATACCCCCACTCCAACGTGCCAGAGAAAGTGGAATTGAAACTATTGGAGAAATGGAACTAGCATGGCGATATCTCAAATCTTCCCCTTGGGTAGGGATAACTGGTACTAATGGCAAAACTACTACTACTTCTTTAGTTGCTGCAATTTTTAAGACCGCAGGATTGAATGCTCCTGCCTGTGGTAACATTGGCTATGCTGCCTGTGAATTAGCTTTATTAGAAACTCCACCAGATTGGGTAATTGCAGAAATTAGCAGCTATCAAATAGAATCATCTAGTACCCTTACACCTCAAATTGGTGTTTGGACTACTTTAACCCCCGATCATCTGAGTCGCCACTATACAATAGAAAATTATTTTAATATCAAAGCAGCTTTATTAAATCGCTCTAAAACACAAGTTTTAAATAGTGACGACTCGTATATACGTCAAAATGCAACTAATCTTGGAGATAATGCCCACTGGACAAGTATCAAAGGTAAAGCTAACTTAATGGGAGATACTGCCAAAGGAATTTACATTGAGGATGGATGGGTAGTAGCGTTAGGGGAAAAAATAGTTTCTGTGGAGTCCCTACGAATGTTGGGAAATCATAATCAGCAGAATTTATTGATGGCAGTGGCAGTAGCGAAATTAGCAGGAATAGAAAAAGAGGCGATCGCTGAAGCAGTGAAAACATTTCCAGGTGTACCTCATCGCTTAGAATATATTTGCACTTGGAATGGAGTAGATTTTCTCAATGATAGTAAAGCGACAAATTATGATGCAGCAGCAGTTGGTTTAAGTGCTGTACCTGAACCTGTGTTATTAATTGCTGGTGGGGAAGCTAAAGAAGGTAATGATAATGATTGGTTGCGACGAATTAAGGAAAAAGTTGCTGCTGTTTTATTAATAGGTGATGCCGCTGAAACTTTTGCCAAGAGACTACAAAAAATTAACTTTCATAATTATGAAATAGTAGGAGAAATGGAGCGAGCAGTAATTAGAGGTGCAGCATTGGCAAAAAAATATGATGCAAAAGTTGTATTATTGTCTCCTGCTTGTGCAAGTTTCGACCAATATCAAAATTTTGAACAACGAGGCGATCATTTTCGGGAGTTGTGTTTAAAACTTATTAGTGAAGGAAGAAGAAAGAGATAAGAAAAATAAAAATTGTGGGTCTTAGGTTTAGGGTTGAAAAAATTAATAATTACCTATTCTTAAAAGAAAAGGATTGACTAAAAGAATTTGTTAGATTTATTTTTTCTTTAACTCAGAGACTTCCACTTTAATTATTCGGTGAGTGAGGGATATTTTAACATTTAATTAAGCACAAAAAAAGGAGAGATAACTATGTCAGGTTTAACAGTTAAAGATTTAAAAAAGTTACAAGTAGACTATCCAGATTATCGGATGGAATTAGTAAGTGGAGAAATTATTGTTATGAGTCCTTCTAGTTTAGAATCAGATGAAGTAGCAGCAGAAATAGTTGCTCAGTTACGAAACTGGGTAAGACCTCGAAAGTTAGGTAGAGTTATTGCTTCTAGTGGAGGTTTTCGCTTACCAAATGCAGATGGAGATATCCGGGCACCAGATGCTTCTTTTATTAGTGCAGAAAAATTACCTCGCCCTACAGAAGATTATGCAGAATTAGTTCCCGACCTAATTTTTGAAGTTAAATCTAAAAGCGATAAATTACCAAAATTGCGCCAAAAAATACAAGATTTTCTAGAGTTGGGAACTATTGTCGGTGTATTAGTAAATCCCCGCAATCGGACAATGGAAGTTTATCGGTTTATGAGAGAAAAAATTGTCCTCAGAGATGGAGATGTTTTAGAAGTAGCAGAAATATTACCTGGATGGAAATTACCTGTAGCTGAAGTGTGGGCACCAGAGTTTGAATAGAAATTTAACTAGGAGGGAAAAATTCTATCATATAGACATCTCCTCCACCCATAGGGAGTAGGGAATAGGGAGCAGGGAGCAGTGATAAATAATTGATGAATAAGAGTGGGATAATTGATTTTATTTTTGATTATTAGAGATGTCTAATAATAGAAATTAATTGCGGTATAATTGAGAAAGACTGAAAAAATTAGCTTCAGCACAACAGCAAAAAGTTTTAGATTTTCTGATTCTTTACTATACTAAAAAACATACAGATACAGGGAAAATTTCATGGAAGGAAAACAACTATCTTTATTTCCTAATTTAGAGAATCAAAACGATAAAATTTATCATAAAAAAGCAAAGACAGGACGTTATGAAAAAAATCAATATGAATTAAACAATAATGATGGCGACCCATATAAAAATTTCACTAAAATTGAAGATAAACCCATATTGAAATCTGATTATAAATTTATCGATTTGTTCTGCGGTGCTGGAGGAATTACACAAGGTTTAGTTCAAGCAGGATTTCAACCAATAGCAAGTGTTGAAGAAAATTCAATAGCATCAGCAACCCATAGGAAAAACTTTCCTACATCTCATCATTTTTGTGGGGATATCAAAGAATTTAATTCTACAGAATGGCTCAATCAAATTGGTTCACCAGAAATACATTTAGTAGTAGGAGGTCCTCCATGTCAGGGTTTTTCAGTTGCCGGAAAACGTAATCCTGATGACCCAAGAAATAATTTATTTCGAGAATTTGTGAGAGTAGTTAATGAAATTCGTCCTTGGTATATTGTTATGGAAAATGTGCCTGGAATTATTACCATGAAAAAAGGTGCTGTTAAAAAAGAAATTTGTCAAGCATTTATCGATATTGGTTATTCTAATGTATCTGTAGCAATTCTAGAATCTGCTGCTTATGGAATTCCACAAATTCGCCCTAGAACTATTTTTATTGCCAATAAATTTGCCATGATAAATCCTTATCCAAAACCTCAACTATTACCCCATCAATATAAACCAATTGAATCAGCAATTTCTGACCTTCCAGAATTAACTCCGATTCCAGAAATTAATCATCAATGGACTCGACATTCACAAGAATACATGAAAAGACTTGCTAAAGTGCCTCCTGGTTGTTCTTTATATAAAACTTATGCTGATGCTTTTAAGCGACAATATCTGGGTAAACCTAGTATGACTATTAAAGAAAATCATGGTGGTACTCATATTCATCCTTACCTTAATCGGGTAATTTCAGCAAGAGAAATGGCAAGATTACAGAGTTTTCCCGACTTATTTATTTTTGAGGGTTCTATGAAAAAAGCGATGTGGCAAATTGGTAATGCTGTACCTCCTCGTTTAGCAGAATGTATAGGTTATGCGTTGATTCCTTTTTTAAATAAAATTGCCGATGATAAGGGAGTAGGGAGTAGGGAGTAGGGAGTAGGGAGTAGTAATTGATAATTTATGGATGATAATTGATTTTATTTTTGATTTTTGGAGAAGTTTAATAGTTAATTATCCTGTTTAAACTCAGTTAGCTTTTGATTAAGAGTATTTCGCCAAATCTCAAAATTATACCAACCACATCCCACACATCCAGTCTCAGCATCTTTTCCAACTTGAGGTATATTACGAGGCCAATTTTCATTGCCTTGATACCAGAATTTAATGCCTAATGGTGTACCCCTTTTACCAGTTTTAATACAAAATTCACAGCTTCTTGATTTTAAAAGATTATGATTACCTCCACTATCTTTTTTAAGCAATTGAAATTTTTGTTTAATCTCAGTTTCACTCATATTTAAGTTGTGAGTTTCTTCAACATTTCCCCATCTTTCCATTGGAAAGCGATGGTCAATAATAATTTCATGTCGCGGTCGTTGTCTTTGTTCAATCACATCTGACTTCTGACTTCTGACTTCTGACTTCATTTATTTAGGTACTATCCCTGAAAAAAACGTGCTATTAGACCTATTATTATTAACAACTTTAGGATTTCTTGGCAGTTTCGGTCACTGCGTCGGAATGTGCGGACCCTTGACTGCAACTTTCTCTCTTTCTGCGCGGTCGCGGAGTGGAACAGATGTTCGATCGCCAACTCCTCCTAACAAATGGCATCAATTTCAATTTCATACCCTGCTTAACCTCGGTCGTCTCTGTAGCTACACCTTAACTGGTGCTGGTATTGGTGCATTGGGTTCCGTATTAGTAGCAAGCGGTCATTTAGCTGGCATCGACAGTGACTTGCGACGGTGGTTAGCAATACTCACAGGTTTAATGCTAATTTGGTTTGGTCTGGCAAAAGTGCAACCACAACTATTACCCAAACTACCAATATTCCATCCCTTGAAAGAAAACAACCTACATAACCGCCTCAGTACAGTCATGGTTAACCTCTCCATGGAAAACAAATGGTGGACTCCCGCTTTTCTCGGTTTAGTCTGGGGTTTGATGCCATGCGGTTTTCTCTATGCTGCTCAAATTAAAGCGGCAGAAACTAGCAATATCTGGTTAGGTGGAGCGACTATGTTGGCGTTTGGGTTGGGAACATTACCCTCAATGTTAGGGGTAGGAATGTTGACATCTTTTTTGAGTGCAGACAAACGTAGTCAACTATTTCAAATGGCAGGATGGGTGAGTATTTTTACTGGCATCATGGTAGTCATGCGAAATGGTGAGATGGTTGACTACAGTGGTTATGCTGCAATATTATGTTTAATGTTAGCCTTGGTAGCGCGACCCCTAAGTCGGTTTTGGAGTCAAGCTCTACGTTATCGACGAGCAATAGGAATGGGAGCATTTGTTTTATCAGTGGCGCATACAGGAAAAATGTTAGACCACAGTTTAAATTGGAATATGCAGGCAGTATCGTTTATGTTGCCTCTGCATCAGGTAGGAATATGGGCAGGTATTTTTGGTTTGGGGTTAATGTTACCGTTAGCGCTGACGAGTTTTGATGGGGCGGTGAAATATTTGGGTAAGTGGTGGCGAAGGTTGCATTTGTTGAGTGTTCCGGCATTTTTGTTATGTGGAGTTCATGTGGTGGCGGTGGGTTCCCATTATTTGGGTGCGTTGGAATGGAGTTTCGGAAATCAGTTGCGTGCTGTTTTTTTGGGTGTGACAATATTAGTTGTTTTGATTATACGTTCACATCAGTTTTGGTCTTTATTTTCTATAGGCAAATATTATGTACCACCACTGGAACAAGTTAAAATTCAAAAGCAAGTGCTTGAAGAAGGCAGAAGGCAGAAGGCAGAAGGCAGAAGGCAGAAGGTCTAATTGCTTATGGATAGTTTTCGACGCGCCACTCCGTGTCTACAAACCCCAAACAATTTTAAGTACCCTCATTGACGGTGAGGTATTACAGCATATTTCGGGTAAATGATTCACATGGTAAATGCTGAAAACATTGTAGTGCGGGCATCTTGCCCGCGATGAGTGTACCTGATAGAGTCGAAAGTGCTGTAAACCCACCACTGATATCAAATTCGGTTGAATACTTATTATATATTTGGGGGAGTAGGGGAGTAGGGGAGATTGAAGTGTGGATAGAATTATAAACATATACTGTATAACCGGATTCTATATGAAAAGATAATTCTGAGGTAATCTGAGAACTTCAAACAAGCTAAATATAGCCAAAAATACTATTTGATAATAAATTTCGGAGAAGGTAAAAAAATGTTTTTTTTGTTAAAAATTAGTCTGAATGTTTCTTTACTAATTTTGATTTCTTCTTTTGGTAGAGAAACTACAATATTTAGCGACTATCTTTCGCCAAAATTAATTTTTAGTAATCAAAAAAAATATGATTTAGAGCATATATATTTATCTAAATACAGTCAAAAAATAAATGACTTCCAGTTTGCTTCAGCAAAAAATAAAGATTCTATTTTAGAGTCTCAAAAACTGACAAAATCAGTTAATTTATTTTTCAATTTTCAAGCTCATAATGTCGAAGTTTCTGAAGATGTGGCTTGTACTTTTCACATTACTCCCAATCATAATCCAAAGGTAGGAAAATCTTCTTTAGCCTGGTTTGCTCTTACTCGTAAGGGCGGAAAAAGTCTTCCTTTTAGTGAATGTGATTGTCAGTTAAATGTTTATTCTCAACCTCGTAATGCTGAAAGTAAACCGATAATGAATCCAGAATTAAAAGGTATTGATACTGAGCAATATCAAGAGATACCAGGAGCAGAAATTACTTTTCCCAAAGCTGGTGTTTATGATTTAGAAATTATTGGGAGTGCCAAAGATGGAAAAAGTTTTAAGCCTTTTAAATTTAATTATTCAGTGACTGTTACTGGTGGATAATATAGCGCTACGCGCAACTCAGAACTCAGAAGTCAGAAGTTAGAAGGCACGAAGTAATCCCTGACGCTCGTTTGAGGATTTATCAATGTTCTAACATATTTAGGACTTATATCAAATCCGTTTAATTGGACATAAAAAAAATCTTCAATCGCCATAACTAGGTTTATCTTTGTAATTCTTTCTCCTCCTGACTCCTGATATCAAATCCGGTTAAATACCCTCACAATCAATAGCTTAAAACCCTGATTATTATGTTATTGGATCTATGTGCAACTAGGCGGATTTGATATGACTCCTGACTCCTGACTCCTCCTAACTTAACCATTCTATGGCTGTTTAACCGGATTTGATATTACGCATTACAACGTATTTTCGTCATTGCGACCGACAGGGTTTGCGGAGCAGTCCGGAACGGAAAGCAATCTCAAACCCTAGTTTTTCGTACCTCATGCGTAAGTCCTGATATTTATGTAGTGCTATATCAAATCTGCTAGCATCGGTGTAATTAGATAAAGAGTGTGGGAAGTGTCGAAAGGATAGAGACCCACCCCTAATATAGAATCTGGTTGAATAGTTATTGTATAGTTGGGAGTAGGGGAGTGGGGGAGTGGGGGAGATTAAATATTCAAGTAATTATAGAATTATCAACAATAGAATTATCAACATATACTATATAACCGGATTCTATATAACCCCTCCCAGGAGGGGAATGTGGGGAGATCAGGAGATAAAGAAAAGAGTCGCGGATCATCTTAATACCGTGTCCGGATGATTAAGTATCATAAAAATGTTCTGCTCTCAATGTTGAAGAAATATCCCAAAATTCTGCCAACTCCAATGTTCCCTCTTGAATTTACACCTACTACCTAACACCTAATAACTAGGATATTAGTAACGAGAATAAGAACGTTCAAACCTAATTTTTATCTTCTCAGCGACAACCGCGAAACCCACGCTTGATAGAGAAACAGCAACCATCAATAATTTAATGGCAAAATCTTCTGTCATTATTGCTAAAGCTGCCAGAGCGATCGCGACTCCGATAAATATTTGTTTTCCCCGAATAGCTGTTTTATGGGCACGACTACAGGAACTACAGAATTGAGTATGATGATAATATCGAGCCATTGATACATCTTCCTTCTCAATCTTACCGCACTTTTCCCCAGTCTTAAAAGTAGCATAACCTTGATAATAAGGTAGAGAGGAACCGAAGCGATCGAGCCATTTTCGATATTCCAACAAAATAGTATCGGAAGTCTTCAGAGGCAAATATAATTCCTTCAAGCTTTTTTGCGTCCTTTCAATATATTCTTGCTGTCCTAAAACCTGTGGTAAATCTTCCTCTAAAATTTTACTTTGACCTAAATGTATCATCCACCGGGGAGTTATTTTCAGTTTCCACACAAAAAAGTTGCGATAACTACGCGTCAAAACTCGACATCGGTTTTTACCTACTGGCATCGAATACAACGCCAACCCAAACTCCCAACCCTTTTCTCCAATGGAAAAATTCAATAGTACTAAGTTAGGAGCAAAAAATGTGAGATATCTCCAAAAGTCATTAGGGTTACGAGTGCCTCGAAATCTAGATTTTATTCCCGCGATCGAACTTTCCAGAATTTCCATTTCTAGGGGTTGAGCATTTTTACGATTTCCCTGACTACCATGATGACTGATATGAATATGAGCTGGGTCTAACACTTGCTCGATAAAAAAACCTTGGTCAAAAGGTAATTCTGAGACTTTCTCTGAACCAACAAATCCTGGTTTTTCTAAATCTGGTAAAGTGGGAATACTATTTTCATCTGCTATGTTTGTTTCTCCTGCCCACATCCAAACCATACCTTGTTTTTCTGTCACAAGAAATGATTTTACACAAGCTTTTGCCGGAATTTTAGCATCTGCTGGTAACTGCGGAATATGTAAACATTCTCCTCCATTGCCAAACTGCCAACCGTGGTACAAACATTCGATTTTACCGTCAATTATTTGTCCGTCTGAGAGTTTAGCTGCACGGTGAGGACAAAGGTCTGTCAGACAAATTAATTGACCATCATTATTTCTAAATAAAACCAGAGGTTCATCATACAAAGAAAAACTATAAGGGCGGTTTTTGGGTAAGTCTTGAATGAATGTGACTGGATACCAACAGTTTCTCCAATTAAATTCTTGGTCTATTTCTGAAGTTGCTGAGGTATCCGTGGATGGTAAAATTTCTGAGATATTGGGTGCTATTGTCATTTCAGTTATCAGTTATCAGTTATTAGTATCTCTTGCAATAAGGAGGTTTGACATAAGGAATATTCTCTTTTCTCTTGGTCGATTGGATATGGTGAGGTTTCCTCGCCATCCCACCCTACGGGAAGCTCCGCTAACCACCGCTTTTTATCCCCTTTTAAGGGGAAACTTGAGACAAAATTTTTTCGGTCATAATGAAAATTTTTCTGTTCATCAATTACTTTATTAGTTTATCATTCAGCACGCGGTGCATGACAGTCAAACAGACCATTATTCGATAAATGGTAAGCTTACTGTCACACACCCTACTCGATCTTTTGTTGACAAATAATTTCGGCGTTGCTGATTCTAGGTATGATTTGATAATTTGGGATTGTTTGAACTACTTGTTAATATTAACTGTTCCCTGTTCCCTATTCCCTATTCCCTATTCCCTTGGGATTGTTTGAACTACTTGTTAATATTAACTGTTCCCTGTTCCCTATTCCCTATTCCCTATTCCCTTGGGATTGTTTGAACTACTTGTTAATATTAACTGTTCCCTGTTCCCTATTCCCTATTCCCTATTCCCTTGGGATTGTTTGAACTACTTGTTAATATTAACTGTTCCCTGTTCCCTGTTCCCTATTCCCTATTCCCTATTCCCTATTACCGATCAACTTACTTTCATACCTTAATTCAGCAATGCCAATACAATTAATTATTAACTAAAATACAGCCTTTTCTAGGAAGTAAATTCAATTTTAATTGAGTAGATTCTTCTTGCCAGGAAATTTCACAACTACCATAAACAATTTTACTAGGTCGAGAATTAAACTGAGTAACAGAAACATTTACATTTGCTGCTTCCGTACCACTATTAATAGTCACAATAATTTCCTCATCTCCTAAAATACGAGCAAATACATACACATTTCCCTCGGCAAATAAAACCTCATAACTACCAGTACGCAAAGCAGAATATTGATTTCTAATAGCAATTAACTTTTTATGATATTCCAAAACTTGATTATCCCATTCTTCAGTAGCAGGAAAACCACGACGAGAGTCAGGGTCTAACTTCCCTGGTAAACCTACTTCATCACCATAATAAATACTAGGTGCGCCAGGAAAAGTCATTAACAACAGAGTAGCTAACTCAACACTTGCTTTATCCCCTTGAGCAATACTCAAAACTCTAGCTGTATCGTGACTATCTAATAAATTGAGTTGAGTTAATTGAATTTCCCACGGATACAGTTGCAGCAACTCCTGCATTTTTTGACCGTATTCAACAGCAGATATAGCTGGATAAGCTGAATAGTCACAACCTTTAACTTGGTCAATATCTACGCGATCGCCCGCTGTAAAAGCAATAGTTGGACCAGTAAACAAATAATTCATCACCCCATCAAACTGAGTACCATCTAACCATTGCACGCAGTCACTCCAGACTTCACCCACAATATACGCTTCTGGGTTAATAGCTTTGACGCGATCGCGAAATTCTTGCCAAAACCCAGGAGTTTTAACTTCAAACGGTACATCCAATCGCCAACCATCAATGCCAAACTCTAACCAATATTCCCCAATTTCCATAATGTATTCTTTCACTTCGGGGTTATCGTGATTGAATACAGGTAAAGCACGGTTGCCTATCCATCCGACATAATTAGCAGGTAAACTACCATCGTAAGCAGAAAGAGGCCAGTCTTCTATTTTGAACCAATGTAACCAGGGAGAATGAGGACCGTTTTCCAAGATATCGTTGAAGAAATAGAAACCCCGACTAGCATGGTTGAAAACTCCATCTAGAACAATTTTAAGGTTGCGATCGTGAGCAGCATCTATTAATACCCTTAAAGCTTCATTACCTCCTAAAATTGGATCGACTCGGTAATAGTCATGGGTATGATAGCGATGGTTACAAGCTGATTGAAAAATAGGAGTGAAATAAATAGCAGTGACACCCAGGTCTTGAATATAGTCAAGTTGTTCGATGACACCCCAGAGGTTGCCGCCTTTGTAACCTTGGGGAGTAGGAGGTTCATCCCAAGGTTCTGGGGTAGAAGGATAATAACCTTTGTCTATTCCTTTTCTGGTCTGGGTAGGTGCTTGACCTTTAGCAAAACGGTCTGGGAATATTTGGTAAAATACGGCGTGTTTTACCCATTCTGGTGTTTGAATTTGCATAGATAATTATCTCTTTAATTAGGAAACCACTACTATTTTGACAGGAAATTGGTCTCAAAGTATCACAAATTAAAGTAATATTAAAATTTGTTACAATGACTAGGCAATTTGATGTAGAGAAAGGGTAGATTTGTAAAGGAGACATAATATTCTAGAATTTGCTAAAGCCACTGAAAAAAAATTAGTGAGTATTATGGCCTATTAGCAAAGAATTATTTAAGGAAAAATCAAAATTACATTGTGATGGTGATGGCAGCAATAGCTCACGTCAATACTTGTTTAAGCAAGACTTGCAAGCTCTAATTAATGAATTAGGGATAAAAATTCCCATTCCAAAAATCTAATTACCAATCCATAAAATCATGTTAGAATATTACAATGCCTTCATCTCTTACGGACGTGCTGACAGTAAATCTTTTGCTACAAAACTCTATGAAAAACTCACAGAAAATGGTCTAAAAATCTGGTTTGACCAAAATGATATTCCTCTGGGAGTAGACTTTCAAAATCAAATAGATGATGGCATCATAAAAGCTGATAATTTTCTGTTTATTATTGCGCCTCATTCTGTTAATTCTTCCTACTGTCTCAAAGAAATAGAATTAGCTATTAAATACAATAAACGAATTATTCCTCTGCTTCACGTCGAACAAATTACTTATGAAATTTGGCAACAACGAAACCCAAAAAAAACTTTAGAAGAATGGAAAATTTATCAAGAAAAAGGTAAGCATTCAAGTTTTCCTAATATGCACCCTGAAATAGGCAGAATTAATTGGGTTTATTTTCGGGAAAATCTTGATAATTTTGACAAAAGTTTGACTGACTTAATCGAATTATTTAATCGTCACCAAGATTATGTAAAACAACATACTAAGATTTTAGTTGAAGGTTTAGACTGGGAAAATAATCAAAAACAAACTCGTTATTTATTAATTGGAAAAGAACGTCTACAAGCAGAACAATGGTTAAAGATTAAATTTACAGAAGAACAACCCCCTTGTATTCCTACAGATTTACATTGTGAATTTATCTGTGAAAGTGATAAAAATGCTAATAATTTAATGACTCAAGTTTTCCTGGCTTTTGCTGAAGCAAATAAAAGTATCATGGAGCAAATCAGGAAAAGTTTAATTAGAGAAGGAATTACTGTCTGGAGTTCTCATGCCGATCTTAAAACTGGAAAAGATTTTCAAATAGAAATTAATCAAGGAATTGCCGGAGCGGATAATCTAATTTATTTATTGTCTCCTTCAGCCATAAAATCTGAATATTGCCAACAGGAATTAACTTATGCTTTGAGTCTGAATAAACGAATTATTCCTATATTAATTTCTCCTGCAGATTTAACAGAAATCCCTCCAGAAATCAATAATTTACAATTTATTGATTTGAACACTGAATCCTATCAGGAAGCTGTAGATAAAATTATCAAAGAAATACAAATAGAAGCTATTTATTATCAACGACATAAATTTTTATTAGTCAAAGCTTTGAAATGGCTAGAACAAAATCGTAACCATAGTATTTTATTGCGGGGTTATAATCTCGAACAATATCAAAGTTGGCTGGAATTAGCTGGGAATAGAACGGCTAATTTACCCACAGATTTACAAACAGAATTTATTACAGAAAGTGCTAAACAACCACCTAATTTGGTGTTGGATGTTTTTGTTTCTTATTCCAGAGCAGATTCAGATTTTGCTAGAGGGTTAAATGATGCTTTACAAACTCAGGGAAAAACTACTTGGTTTGACCAGGAAAGTATTGCTACGGGAACAGATTTTCAACAGGAAATTTATCGGGGTATTGAACAGTCGGATAACTTCTTATTTATTATTTCTCCAGAGTCGGTAAATTCTCCTTATTGTGGAAATGAAGTCGAATATGCCAAAAGTTTAAATAAACGGTTTGTGACGGTATTGCATCGAAAAGTTGATACTGCAAAATTACATCCAGAATTGGCCAAAGTGCAATGGTTAGATTTTCATCGGTATGGGGGAGACTTTTATGCTAACTTTAGCGAGTTAGTACGTTTTTTGGATACTGATAGAGATTATGTCAGAAACCATACAAAATTGTCACAACAAGCATTGGACTGGGAGGAAAAAGCTAGTGAAGATTTATTGCTACGAGGAAGTGAACTGGCGATCGCTAAAAAGTGGTTACAGGAAGCTCTTAACAGTAACAAACAACCCCCACTCACCAAGTTGCAAAAGAAATTTATTGGAGCTAGTGACGAGCTACATACTAGCATCCAACTAGCAACAGCAAAACGCCGAAAACTTGATATTACAACTGCTTGGGGAATTACAGTGGGTTCGCTATTGGCAGTTATAATTAGCACTGGATTATGGCATAATTCTAGATATGAGCATAAAAAAGCGCAACTTAATTTAGCAGAGTCTCTTGCTCGTTCTTCCTTGTCTCTATTTGTTGGTAACAAAGAATTGGAGGCTTTTATCGAAGTGATTAAAGCGGGAAAAAATTTGCAAATATACAAGGTGAAAGATCCAGAAGTTATCGACGCATTGCAGCAGTCTGTTTATGGTGGGAGTGAAAGCAACAGATTACAAGGACACAAAAATTCCATTAGGTCTCTGAGTTTTAGTCCAGATGGCAAAATATTGGCATCAGGCAGCGATGATAAACAGATTAAGCTTTGGAATATGGAAACGGGAGAGGAAATACGAACTTTGTCTGGACACGATCGCTCTGTTATTAGTGTCTGTTTTAGTGCGGATGGAAAAATTTTAGCATCAGCAGGAAAAGACAAGAAGATAAAACTTTGGGATGTAGAAACAGGCAAGGAAATTGACACCTTTACCGGACATACTGACTGGATAAATAGCATGAGTTTCAGTCAGGATGGTAAGATTTTAGTATCAGGGAGTAAGGATAATACGATTAAACTCTGGAATGTAGAGACAGGCAAAGAAATTGACACCCTTTTCGGGCATCAGGGTAGTGTAATTAGTATCAGTTTTAGTCCTGACGGTAAAACTTTAGCATCGGGAAGTAAAGACAAAACCATTAAGTTTTGGGATGTAGAGACAGGTAGAGAAATTTACACCCTCTTCGGACATAATGGTTTGGTAAGTAGCGTCCGTTTTAGTCCCGATGGCAAGATATTGGCAAGTGGTAGTTATGATCAGACTGTTAAACTTTGGGATTTAGAAACAGGTGAGGAAATTCGGACTTTGACAGGACATTTTAGTTCAATTATGAGTGTGAGTTTTAGTCCGAATGGTAAACATTTAGCGACTGGTAGCAAAGACCGAATAGTTAAACTATGGGATATAGCAACAGGAAACGAGATTCGCTCTTTTCATGGTCACGATGCTTGGACGTTTCGGGTAAGTTTTAGTCCGGATGGGAAGATATTAGCATCGGGTAGTGGTGACAAAACCATCAGACTCTGGAATTTAGAAACGAGAAGGGAACTTGGTACACTTAAAGGACATGATGATTCGATTCAACATTTAAGTTTTCCTCTAGCTTCATCTCCTCAGATATATAATTCTGGGAAAAGAACGATATTTGTTTCTGGTGGCGCTGATAAATCAGATAAAGAGATGATATTTGTTTCTGGTGGCGCTGATAAAACTGTCAAGATATGGGATTTGAAGACTACAACTCAACATACTTTGAAGGGACATGATGACTCGGTAATGAAAATTAGTGTGAGTCCGGATGGCAAGACTATTGCTTCTGCTGGTGAAGATAGCACTATTATTTTATGGGATGTAGAAACAAAACAAGAGATTCATCGACTCAAAGGTCATACCGATGCAGTCAAGGCGATTAGTTTTAGTTCTGATGGCAACATCTTAGCTTCTGGCAGTAAAGATACTACCATTAAACTTTGGAATTGGAGAACAAAAGAAGAAATAGGTAATATGAAAGGTCACGAAAGCACGGTAATGACAATGAGTTTTAGTCCGGATGGCAAGACCTTAGCTTCTGGTAGTAAGGATAATATAATTAACCTCTGGAATATCGAAACAATGGAGAAAATGGAACCTCTCACCAACGATAATCAGAGTTCTAATTTTAGTGTCAGTTTCAGTCCTGATGGTAAGACCTTAGCTGCTGGAGGCGATCGTAATCTTGTTACTTTATGGGATGTGGAAAAAAGAGAAAAAGTTTTCACTTTTAAGGGTCATAGTAGTTCTATCAACAGCGTTAGTTTTAGTCCGGATGGCAAGATTTTAGCTTCTGGAAGTTCTGACAAAACCATTAAACTGTGGAACCCGAAACAAGGAAATTCTATTTTAACATTTCACGGACATGAAGACTCAGTTAATAGTGTTAGTTTTAGTCCGGATGGTAAAGTCTTAATATCTGGTAGTGATGATCAAACAATTAGACTTTGGGATGTAGAAAAACTAGATTTAGAGGTAGATTTAAACGACCTAATGCTCCGTAGTTGTAATTGGGTGCGTGGTTATTTACAGCATAATCCTTATGTGGAAGAGGAGAATAGAAACTTGTGCGATAATATTGGTTAAATCAAAGTGGGTATTCAATAATTAACAATTAATAATTAATAATTAATAATGGCTTTCTTGCATGAATGTTGCGATCGCAGATGACTACCTTTAACTAAGTTTTCTTATCAATTAGGGCAAATGTGGCTGCATCCAATTATAGATTTTTCTATTCCTCCAGAAACAGTTTTTCTTCGTTTACCAGCTTGGCAACTTTTGGAAAGTAGTAAAGACCAATTATTAGCCACAACTAAACTAGAAAAACTTTCATCAATAGTGATTATTGCTGCTGCATATAGAGATGCACAATTAACTGTTGATAAACAAAATTTTCCTTTACCTGCTGCTGTTAGTTACTGGCGTTCTCAAAAACTGCGTAATGTATTTATAGGAGGAGAAATTCATGCTTATATGGTTCATCATTTCCTGAGCCAAAGATTAGTTATACCTATTCCTGATTTATGGCTAATTGGGGTAGCTATTGTGTTAGGTAAAGGAATAGTATTAATCTTAGAAAAAAAATCTCCATTACGCCAACAAAAAGGGATTTTTTTATTCCTATTTTTACTAAATATAATTTATGGTTTAGCTAGTCTACAAATTTATATTACTGCTGCAATTTTATTGCCTTTGTTCTTGCCTAGTTTAACATTTTGGGTTTGTATATTTTTCTATTTAATAAAACCAAAATCGACAATTAAATTAGTTTGACAATTTAAATGGAAGAGGAGTGTTTTCTATCAACCCCCATCCCCTCACCCCAAGAAGGTCGCACATGATAAGTAGGAAATGTACCATAACCCTTAGCTAAAGGAGTTTTTCCCACATAATCGCAAGTAAATTCCTTTACCCCTTCTGAAGCTACCATTGCAGCAAACTCCTGACTCGAATAAACTTTCCCTGGTGGAGTAATAGGTTCAATTCTGGCAGCATAATTTACATGAGTACCACTGTAGGTTGTATCCCCAGTGATGGGATTAGTATATTTATAAACCACCCCTGTATGTAACGCTACCCGTAAATTCAAACTTGCGGGCAACCCTACTTTTTCCCAATCTGTACTCTGAACAAGATCACATACTTCCAAGGCAAATAAACCTGCATCCCTTACATTAGAGAAGACATAATATAAAGCATCTCCCCAAGTATTTTTCATCACTGGTTTATAAGAAGATTGAACCTCTGCCTCTAAGTTTTCACCTAAAATCAAAGCTACTTCTCCCAAAGTTGCCAGCAACCAGTAGTTATTCTCACTCCTTTGAGAAAGTGGTGGGAGTTCAGCCAAACATTTTTCCCGTACTTCAGTAG
>NZ_JAAHGM010000150.1:0-2227 GCF_010692625.1 Okeania sp. SIO2C2
TTTGGGTGCTAGCGATCGCTTCCAAGTTTAGCTGGACAGAAAAAGCTTGCAACAATTCATCAAATGCCTTACGGTTTAGTCCCGTTAATGCCCTTAAGAGTCGGTCTTCTTTTAGCACTCGATTGATGTCCAGCATTTTTTCTTCTGATCTTTAAAACACTAATCTCTAGTTTACCTTATTAAGCGACAAGTCTAATCTTTAATTTTTAACCCTTCAATTCGGTAGACCACAGTAGGAAGGTTCCATAGAAAGTTCCTACTGAGTTTTGTTGTGACGTAAGACCATCAATCAATGAGCACTGTAAACTACTACAGAACTTGACAAGCACAGAGTTGTATAATGGCCACAGCCAGATGTACCGTCTCCAGCTAGCTCCAAGAGAAATTCATCATAATTATCTGCATGTTTATCGTATGATTTTTCTAGCTTATTTGGGTCATAACTGAGACTATGTAAGTCTCTGTGAAATTGCCCAAGACAACCCTCTACTATTTTACCTTCAATATGATCTTGTTTTATGATTTGTCTGCTCCCATTGATTCTTGATATTTTGAAGTTCCTCTTTTTGCATCATTCTATACTTTCTACTAATCCATTCCTGCACCTTTTCACCCCTGGAATATTTTTTGTACAAACTTATAACTAAGTCATAGGAAAAACCTAAGGGCTGATTGTATTGAAAAAAGGTTTTCAGTAGTAATTCCTCAGCATCCTTTTCTCGATTCTCATCAACAAGTTTAGTGGCAAGGCTAAGTAGTTTTTTGTATATCTCAGGGGTTGCCTCAGGCAGTAAAGTCAAACTTTCTTCAGGTAAATATACTTGCTCAATTTGATTGCTGAGTTCATTATTTAGATAAATATCTATAATTAAATGGATTCTGACCGAGTGTCCATTCATGAAACCATGTATATCAGAATCAGGTCGTAAAAGCCAGACAGTATCTGGTTTCAAGTGAACTGCTGTATCTTGAAAAACCATGTAGCTATTCGTTGATGTGGAAATTGGCACATGCAGCCTGATTTTCTGCTTCTCAGACAATTCAGAATAATCTCGATGTTCCCAAAAGCAAGCATCTGGAGTAAACTTGTTTAATCGAACCCACATCAAAGATAGATTGTAGCGCTCTACAAATGAACGTATTGTTGGCAATTGATCGAGTTCAGGAGTTGGTTTTGGATGACAATCTTCAATAATTATATCGCTTGAATCTCCACTTTTACTATAGAGTGAAACAACTTCATATCCATGATTTCCATAGTCAGGGTAAGAATTTTTTTGCCATGGTAGAGAAGTTAGTTGTTCAATTTCTTTAGCTACATCATGGGAAAATCCAGTTGGCAAATCCCGAATAATACCTATAGTGCGACACGAAATTTTACTGTGCCTATCTTTTACTTTTTTTCTCCACTTATGGGTAAAGTCTTCTACAGCCTCATAATACTCACTGAGATTATCCACAGGAACTTCTAAAATCCCCCCTTTATCTTTTCTCCACTCACTGACATTGCTTGTTTTATCAGTCATTTTCCACTCCAGTTGTCTGATTGATTCACTTTAACACTCTACGGACTAAAGTCGCGTGAATTCTTAACTAGCTATTAGCTTTTACCATTGAGGTCGCCTATTGCAGAGGAACTGCCTCTTTCAGAGGAGCTATCCTACGGAATGCTTCGCAAACGCTTTTCATGTCGCGCAGCGAAACGTTAACAGCTTTTTTATCTTGGGTTTAAATCCCGGGTTTCTATAAACCGGAAGGTGCCGAGAGGGGATTTAAACCCCTTCTAAACCTTTGCTGCTGATTGCTGACCGCGGACCCCTTTTTAATAAAGTTAAAATTTTAACTCTGTTTGAGTGGTAGTATAACATATCCACTCATAACAAACTGGTTAAATTTTGATTAAAGTCAGGACTTACACAAAGACACTATATAGCAGCCATTGGGGGTCTATTTAAAAATAGACGTGGAGAGAGGGAGGGACACACCAGATGGACCAGAGAGGGTGTCCCCGTGTCCCCGTGTCCCCGTGATACCAAATGGGTTCTAGATAATAGCGTATGCCCAACAGAGCAAACGCTCTAATTTTTAGAGAGGGATATATAGTAGTTACAAATAAGAACCAGCAGTAGAATAGGGGGAAGAATTAACTTTTTGGATTATGGCTTACAGCATAGATTTACGGGAACGAGTTGTCAACTTTGTGAAGAATGGTGGTAGTAAGGCACAA
>NZ_JAAHGM010000151.1:0-2157 GCF_010692625.1 Okeania sp. SIO2C2
ATAGTTAGTGTAATAATTACGCTAATCATATCTGGCAATGTTCCTCTGTCTCCAGTGAATTTAATCACTGAAAAATAGAAATAATTGAGAGTGATCGCCGACGGGGATGCCAACTTTTAGTTATTTTCGAGAATTTTTGTTCCCTTTTGTGATAACTTGATGACGAGTTCTTGGTGTTTTTTTATATCCTTTAATACGTCCAGAAGAATAACCTCGACGTTTGGGAGATGTAGCCATTGTTCCCAAAGTTGAAATTATTCTATAAAAGTCTCTTTGAACTAAACTGGGAGTAATTTTAACTGATTTCTTATTCTTCAAATACTGTTCCCAATGATGGGGTAAAACAACAGCTAAATTCCTTGCAGTCCATAAATTAACATAAGCAATGAGTGTTAATTTAAACCAATTTTCTTCATGTTGGACATCCGGAGTTGAATAAGCAGTCATCAACAATTTTTGTTTTCCAAATCGAAACAAATGTTCCATGTCATAACGCTGTCGATAAGACTCATAGCAATCAATTAAACTCAACTCTTCACGACGAGGACCTATAGCAATTAACCACATCGGTTTCCAAATCCGATTACCGACTTCATCAGTAATAGTAATTCGTATTAAAGTAAAAGGATGACGATTCATTTTATAGTTCTGAGTTCCTTTCATTAACATCTGTTTCCAACCCGAAATTGTTACTGTCAGTTGACGACCTTTTTTAGTAGTAAAAATGGATTGACTAATCCCAGTAGGTTTATGCCAAGTATTCTCATCTTTAAGGTCAAACTTATCTCCATACCAACGAGGATGTCCTGAAGTAATTTTTTGTTTTTTTTTGCTGATAAATTGACGGTAAAAAACTCGATTACTTCTGATTCTGGTCACAGTAACTAAGTTATTTTGCTTCACTTGTTCTCCAATAAAATCTCTTTGACTGTAGAAACTATCAGCCACTAAAACTGATAACTTATCTCCACAGAAAGAACCAGTGTTAAAGATTTTTTCCAGTTGTTTATTACCAATGTTAGTAGCTTTTTCTGACGAGGGAACCCTTTCTGCCAATAAGGGAACAGCCCAAGGTACATTACCTGTTGCTATTCCCTCTGGTAAAGCGCATATAACTGAATAAGAATGGCCAATACTAATGGGTTTATTTCCTTGAATTGGATTGGGATAATGGATAAAAGTTTTGTCGGCCAATGTAGCTGAAAAAGGACGTGGGCAAGGAGTTGTATCAATTCCAAATAAATGAAAATGTCGGGAAACTGGAGTAGGAATTGTTTGAGATACAGCCTCTAATAAGTAATTAACTTGTTGTGAGTAATTATCATCATTTTTATCAGGTAAAAATTCTTGAATTCCTTTATATAAACTGTTATAATCTCGTCGAAATAAAGGATGTTCAGACAATTCTACTACCGAACTTGCGATGGAGTTTGATGAGAGGGCATCTACTAATTCTATAACAGTTTCTTTTCTGGCATTAACTCCATGATAGAGGTTTTCCCTCCAGCATAAAAACTCCTTGATGGACTGACTGTTTTCTTGATTTTCCATGGTTGTGAATAATACACCTCTGAATGTTAGTGTATATTTTACGCCAATCTAAATCCTTTCTTAACTATTCAGTCTCATGTCTACAACAACATCCAAGCAAACCACTCAATCAGCAACCATTAGAGGGAAACAAATTCAGAGTTTAATCCGTAAGATGAAGCAGAAAATTAAGAAAATTGAACGAGAAGGAGAGGTCATTCCTCGTGATTGTCATATCATTCGTTATCAAGTCAATAGAAATCAGAAACTGTACTATTATTATAAATTACAATCTACTTCACCGATTTTTCCTATGGCTACTGATAGTCAGAAAAAAACTAAATATAAGTATTTAGGAAAAGGGGGAAGTGAAGCTCATATTGATGCAGTTGAAAAAATGACTCGAAGGAATCTTATTGATGAGTTGGAGAGAGTTGTTTATTCCCTTCAAGAAAGTTATTTAGATATCTGTTTCGGTGGAGAAATTGAACCAGACCCATCCTATGATTTTCAGGATGATAAATAATTTCAAAAACAAAGATAATTCCAGTATGAATTCGGTCTTTAAATCTTAATTTCAGTAGTTAGTGTAAATATTACGCTAACTTTTTTTGTCCAAAGTCCAAT
>NZ_JAAHGM010000152.1:0-2123 GCF_010692625.1 Okeania sp. SIO2C2
AGTATTTCTGACAACTTTTTTTGTTGGTTGCAAGATCATCAAGATATTTTTGCTCTACATCAAGCCAATCTGGGATTGGTTTGGGGATATACTCAGGTATAATCTCCTTCTGATAAAAGATTGAGGTAATTTTATTTAACTTTTTTCCTAAAGTCTAGTTAAGCTATCCGAATAATTAGCATCTTACCTAAAACCCAAAACCCAAAACCCAAAACCCAAAACCTAAAACCTAAAAATGGATACTATAGTTCAGTTATTTGAAGCCCAGGTCAAACGAACGCCTCAAACGATTGCGGCTGTGTTTGAGAATCAACCGTTAACCTACTGGGAACTCAATGCCAAAGCCAACCAATTAGCCTGGTATTTGCGTTCCTTGGGTGTCAAACCAGAAACTCTTGTCGGGATTTGTGTGGAACGTTCTCTCGATACTGTGATTGGACTTTTAGGGATATTGAAAGCGGGGGGTGCTTATGTGCCTTTAGATCCATCCTATCCTCAAGAGCGTTTGCAGTTCATGCTATCTGATACCCAGGTATCAGTGCTATTAACGCAACAGAAATTGATTGAGAGAGTTCCAGACTATCAAGGACATCTGGTTTGTTTGGATACAGATTGGCAGAAAATAGCTGTAGAAAGTCAGACGAACCCAGTTTGTGAGATTGAGCCGGAAAACTTAGCTTATATTACCTATACCTCTGGTTCGACTGGAAAGCCCAAAGGGGTAATGATGCCCCATCGAGCAGTTTGTCAAAGCTGGCGCTGGCTGCAAGAGACTTTTCCCTATCAAAGGAGCGATCGCGTTCTGCACAAAGCCTCTCTTAGCTTTGATGTCTCCAGCCGCTGGGAGTTATTTTGGCCGCTAATGGCTGGAGCTTGTGTGATTGTTGCCAAACCCGATGGAGAGAAAGATAGTGCTTACATCGTTCGGCTCATTGCCCAAGCGCAAATTACGATTGCTTATTTTGTCTCCTCGATGCTCTCAATTTTTCTTGAAGAGCCAAAGTTAAAAACTTGTCAGGATCTCAGACGAGTTTTTGTCGGTGGCGAGGCTTTTCCCTTTGCTCTCAAACAATGCTGTTGGGAGCGTCTGGCAAATTCTGAAATCATTGAAATCTATGGCTCTAGCGAAACAGTTGTGGTGAGCTACAAGCACTGTCAACCGGAACCTGAACCCCACAATTTTTCTCGAACTCACCCAATTACCAAACTGCCAATTTATATTCTCGACCCACAAATGCAGCCTGTTGCGATCACAGAAACTGGGGAACTTTACGTTGGCGGAGAATATTTAGTTAGAGGGTATCTCAACCGCCCAGAATTAACCGCAGAAAAATTCATACAAAACCCCTTTGATTATTCAAAATCTAGTTATCTCTACAAAACTGGAGACTTAGCTCGTTATCTTCCTGATGGAAAGATTGAGTTACTGGGTCGTGGTGATCATCAGGTGAAAATTCGAGGCTTCCGCATTGAACTGGGGGAAATTGAAGGGGTACTAACTCAACACCCTGTGGTGAGACAAGCTGCAGTAATTGCTAGGGAAGATATTCCGGGTGACAAGCGCTTAGTCGCCTATATTGTCACTACTCTTGCTGAAGAATCTCGGACAGCAATTGTGCCAGAATTGCGAAGACTTATTCAAGCAAAGCTGCCCGAATACATGATGCCTTCTGCATTTGTGGTTTTAGATGAGTTGCCCCTCACGCCAAACGGTAAAATAGACAGGCGATCGCTCCCTGCACTCAATCCCGAAAGACCCATTCTAGAGCAAGAATTTATCCCACCCGGTAACTCCCTCGAAATCAAACTAGCCAAAATTTGGAGTCAGGTTTTAGATATCCATCCCATTGGAGTACAAGACAACTTCTTTGAATTAGGCGGAAATTCTCTCCAAGCCATTCGGCTGCTTTTCCAAGTCAGACAAGCTTTTGGCATTGATTTGCCCCTACGAACCTTGTTAGAAGCACCCGATTTGGCTAACATGGCTCTTGCAATTGTGCGACTCGTTGGCTAGTCAAGGCTGCTGAAAAGCAGATATAGCTAGCCTTCCAGGTCACGACATGGAACCAATAATTCCGACCTGTGAAAACTCTTATGCCCTTGATGGTGAAATTCCATCCGCC
>NZ_JAAHGM010000153.1:0-2085 GCF_010692625.1 Okeania sp. SIO2C2
TTAGTGGTACAACTACTATTTATGAAATTAATTCTGTACCTGAACCAGGTACAATCTTTGGTTTATTGGTATTCGGAGCAGCAGGAAAGTTATTGTTGAAGCGTCATAACAAAACTACTAAAGAAAATTCTGCCTTCTGATTCTGATGATGATTAATCAAAATCTTCTGTAGGGACGTTCCATGTAGCGTCCCTACGCTTATACAGCAGATTCCGTACTAATGAGGTACAACTGACGATCTGGAATATTTGTATATTCCCTGTTCCCTGTTCCCTATTCCCTATTCCCTGCTGTATTAAAGATTGTTAAAATTAGCTAGACCTTTATAACCGGAAAATTTTGCTAAATCCTCTAAAGAAACTGTACCTTCGTAAGATTTACCATTAATTTTCCAAGTCGGATATGCAGTAATATTGGCTGCGATACATGAGCTTTGTTGAGGGTTTTTGCCTTTAGGATCGCACTCAATATAATTAAGTTTACTAACAGCTTCTTGACCAAACAACTTCTTTTGGTCTTGACAGTGACCACACCAATAAGCACCATACATTTTTGCTCCCACTTCTGTCAGATGTTCTGCTAAAGCAATTTTTGCCGGTGTCGAAGTAGTTGTAACTGCATAAATATCTTGTTTTTCAGCAATAGGACTATGAATGGGAGCATAAACCGCAAATGTTCCTACAAGAGTAACCATTCCAACAATAATAGCGGTAAAGATTAATTGCCCAATATCTTCCCAGTCACGACCGATTAATGCTAAGATAAATAAAGCTACAGAACAAATAGCTGAACCGATGCAATAAATACACAGAGATTTAATCTCAAATGCCATGATGTACATCAAATAGCTACTGAAGATAGTCATGGATACGCCACCAACAAACATTAATAACCAACTCCAGTTTTCTAGTTTTGAGCGTAACTCCTTCTGAGAATCTGGGTTAATTATCCAAGGACCGATCGCCATTGTTCCCATGCCAGCATAAGCTAGAAAGCCAAATAGAGCCAGAGGTAAGCCAAAAATCATAGCATAAGGACTTTCAAGTACCTTATCGCAACCAGCTACAGGACAAGTCACGACTCCTCCCATGAATTTTTCTATTGCGAGATATGCTGTAATTATTGCTCCTACTGTTGAAATACCAGCAATAATAAAACGTGAATTACGATGAATCCAGGGTTTAGAGCGTTTACTACGCATTTATGCCTCCTTGTTTAGTACAGTTTCTTTTCATATTATCTTTTCTTTTGCGGGTTTAATACTCCACCATCAACGGGGGTGCTTAAAATTGTTTGGGGTTATAAGACACTGAGTGGCGTGTCGAAGACTATCCATAAGCATTTTTCCTTCTTCCTTCTGCCTTCTTCAATGACTTCCCGAACAACTGGACAGTCAAATATACAGTTTCATAGTAAATAATTTTATCTGACTTTTCAAAATCTGCTGATGGCCAGAAGAAAGTTCAGACAAACTCTATATAGCTATAAGCATTCAGCTATCAGCTATCAGCTAGAGTCAAAACTTTTAACTATAATATTTTGAAGTTTCTTAGCTGTCCTAATCTTAATGGGTAGTGCTGTAGCAATAGACAGATAGGTTAGGACTTACGCTGATAACGATCTTTAGACAGGAAAATGTTTTTCCTACTGTTCTCTGTTATAGATATTAGAGAAGTGAAATTGATATCAAGTATCTTCAGATTTTACAGTAGATTTGATCAAGGGTGAGGTACACCTCCTTACAGCGCTTTTCGGCTTCTTTTCAAGGAGAGGTAATTGTTACTAGACAGTGCAAAGTTCTTGGAATAACTATTGCTAGTCAAGGGTTTCGCGGACTCAAGGTTAAAAAATCTCCATTCACAACAGTAGGTGCTGTCAACCTTTCCCAGTAACACTTTCAATCTTGAGAGCAAACTGTTTTTTAGCAGAACTTTGTACTCTCCAGAATTGTTAATAATCAGGACTTACGCAAGGACACTATATATAGTGTTAAGTCTTAATTATCTCTCTATATTTGGGTTCTAAACTCCGTTTCCCTTTGCGATCGCATCAACCCCAAAATTATCATTTACTGAAAAATTTTGA
>NZ_JAAHGM010000154.1:0-2036 GCF_010692625.1 Okeania sp. SIO2C2
ATTGACAAAGACTTAAATGTAAGTATAGAGTGTAGAGATGCGGTTGGCTTGACCGTTAATGCCTGTGGATGAGTAACCGCCGACGGCCTCAGCAGTTTGCGTAGCATTCCGTAGGAAAGCAGGAAGTAAACATCAATTTGTCACGTTATGTGACGCTTTGTATCAGTTTTATGAAGCAGTTTTCAGGTCAATGAACCACATTAAAAAATGATAACCCTGTAGGGACGTTCCATGCAGCGTCTCTACTAAAATGAAAACGCTGTATGGTAGAGATATGTCAACTTGAAATCTAGTAAAGTAAGGAAAATATCGCCATTTTTGTCCAACAGTGTTTGTGAGAAAGTTAACAATAGAGTTTATCTGAGTTTATCTATAGATAGGAGAAAATTATGCGAAATGTTAAGAAGAAAATAGTTACCGATGAAGCTATGCGTCCTGTAGCAGTTTTGATTGACTATCAGGACTGGCAAGAAATTGAAAAGTTATTGGCGACTTGTGAGTTAAAAACGGAAGCACAAAATAATGTAGATTTAGCTAAGTATGCAGGCACAATAAAACTCAGTCTAGACCCTTTGGAATATCAACAACAAATTAGGGATGAATGGTAGCGATCGAAAATTTAATTGTGCTAGATACAAATGTAGTTTTGTATTATTTAGGTGGGCGGTTAGTCAACCCTCTACCTGATGCTAGATATTTTGTTTCTATAATTACAGAAATAGAATTGCTGTCTTATCCTAATTTAACTCCTGTTGAGGAAGTACAAATTGGTAATTTTTTAGCTCAGATAACAATAGTTGGTATTGAGAGTCAGATCAAAGATTTAGCGATCACTTTACGCAAAAGTTACAAGTTGAAACTTCCTGATATATTGTGGCAGCAACAGCACAGTCACTGAATGCTAAGTTATTTACAAATGATGCCAGACTGATAAATTTGTCAGAAATTAAAACTGAGTCTGTACAAATTTTATGATTGGAGAGCATTAACTTAATCAAAGCAGGACTTACGCATCAGGAACGCAATTTTGACGTTTGATATGCTATCCTGACACTGCTTTGCTACGCACATGAAACGCAAACACTGTCGTTTGCTGTCGCAAAGCTGCGCTAACGCAATGACAGAAATATCTTATTTTGCGTAAGTCCTAACAAATTTAAGTAATTAAGGTACTTTGTTCAACATTTATCATTCTTGCATAAAGAATTTGCTCATTAATTTCTAGATTATTGATTAAGCTTAAAGAAGTTACAATACCACTGCCTATTAATTCTCCTTCTATCTCTCCATACTCGACCTGCAAAATAATATTATCTGCCCGTGAATCATTAGATACACTATCCGGATCTTGCCAGGTTCCCAAACCACTAATTTCTGTTGTTGCTTTCATAAAATTTAATGATTCAGATTTGAATCTGGGCACAGTTAATGTTAATAATTCCTGTTAAATTTACGAGAATTTAACATGATTACTTTCATCCCCAAATAGTAGTGCAAAAAGCACATCCTTAGCTAGAAGAAGTAATTCATTACCCTGGTTACTCCGATATTTTTCTGTGATTAAGTCAGTTCCTTTTTCTGGAGGATTATTAATTAAATATCCAGCTTCTATTAGTTGATTGCGGTCTATTTTTTCATGCTTTTTGAGAAATTTATCTAATTTTTCTCTATCCAGTGCCATGTCTTTTAGACGTTCTATTCTTGAAAGCCTATCTTGAGCTTTTTGTTCTTGAATAGCTTTAATATCTTTCTTTTTTATATATAAAGAATCTAAAGTTAAACGTATAATTTGCTCAATTAACCATTCTCGGTCTTGTTGTACTAAATAACTGCGTAATTTTTCCTCGAACTGAGGAGCTAGCTCTTCTTTAACAGAACTAACTATACCTTGAATATTCAGACTCATTTCGGCTTTGTTGCACAAAAGGTGACGTTTAGGCTATAAATAGCATCAGGATAATACGAATCAGTAGATACTCGTGAAGTCCAAGTCTAAGTCCAAGTCTAAGTCACTGCCTCGGTACAAGGTCAAGAAT
>NZ_JAAHGM010000155.1:0-1940 GCF_010692625.1 Okeania sp. SIO2C2
ACTGGACAGTACAAAGTTCTTAGTGGAAAAAACGGCGTTGGTGAATTAAGGTATGATTTGAGAAAGGAGCGATATAGCTGCCGCTAGGCTCCGCCAACGCTAATTAGGCAGAAAAATTATGAAATGTCCAAATTGGTCAATCAACTCACAGGATAAAAATGGCCAAAAGAAAGGAAAGCAAAACTATATTTGTGTAGAATGTGATGGTCAATTTATTGATGGCGATGAAACTTATAGAGGTTATAGTGATCAACTCTGCAGATGAATGCTGAAAAATGTATGTTCATGGTCTGGGATGCTTCAATTAAGACCTATTCAAAGTCTGTCAAACTGCTTGAAGGGTGGCATTTACCCAACTGTTGTTGATGATCACCAGAGCGATCGCTCTGGGCACAACACCAGTTCTATGACTAACTAAGTATACCTTTTCCTGAGAAGATACCACTCAGGGGTTCTATAGATATTAACAGCGATCGCTCCTTTCTCAAATCATACCTTAATTCACCAAGGCCGAAAAAACATTCTCCGCTCTGATGTCAGGGAATGGTGCATACTGGTTAATGATTCTTAATTTTTACCAGCTAATCTCTCGGGATGCACCTAATCCGTCGAATAGAGCAAATTTTGACCAACTTACGTCCAGTGTTTAGTCGCCATGCTACTTATGAGTGGTTAGTTATCCTAATTTGGGGTATTCTTTTATGCACTCAACATCGGGCAATTACAAGTGTTCTCAATGCCATGGGACTGACACAACATTACTATACCCAAGCTTTGCACTGGTTTCATTCACAAGGGATTAGTGCCCAAAAATTATCTATTGGGTGGCACAAATGGTTAATCACTCACCCAAAAGTCCATCGTCTCAGAGGTCAACCAGTTTATGTGGGTGATGGTATTAAAGTCGGTAAGGAAGGAAAAAAAATGCCTGCGGTGAAAAAACTACATAATGAATCAGAAAATGTAACCAAGGCAGAGTGGATACGAGGTCATTATTTTGGAGTTATCACCTTACTCTTAGAAGCAGGCTCTTGTTTGAAAGCGGTTCCTGTAACTTTGGGGTGACAAGATGGTATCAAGATGACTGAGGATGATGAAACTACAATAGTAGATCGAATGTCTACTTTGTGCGTAGAACTTATCCATGCTGGTGGTTATATCATCCTTGATGCTTCTAAAGCTTCTAAACAGTTGATTGAAGAGTTTAGGAAGCACAAGTTACAGTTAATTACTAGAGTACGAATCAATCCACTCGGCAAATATCCTTTACCAATACCACCGCTAAAACGCAGTCGTGGCAGACCTCGTATCTGGGGTGAATCAGTCAAATTACGCAACTTTTTTAATGAGAAAGACTGCTTCACTACAGAAACTCTACTACTTTACGGCAAGATGGTGACACTCAGAGATCGCGCCATAGATTTGCATTGGGATTGTCCCGTTAGAAAGGTGCGTTTTGTCCTAGCTGTGTGGCCGGAAGGGAAACAAATAATTCTGCTTTCAACCGATGTCACTCTATCAGCAGTAGAAATTGTCACCGCTGACAGTTGGCGTTTTAAAATTGAAGTAACTTTCCGCAACTTGATTCAACTATTGTCTGGTTTTAGCTATCGATTTTGGATGAAAGATATGGCCCCAACTAAGGGGTGGCCGAAAGACTTAATTCTCAGTCAGTATTCGCACAAGCAGCAGCAACAAGTTAAAAGAAAAGTCGAAGCTATGGAGAGATTTGTACTGATCAACGCTATGGCCCTAGCTGTTTTACAACTACTTAGTTTAGATTAGTTTAGAGATGCCCATGATGATCTCGAAGGACTTCCCTCATTGGTTTCGTACTCTACCTTCCAATGGTTATCCGAGGGAACAGATAGTTCTACTGACACTCTCCGAACAGAGGAAGCATATTTTAGCAAAAAGTAGGTCAGGTCTACTGAGTGACA
>NZ_JAAHGM010000156.1:0-1858 GCF_010692625.1 Okeania sp. SIO2C2
AGATTTTGAGGACTCTAATTCCTATAACTAGCAAGTAATTAAAGGAAATATTTTTAATCAAATAAGTTTGGTATTCGATTAAATTTTTTCCTTGATAAATAAGCCATCCATTAATTCCTGCCACTAACAAACATAAAAGTAAGCAACTGAGAGTTAATAATATCTGAATATTTTGGTAGATAACTTCAACATCTTTTGTCTTGTTTTTGACTGATGATACTTGTATTAATGGTTCATAAGCTCTATCTAAGAAAAATCTAATTGCCACAAAAAGACATATTATAAATCCGATTTCAACTCCAGTTGCAATGATACTGTTCATATTAATTTAAATAAAGTTGCTAAGATTAATTTTAGGAATCATAATTGTTTTCGTTGAATAGATTATTTTATATTTATTCAGTTAACCCTAAGTATTGATGACTTTTCTATTGATTTTTGCGTAGTTTAACCCGTAGAGGTTTTAAAAATATTGGAATAGGTTGATCGTTACTCAGTGTTATATGATTAACCACCCTAAGTTCAATATTTGCTTCTTCAAAAGCTTCTTTGATCATTATGCCTAAGACTTTCTGAATAATTAAATGTTTTCCAGGTTTAACTTGTGTAACTACTTCGATTAATATTTGATTGTCAGAAAATTCTTCTACTCCTTCTATTATTGTTGGTTCAATTATGTCTGTCGAATAATCCTCTAGAAGCTTATTTCCAACTTTTTCTATAACTTCATAGATTTGATTCATTTTAACTTGATAAGGAATTTTGAGCATGACCACTGCATTACTGTAGCTGGAGTGATTAACTATATCCTTAACATCACGATTATGGATAATATAATTTTTATCTTCATAATTAATGCGAGTTGTTCTTAATTCTATTCCCGTAACAAAACCACTTACACCATTTATCTCTACAAAATCTCCTACTAAGTAATAATTTTCAAACAAAATAAAGAAACCTGCAACTATATCTTCAACCAGACTTTGTGCTCCCATTCCAATTGTTAAACCTAAAATACCTACACCTGCTAAAATAGGAGTCGGGTCAATTTTAATAGTATAAAGAATTGCTATACCTGTACCAAAGTAAATCAGGTATTTTGTACAACTTTGAAATAAAGGTAAAAATGTCTCTCGTCTCTGTTTAGATAAATCATCTGTATCACTCTCACGCAGTAGTACTTCTTCTAGTAAAAGTTGACCAATTTCTTGCACAACACGACTCATAAATATAATCCCAATTATTTGCAAAGATAAAAGACCATAAGGAGCTAAACTAGCAATAAAATCAACTTTTTGAACTACTAAAGTAGCTGTAGTAATATAGATTGCATATTCAAGACATCGTTTAGCAAGAGGAATTAATTTACGTAGGCGGTTGTAGATCCGCACAATATTTCTTTGATCGGAATATTTCTTGCTAACAGCATCCAAAGTTTCAATAACTGTTGTATTAGCTTTAGTAAATAGTAATCCCATAATAATAATCATATAAATCTGCAAACTTATATATAAATATTTGACAATTACTTCTGGGAATACCATAATTTGAGCTGATATAGTAACATATAACAGCCAGATAATATTATTAAAGTTACTCTTGAAAAATTCAAATAATTTTTCAATACTGGCGTCATTGGCAGTGATTTGATCGACGTTTTTTGCCCACTCTGTTAACCAAGTTATAAATTTTTTTATATATGGAATACTCCATTTAGTTAAAATTAGTATGCCCAAGATTTTGAGGACTCTAATTCCTATAACTAGCAAGTAATTAAAGGAAATATTTTTAATCAAATAAGTTTGGTATTCGATTAAATTTTTTCCTTGATAAATAAGCCATCCATTAATTCCTGCCA
>NZ_JAAHGM010000157.1:0-1771 GCF_010692625.1 Okeania sp. SIO2C2
CAACCATTTGTCTCCTTTTTTCCATCCTACTTGCT
The DNA here is from genome assembly GCF_010692625.1 of Okeania sp. SIO2C2. NCBI lineage: Bacteria > Bacillati > Cyanobacteriota > Cyanophyceae > Oscillatoriales > Microcoleaceae > Okeania > Okeania sp. SIO2C2. Next base: position 36 of record NZ_JAAHGM010000157.1, read on the forward strand.
CTCCAAACTTTTCCCATACCTCTCGATTATACTCTTTTGTTCCACCCAAACTCTGATAAATTTTCTTCTGCACAGAAAAGCCTAATTTACCATCACTATATTTTACCCAAAGTTGGTCAATTGTGCGGAGGTCTGTACAAGGGAAATTTTCTATATCTTCTATCTTTAGATATCTTTGTTCCTCTTGCTCCGCAACTTTCAACATACAACGAGCTGTTTCCATATCTGCCTCTTTCCACTCCCCATTTGCTAGAAAGTTGCGGAGTTTTGTATAGTCTACATTTTTGTCAGAAAGTAATTTTATTTCATCATTTTGAGTGCTATTTTTAATAATTTTTGTAGTGGTAAAAATTTCCAATCCTAGTCCTGATAAATCAGTTGAAAATCGTTTCTCAATATCTGCAACATCCTCATCTCTCAGCCCTAAAAGCAACTGAAACTTTTGGAGAGTTTCGCGATTATTTGCCGTCAAAGGATAACTTTCTTCAACTGCTAAATTAAAAGCACTCTCGTAATCTTTCAACTTATCTTTAAACAAAACATAAGGCTGCTTTTCCTCAGTTATAATTTCTTCAAATTGCCGATATAATCCTAGACTATTAGACAAATACTCCAAATATTTATGATTAACTGAACTTATTTCGCCATTATTTTTATGCAATATTTCTTGCACTTCTCGACGAAATTTTAATTTCGGATCGTCTTGGGGAGAACTTGCTAAATAAATTCGATAACCTTCCTTCACAGGTTCAAATTGAGGAGTCATTGCCGGAGATTCTTCATGTACCTTTTCACTCACATATTGATGCAATTCATCCGCTGAAATTTTGCCATTATTATCCGTATCTGCCGCTCCAGTTTTAATACCTTCTACTAGATATTTTGTATAAATAGATAATTACGAACCTTCCGACTCAAAAGAACTTTGAACAGCACTAGAAGACATCAAAATCGCCGTACCTTTACCCCCTAATTCTGCTTGAATATCTATATTTTCATCCCCTTTAGCAGTCATTCCTTTAGTAAATGAGCCACTATAACAACAGTCAAGAATCACAACCAGACGTTGGGAAAAACTATCATTCATTTGACCTTGTAGAACACTAGCAGCTACAGCAGTAGGCGTAACAATTCCCCGTTGACCTTTGCGAGTTTTAGGAGTAGCTAAAAATAAATGACCCTCTCGACTTTTCACTCCATGACCAGAAAAATAAAATAGTAAAACATCATCCTTATCCCGGTCAGCAAACAAATCATAAATAGCCTCTTCTATCTGTTGACGATTAGAATTTTTCAACACTGTAATTTCATCAAAACCTCCCATTTCCGAATTACCTAAAACTTCCTTCATTGCCTCAACATCTTTAACCGCACTAGGCAAAGCAGGAAATTCTGGGAGGTATTCACTAACTCCAATTAATAGAGCTATTTTTGCCATGAAAAAATCTCCTTAAGCATTCAAAAAATCATCTACTTCTGCCAAAACTTTTTTCAAATCTTCCAGATTAACAACTTCAATATCTATCTTTCGACCATTACCTTCAGCCTTAATTTTAACAGTCTTACCAGAGAGGCGATCGCCCAAATATCCAACCAAAGCTTTAAGATTTTTAGCATTAATTTCTGCAGTGAGAATTCCTACTAAAAAACCACCGATACTTTTAGCATTAGGTTCGGCTTTTTCTATTGGCATTAAATCTACATTTTGTACGCCATCAAATTCTTTAATTTCCGAC
>NZ_JAAHGM010000158.1:0-1736 GCF_010692625.1 Okeania sp. SIO2C2
TGAAGAAGGAGACAGGAGACAGCTATACTGGAGACAGGAGGAAAATTACATGGGGATTCGCTCCCCCAAGTAATGCGTGAACACCCCCGTTGACGGTGGGGTATTAAACCCACAAAGAAAATGATAAAATACCCAACATAATTTTATAAGGGCGTGGAATAGACTTGTTGCTTTATAACTTAAAAATTCCCCAAAAACCTTGTTCTGTAAGGATTGTAGTTATTGGATGGCAAAAATGCTGGGAATTATTGCTCTGTCTAGGTTAGAGTGATTTTTTCCCTTGATTTAGCGACAACTCTAATGTCTCACCCATCATTAGGCTATTTTATCCATAGTTATACTTCTTTTTTTTCTATTTCCCTAATATTCAACCGAGAAAATAATGATAAATTTGCCAACTTAGAGACGGTTGATTGATAGAAAAAGTAGAGTATGTGGTGATAGCATTTATTATGTATTCAAGCATTTATGGAAGTTTGGCCATCACACACTGTAACAATGGAGTGTGTTATACCAAATTAATAAATTTTTGCTACAAATAAATAGGTTATTTCTTAGGAATAAACCCACCTCTAACCTTTCTCAGGAGGGGAAGTCAGGAGTCATAATAAATAGCTTTGATACCATTTATTAGGTCATAATTGATATTTTTACTCCAAGAGACATCTCCTATAAAGTCATTTAATTGTTCTGATTATTCGTAAAATTATTTTTCCAAATTGATATTACTCCCTTCCCGCTATCAGATTACCTAACAATTGACTAAGGCATAAATATGGTGAATTATATTTTGAATTTGTTGTGCTGTTTGAAGCTGATTGAATTCAAAGTATTTTTCATGCCTTATATTGAATTTGTTCCATATTTACACCCAAGGGAAGATGATGCAGTAGTTTCATTCTTAACAGATGAATAATATATTCAGCTAGATTAAAATTAGGAGAATAACTCGGAGTATCAATAAAATCTACCACAATTTTATCTGACATTTTGAGTTCCAAAAGATGTGCAAGTAATTGAGTTCTCATTTTCTTTTTATCTGTGGAATTATTATCTAAAATAATAGTCAGTTGATCAAATCCATTTTTGACACAAAAAAGACACAGTTGTCAAAAATAATCTGAAACATCCTCCGATGAGCAATTTTTCTTTTAACTGGAAATACTCTTGACCTGTCAAAGTATCTACGGCAATCATCCCTTTCAATTTCTTTCTCTTTCCTTTCTGATTACTGAGTACTTTTTGCCCTGTGTTTTTTTCTGCCCATCCGTAAAAAATACTGGGACGTTCATCAACAGCAAATTCGTCAAAAAATACTATTTTTTTCTTTTTATTCTTGAGAAGAGAGTTTTTTTTTAAGTTTGATATCAATGTTTTTTGCTCTTTTTTGTGAGCATTAGCATCATCTCTATGTGCTTTTTGATTTGACTTATTTAACTCCTTGAGTATTTCATAAATTCTGGTTGTTTTTAACTTCACTCCCCATCTTGACTCGAGCACAGTACTAATAATTTGGCCTGTTCATATATTTCTATCCATGGCATAGTTTCTGGGTAATTCTTCCCTAAACATTCTTTTTAATTCTTGTTTTTGTTCTCAATTTAATCTGGAAGATACTTGATGACAAATTGGTTTGGTTAATTCATTTAACCCTGCTTCCAGAAATTTATCTATCCAAGTTGATCAAGTTTTGTAATTACAATTTAATAATTCTGATACTTCTATTCTACTTTTTC
>NZ_JAAHGM010000159.1:0-1667 GCF_010692625.1 Okeania sp. SIO2C2
TGCAGTAGGAGTAAGAAAAGGTTATCCAGCGTTAATTTCTAAAGTTAATAGCTTACAAAAAGCAAAAGTTAATGTATTTAATGCGGTGGATATTTTTGATGATGAAAAAGAAATTGTTTATCGAGATAGTTGTTGTCATTATAATATGATTGGCCAGACAATATTAGACAAATATATTGCTAATACCATTTCTCATGCATTCTTGCTATATCTCCTTGAGAGTAGGGAGTAGGGTTAAAAGACATAAGATATTTTGGTTTAATGCCGATAATTGCATGCAAAAATTACTGAAGCATTATTATTACTTAATCACTGAAATTCATTGAAGTATAGCATTATTTCTGGGAATTGGTATAATTCATTTAAAGCTGCTATGGAAAAGAAAGAGTAAGGATTCAGCAGTTAGCCATCAGCTATCAGCTATGAGTTATTAATTCATTATATTGGAAGAAGAAATTAGTATTCAAGGAGAATAAAAAATTATGTTTGCGCAGCATTCCGGAGGAAATGCTTACTATAATAAAATGCAATTAGGGTAAACAAAAATTCAGCAATGCTATGAAAAATTTTAAATTGATGCAGGGAATAAAAACAGGATTTAGTTTAGTTATTATTAACTTGGTTTTAGCATTTATTGGTTTAGAGGCTGTGTCATTAGGATTTTATTTTTCTCAGAAAAAAGAACTATTTTATACTAGAAAAAATACTATTTCTCAAGTTCGGGAAGAGTTAGAAAAAACAGGAACTAGATTAGGTGCGGATATAAATAATGAATCAATCTTAGAGCGGCTACATCCTTTTTTTGGCTATGTACTAAAACCAGGAAGTTTTAGCAACGAAGAATTAGGAATTAAGGTTAATAATTACGGCTTCGTATCTAAGTATGATTACCCTTTTATTAAAAGTAATAAAAATCAGTTTGTTATAGGTATATTTGGCGGTTCAGTTGCTAGTGATTTTTCTGTAAATTCGATTGATAATGAAGCTAGGGGTAATCAAGGATTTATTCAATATTTAAAACAAATTCCCCAATTAAAAGACAAAGAAATTATCATTTTATCTTTTGCAAGTGGGGGTTATAAACAACCACAACAGTTATTAATGCTTAACTATTTTATTTCTATCGGGCAAGAGTTTGATTTAGTTATTAATATAGATGGCTTTAATGAAGTAGCATTATCTCATCAAAATAATCAGGAAAGAATAGATTTATCTTTACCAAGTATACAACATATCCTACCTTTAACACAGTTAGCTAGTGACGATCTTTCTGTAATGGCAGCGATCGTTCAAATAAGTGAACTGAAAAATAATTTATCAACTGCTATTAATAAATTGGAAAGTTGTAAATTAGCGTTGTGTCATGGTTGGAGAAGTTTGCAGGTTAAAAGATTATTAGACAGATATCAAACAGAGATTATTAAATATGATGAACAAATTGCTAGAAATTCTAGCAAAATTGATGGTAGTAATAGTCTAATATCTTTGAAGAAAATGTCAGAAATATTAGAGGATAAAGTTGCTTTTGAAAAAGTTGCTGAAAATTGGTATGAGTCATCACTAACAATGAGTCAAATTCTAGTTGAGAGAAATATATTGTATTTTCACTTTATTCAGCCAAATCAATATTATCCTACAGAAAGAGTCTTTAGTTCAGAAGAAAAAAA
>NZ_JAAHGM010000016.1:0-15525 GCF_010692625.1 Okeania sp. SIO2C2
GCGATCAAAAGGTAGTTTTAGTGTCAAAGTTAATTTACTCATAGTAGGATTAATGATAACACAACCCTACACAATTGTGTAGGACAGTACGGGATCAATCCCGTGGCTCATGTTTCATCCAGGGGTTGAAACCCCCAGGCTCTCATCTTCAACTCAAACTTTTGTAGTTAATGGTTCGGTGGGAGAAAATTGTTTTTGTTCTTCACGAACGCGGGTAAGTACGTTGGGGTTTTGAGTTATTAATAGGCAGAAAGAGGCGATCGCTGAAGTTAATGTCTCGTGACCAGCAAACAGCAATAATAATATTTGGTCTTTCAATTCATCTAAAGGTAAAGCATTTCCATCTTCATCCCGCGCTTGCAAGAGTATTCCCAAGGCATCCTCACCCAAGTTTTGTTGTTGCTGTCGTTGCAAAACAATTTCTTCAATGTATTGGAGTAATTTTTGCCGACAACGCAGTGATTTTCCAAATTTTGTCCAAGGTAGTGATAGGGGAATGGAAAATAAACCTTTTACCCACTCTTCAAATAAACTGGCTAATTTTGTTTGGGAACCCCCATCACTACCCATAAATAAATGACTAGCAATATCAAAGGTATAATCACGAATTTGAGGATACCAAGTTAACGTACCCATTTTTGCCCATTTCTCCAGATAGCTAGCAGTTATAGTCTCCATTGTGGGAGCATAATTTGCTAAAGCTCTAGGTTGAAAAGTTTGTGCCAATAGTCTACGCCGTTGTTGATGGAGGCTGCCTTGTTGTACTGCTAAAGAGTTAGGGCCTAATAAAATCCTGGTACTTTTTGGCCAAGTAGCAGTAAAGTATTTATTTTCATTAGAAAACAGAAATTTATTAGCTTCTGCTCCAGCTAAAAATACTGTGGGACTGCCAAAAATATGACTTTTGTAGATTTTTCCGTACTTTTTTTCTCTTGTTTGGGCGAATGTATTATCTGTTAAGAAACTGATAGTTTCACCAACAAAAGGTAGACCAAAGTTTCCTGGTGGTAGAGGTAATAATGATTTGGTATTTGTGATAGTCATTTCAGTTATCAGTTATCAGGTAAGCATTCAGCCGTCAGCTATCAGCTATCAGCTATTACTTTTATTTTTTGATAAAAGCTTGGTTATTCAGAATTAAATCTTACTTACTACAAAAGCAAATTTTCAAGTCTATATTCATTATAAACCTTCTGCCTTTAAGCAAAAATCTTTGTATTCTATTTGTATTCTATTTTAATGAAAAGCGCAATAACTTCTGACTTCTGATACCATTTCATTTTAAGGATGTCACAAATAGTTTCAAAGTTTTCTGTATATAAAATCTCACTTTTGACTTTTGACTTTTGACTTTTGACTTTTTTAACAGGCCCAATTATCTTGCCACTTAACCGTACCCTCTTCAGCTAACAACCATTGCCGAGAAACTAAATTTTCTCGCTGCGGAATTTCAGTTTCATTTCCATTTTCATCCCGGTAAACAATTGCATATTTATAAGCAATTACTTTTCCTGCACTTTCATTAAAGGGAATTTCATTAAACCAAGTATTAGAATTAATATATTCTAACTGGTAAGCTTTACTAATATCCCAATTCCCCAATTCTGGACAATCTCCTGTTACTACTATTGCTTCTCCAGGATTAGTTGAAACTCCATTTAATTGCGCTCGGACGATTAATTTTCCCTTGACGCGATCGCCTAAATAATTAATCACTATCATCTCTTGTACGCCCAGTTCTAAATTATGTAATGCGCCATCTTTTACCTCAAAAAAACGCCTCGTTAAAATACAAATATATTCTCCATCTTCTAAATCAGTTTCTACCCTGTCTATTGTTACTGAATTACCTCGATTAATTGCTACAAAACAACGATAATCTCGGTAAAGTCGCACATAACAATAAACATCTTCAGTAAGATATTTTTGCCACTGACTTCCCAGAGAAACAGCAGGATTAATTCGACGTACTTTTGATAATAATTGAACATCCCGATAAATTGGTGTATCTGTATCCCATTTTTCCATAATTGGGCGATTATAAGGTTCTTCCCCACCATCTGTATCATTATAAAGATATTGCTCAGTACCATAATAAATACAGGGAATACCACGAGAAGTCATAATTAAATTAATAGCTAATCTCAAAATTCCTGGGTCTGGATTCAAATTTTGAAACCTGGGTATATCGTGGTTATCAACAAAAGTCACTAGCTCACTAGCACTATTATAAACATTATCTTTGTCTAATACTTCTTGAATAATATGAAATCCTCCCGGTTCACATTTTCCTAAAGCGCGTCGAATTGCCACACAAAAACCAAAGTCTAACATTGACATTCCAGACTTATTAGCAAATTCCAGAGATGCACCATCATAAGGTCCGCTAAAAATCCATTCTCCAAACACAAATACTGAAGGTTTATGACTTTTAATATCAGCATAAAATTCTTGCCAAAACCATAATGGCATATGTTTAATTGTATCTATTCGTAGCGCATCTACTCCACGGTCTAACCATAATTTAATTGCTGATTTAATATAATCTCTATAGTCAGAATTATTTTCATTAAAATCTGCTAATCCTGCCAATTCTCTATTTTCGACTTGCCATTTTTCATCCCAATTTTCTACTTCGCCATAATGGTGATACCAGTCGTTAACATCGTTATGAAAATCAGCGATTAAAACTCCATCATCAAATAATTGACCTTTTTTACCACCTGCATCTGGACTACTATGATTACACACAATATCCAAGATTATTTTTATTCCTAAATCATGAGCCGCTGCTACTAATTTGTCGAAAACTGTTTCCTGATTTTTTACTAAAGAAATCTCATCATCTTTGTCTACTAAACGAGGATTGAGTCGTTTAAAATCTTTCGCCCAATAGCCATGAATGGGAGCCATTTCAAATAATTCTTCTTCTATTTGTTCAAATAAAGGAGTCATCCAAATAGCTGTAATTCCCATATTTTTGAGATAGCCAAGTTTATCAATTATTCCCTGTAAATCTCCGCCCCAATATAAGCCCCATTTTTCTTTATTTGGGTCATATAATTTAGGGTTTGGACCTTCATTATTCCTGGGGTCTCCATCAAAAAAGCGGTCTACAATAATGAAATATATTGTTTCTTGACGAAACTCTATGGAACGAGTGAAAAGAAATTCAAAGTCGTTGTTGGTGTTATGTTTACTGTTAAATGTTTTATTTGTAGAATCTTTTGGCATTTTTGAGTCTTACTTTGGTTAAGATTATTTTGGTTTATTATTTGATACCAATTTTATAGCAGAAGTTAATACGAAAACAGAATGCGAAGATGTTTCAATCCCTAAAAGGTTGTCTGAGAAGTCTCATTTGCTATATAAAAGCCCCCTAAATCCCCCAAAATTGGGGGACTTTCACCAGCTAATGGATTCTTGTTCCCCCCAGAATTGGGGGGCTAGGGGGGCAAAATTCAGTATTAAACAACTTTTCAGATATCCTCTTAACTTCTTCCCTCTGACCTAATAATTAATAATTAAATAATTCTGGTTTAAAGCCTCCCCTTTTAAGGAGAAATAATATTTCCTTATATTCAATAAAGAACGGTTTTAACCAGGGGTAATTATCAATTATCAATTAATGAATTCTTCCTTCTTATCTTACCGAAAAATTGTGGTTTAAAGCCTCCCTTTTTAAGGGGATAATAAAGAAAAATTTTCATGATTAGTCAATCCTCTTCTTTTAAAGGAGAGGTAATTATCATTTTCTTTGTGGGTTTAATACCCCACCGTCTACACGGTGTTCAAAATTACTTGGGGGAGCGTAGACGCGGAGCGGCCCTTCGTTGACTATCCCCATGTAATTTTCCTCCTGTCTCCTGTCTCCTGTCTCCTGTCTCCTTCTTCAATAATTATTAATTATTAATTATTGAACGACTCCAATCTTCAACTTCATACAAAAAACGAGTTCCACCAATTAATTTCCGATTCACCGATTTACTCTGAACAAACACCACATATTTATCCAAATTGTTAGGCTTAATTCGCACTGTTGTACCATGAGGCAAACCTAAAATTTCTCGCGCAGATTCTCCCTCAAATAAATCTCCTGTTGCTCGATCCATTAAAATAATTTCTTTTTTCCCTTGAATAGTTTCGGTCTTCGTAAATTCATAAAAACCACGCCCTTTGTTAAAAGTTAAACCATTTTCTAGGACAAAGTTTTTAATCGGTTTATTCTCATCCACTTCTAAAACTTGGAACCTTCCCGGCGTAACAACTCGCAAATCTGCTGACTCATAAATACTGGTTTATTCTCGATTTAACATGGTATTAAAAATTTGATTTAAACCATGATTCATCCGCCCCATATCTAAAATTTATTGCTCATAATTTTGCAGCTCTTCATCTGAAGATTGTTGATAACAAACTGCTAAAAATAAATCATTAATATAAGCAAACTGGTCTAACTTGATATGAAAACCACCAGATTTTTCTGCCAATTCTTGATAAAACATTGTGGCATGGCGACGATTTAATGCTTGTACGCCATAAATTGTAATTCCCATATCTGATAATTTATTTACTTCTTCTCGCCAATTTAACTTCTGAGGATTTTGACTTGGTGGATGAGGAATATCGTCTCCAATTAATACTAAAGATTTGGTAGCTTTCGGAGTCCAAGCAAAAGATTGAGCTTGATGCAATACTAATTCATAACATTCTGGCGCGTCTCCACCACCTGTCTTTCCTACCCTTTCTACAAAGTTACAAATAGCATCGATATTTTGGGATAATTCTAGTCGTTTTGTTACATAAGTAGAGTTGCGATCGCAATAATCTCCATGAGCAATAATTCCAATCCGAATACCAGGAATTTCTGACATTAATCGAGTTACTGTATTTTGGATTTTTCGGCGTACTTGAGTTAGGCAAGGATACATACTGCCTGTTGTATCAAAGCTGAATACTACTTCTATATTATTAGTCATTTTTTTTATCCAATTTTTGACAAAATTTCCACAGAAAATCCCTCGGTTTCAGCCTATAAATTAGCTGCTACCAGTTATACCAATTTGATAAATATTTGCTACAAATAACTAGGTTATTTCTTAGGAGTCAGAAGTCAGGAGTCAGGAGTCAGAATGAATAGTTTTGATACCATTTATTAGGGAATAATTTATCTTTTTCTCTTGGTGCGCTACCAGGTGCGACTGGCGTCGTCGCGGGGTCGCACCGTTTAGTTCAAGGGATATCTCCTGCACTTGTCTTTTAATTTCCCTGATTATTCGTAACATTCTTTTTCCAAATTGGTATTAGATAAATTAGTCAGGTTGAAAAGCTTTCTTTTGTGTCTTATAGCAGGGAACAGGGAATAGGGAACAGGGAACAGTAGGGAAATTTTTTTCCTGTCTGAGGTCTATCATCCGCATAAGTCCTAAGCAACTTGTTCCTTGCTGTATATTTATATCTTAACCAATGTTGAACAAAACATCAATCAGGGTTGAAGAAAAAATCAATTAATTGATTTTTAGATTTTGGATAAATGCCGGTAGAGCGGGAACCCCTAAAATAAATTGAAAAACAACCATTGTTCAAGAGGAGAAATAATTGATAGAAGAACGTGCCTACTGGCTGGCATGGGCCAAAATCAGTGGTATAGGTCCAATAGCTCTACAACGACTCAAACAACAATTCGGGACTTTAGCAATAGCTTGGACGGCCAGCCCCAAAGAATTAGGCCAAGTGCCAGGGTTGGGCCGTCAGAAGATAGAGAAAGTAGTGGAAGAGCGATCGCGTCTGGACCCGAAACAACTGATAGAAGAACACAGGGCTAAAAATCCTGATTTCTGGACTCCAGCAGACCCAGACTATCCACGTCTGTTGCAAGAAATTCCTACACCCCCTGCTCTGCTATATTATCGAGGCATAGTTGACCCTCAAGAAATTCTAGGTATTACTCCGACGGTAGGAATAGTTGGTACTCGTTATCCCACTGAATATGGTCGTCGTTGGACTCGGAAAATAAGTTCGACCCTGGCAAAAAGTGGATTTACTATTGTTTCTGGACTAGCTATGGGAATTGATGCTGAGGCGCATAGTGCTTGTTTAGAAGCAGGGGGGCGAACAATTGCTGTTTTTGGTAATGGGGTTGATACAGTTTATCCCAAGGAAAATAAAACTCTTGCTGAAAAAGTGATAAAACAGGGGTTGGTGGTGAGTGAATATCCGGCAGGTACGAGACCAAATTCTAAACATTTTCCCCAACGTAACAGAATTATTGCAGGATTAAGTAGGGCAGTTTTAGTGATGGAAGCTCCCCAAAGATCGGGTGCTTTAATTACTGCAGATATGGCAAATGAATTTTGTCGAGATGTGTATGTTTTACCTGCTCGTTTAGATGACGAAAAATCTCATGGTTGTTTGCAGTTAATTAATCATGGTGCAGAGGTAATTCCGATTACTATGGATAAGTTATTAGAAATGTTAGGAGCAATACCACCGTTAGATATTGATGTGGTAGAACCTTCCGAACAATTATCTTTATTTGAGGAGAAAAGTCGGGATTCTATTCCAGATTTAGAACCTCTTTTAGCGAAGGTTTTTCAACATATTTCTAGTGAAGCTATTCATTTAGATTTAGTTGTACAAGCAACAGGTTTATCACCAGCAGATGTTTCTAGTTCTCTATTACAGTTGGAGTTATTAGGGTTAGTTACTCAGTTACCAGGAATGCGTTATCAAAAAAATTAATATAGTAGAGAATAGGGTATAGGAAAAAGTAGGGAAAATCGGACTGTATTTGATTCATTCTGTAGGGGCGTTAACGATAGTTATGGTGGTTCTGCGTAAGTCCTGATTTATATTGCTTGCTATAGATTTATTTTCATAAGTAAAGCCGATATAAATCTTTATGAAACAACCATGAAAAGCAGGGAATAGTCTGTAGTATTAATCATGGTATTTCATATTATTTATTATTATTTATAGCCATGGATAAATAGGTTAGGAAATAGACTGATATAGCCCTAAGCTTACAACCCAAATTTATTGTCCTAACCAAAAGATGTAGTGCTATACAGCAGATTCCATCTTTGTGAAATACACCCATAGCGATCAAGATGCTCGCACTACAAATATTTAATTGTTAATATCTGTACTTCATATACTTGAAATTTGCTGTAACTATCTTGAGACACTTTTCACTGTTGCCTATTCCCTGTTCCCTTTTTCCTGCTATATTTTGTGCAACTTCTGCCTTTTTTACTCAAGCTTGATGTTGAATATCAAATGATTACTAATTTTTTCCCTCTTCCTTCTTCCTTGTTATTTCTTATTTCTTAGGGCAAATGATAACTAAATTTTTACTTCTTCCTTCTTCCCTCTTCCTTCTTCCTTGTTATTTCTTATTTCTTAGCGTAAATGATAACTAAATTTTTACTTCTTCCTTCTTCCTTCTTCCTTCTTCCTTGTTATTTCTTCCTTCTTCCTTCTTCCTTCTTCCTTCTGAGTGCTACTGCCACACCGAAAATTATTTTTCCCACCTGCCCTAGAAATGAAATTTCTCAATTACCTCAACCTCCTTTATCTCAAACTCAACCAAGTATTCCTAGTCTGTGGTTAACTCAAGATTTTTTTGGTGAAGAACTTATTTATACTTGGTTTGTTGACCCCGATGATACTTCGGTAATTTTGGTAGTCAGAAAATTAATTTGGGATAAAAAAGGCTACCTAGAACGTTATAAATTTATTAACCATTTTGGTAATGTAGCTAGACAATATGGCTATAACTTACAAGTATGCGAACCTCGTAATAAAAAACCAATTGCTGCCTATTTTTGTGACTTTGAAACTGCTCCATTAAATTGTAATGTAGAAATTGATTATAGATTTGGTAGAAGTTTATTTCGTTCACCTAAAGGCTTTACATTTCCTCCCACAGTAGAGTGAATATTTATCATGACTAGATTTCTTTATTCCCAATTTTTCAAACAATTTTTAGAAGAATTATAGCAATTTCCATACTGGCGAGGTACAAAATTTTAGGTTTGAGGGAACACCGGATCTAGGAACGGGGAACAGGGAATAAAAATACGAAAATATCACTGTACCTCACGAGCTTGAGAAACGCTATACTATCAATTATTCATACAGTAAAAGTACGCTATGATGTACAGATAAATCCGATAAATAGATGTTGTGGTAATAACGAATATCTTTGTTTATTTTTGTCGTCAAAATTATCAGATGTAAACAAGCGATCGCTCCCTAAGTAATAATATTAAATTCGATAGTATTGGCATTATTTAGGATTTATAGCACAAGGAAGAAGAAAGAAGGAAGAAGGAAGAAGGAAAAATCTTACGTTGTCTGGGTTTTAAGCTTTTTATCTGTCTTAACCTTTCCTTCGACTGCTATAGCAATAAGGTGAAAATTTTAGGGGCAAACGGCCGTTTACCTCTACTGATGCTAGAAATTATATTACTCGGTAATATTATGTCCGCTTAATTAGTCAGAAAAAACTTTTTCCTCTCTCTCATTTTTGGCATTTTTTCCCTTTATTCCTTTTTTCATCTTCTCCAAATTTCGTTTATTCAGTATTCAAACAGAAATGATATAGGTACAAAAAATCAAAAACATAAAATTATATTTAATATTACAAGAAGTCATTAAAATATTTAACCAGATTTCATCTCAACAGATAGACGAATTTCTTGCCATAATTGCCTATATTGTTGAATAGTACTATCTCCCAGTGGGTAGAGAAAATCACTTTTTTCTAGAATATCTTCTGGAGGTAATAGCAAAGAATTATCTTTAATTTCTGAAGTTAATTCAGTTGGATTTATCCCTGGTATAATTGGAGAGGTAGTCTGAGTTATCAGAGACATTTGTTCTGCTATCTGAGGTTCCCAACAAAAATCAATCCATTTTTCTGTTAAGGAAGTCTCAACAGTAGCAGCAGGTTTTACCCATAAATTAGACCATAAAGCTGTACCAGATTTAGGTATTACCGCAGCAATATCTTTCCGTGTTTTAACCAATGGTAAAATATCGTTAGACCAACCAACAGCTAACCAAGTATCTCCAGTAATTAGAGATTGTAAATAATTATTGGAAGCGTAATATTTAACTTGTTGATTTAGTTTAACCAGTTCCGATTTTAAATTTTCAACTTTACTAAGATTTTTAACATTATAAGATTTACCCAATTTTTTCAGAGTTAAACCAATAACTTCTCTAGGTTGATTTAACAAAGAAAATCGATGGCGTAACTCCTCTCTCCATAGATCGCTCCAGTCTGTAGGTTGCCATCCCAAAGTTTTAAATTTATCAACTCGATAAGCAATTAATGTTGTACCCCATTGATAAGGTGCTGCCCAAATTTTTCCTTGGGGGTCTGCATAACCTTGATTATTACGCTTCACTAACTTTTGCCATTTTTCCGGCAATTTATTCCAATTTTGTAAAGCTTCAGAATTAAGAGGTTGAATTAATTCTTGTTTAATAGCATTTGCTAACCAATAATCTCCTAAAGTAACAAGATTAGCAATATTGATATTTGTTTGTTCTGTAGATGATTTTTGCTCTTCTAATAAAAGTTTTCTCTGCCAACTTTGCAACAGAGAAAATAATTCTGTTAAATTTTCTTGAGGATTAAAGTTTAATTTAGGCTGAGATGTTAATTCCCTCTTAAACTTTGACACCATTTGAGCAGGAATAGTGTTTTTTAACAGTTGAATATTTAAATCTCCCTGACCTTCACATCCTGCTAAAAATTCAGCTAAAGTTATTGCTGTAGCTCCGATTAAAAAATTCCGTCGCTTCACTTTTTCTGATTATTTAATATACGTTTTTCGAGATATTGACCAATCATTTTTTGTTCACCCGCACGGGAAATAATAGTTTGTCGTGTCCGGTATTTATGGCCGATTTGTTTAATTTCTTCCTCAAATACAGACCCATTGTACTCTGTTCTGAGACATAATGTGTTAGGGTCAGATAGATGATACTTAGCTATAATGGGGTTACTCGTGGCAAAACCGCGATCGCGATACAAAATTAAGCCTCGAACTCCGAATATTGTTGAACCTTCAGATTGTTTCTTACCTGATACGGAATCTTGACTAAGCCAACTGACTAATGAACCACAAATCATAGCTGTTTCAGGGTTATGTAGTTTATGGAGTTTGGCTAATTCTATAAGTTCTGGACTTCCTAGCTCGAGAAATTTAATTGTTAAATGACTGACTATTTCTTGGGTATTTCCTTCGGGTAAGGTATAGTAGCGTCTTTCGGAATGCCATTGGCCTTCGGAGCGTTGAAAATATTCAGTGACTCTTGAGTCTGCAATTTCTAATGTTTGTGTGGTGTTCTTTACGCCTAATTCCATTTAATTTTATCCTCTGGGTTGTTATAAATATCAAACTAACTGTGATTTGTCAAGTTTTTTGTTTTATTTGTTACTCTTTTTAATATATCGTGTTTTTTTAGTAGTTTCCGGAATGTTCATCTGGTTGATGTGGAGTTTGAGATGAGGGGTTGATTTGCGTGGATGGGTAGCTGTACAAGAGAAAGGGTGAAAAAAAATTGCTGAAGTTAAGTTTGGGCAAGGTTTAGAGCTTTGTTGAGAAGTATAGGCGATCGTCGCAATTTAGTAAATGCTTATTTGGCATTGAAGCTTCAACCAAAATGCTAATTTTTTCCCAACTTCAACCTTTCTTTTTCTGATAAATTTTCTTCCAGCATACTAATATTTTCCACAGGAATATTAACTTTAACTGCCTCACCAATAGCATATTGATTGAGATGAAAACGATTAATATTTTGCCTGCGGATAACTATCTTAGTTTTGTAAGTTAAACGCACAACATAACGAGTATCCGTACCAATATAAACAATATTTTCTACTATCGCTGAAAAATCTGCTTCTTCTGTATAAGTTGATGGGTAAATTCCTATTTTTTCCGGTCTGACAACTAAGGTAATAATTGTATCTATTGGCAGATGATTAACAGAGGGTATTAATAAAGGCAAATCTTCATCTACTAACACCAAACTTTTATCCTCTTGATGTGCAGTTATTCGCCCAGTTAAAAAGTTACTTTCCCCGATAAACTCAGCCACAAAACTAGTTTTTGGTTGTTCATAAATCTCCACCGGAGTTCCCACTTGTAAAACTTCTCCTTGGTGCATAACTGCTATCCGGTCAGACATTGTTAAAGCTTCTTCTTGGTCGTGAGTAACATAGATAAATGTAATGCCTAATCTTTGCTGCATTTGCTTTAATTCTAACTGCATTTCTTTGCGTAATTTCAAGTCTAAAGCACCCAAAGGTTCATCAAATAATAGCACTGCTGGTTGTTTAATTAATGCTCTTGCTAAGGCGACTCTTTGTTGTTGCCCACCAGATAATTGTCGGGGATAACGCTTTTCCATATCTGTTAATTTTACTTGAGTTAAAGTATCAGTTACCCGACGATTTATTTCTGGGCGCGAAATATTTTCCATTTCTAATCCAAAGGCAATGTTTTCTGCCACTGTGAGATGGGGAAATAAAGCATAATTTTGAAAAACTGTATTGACTGGGCGATGAAATGGCGGACTATTTCCCATTAGTTTGCCTTGAATATAAATTTCTCCCGATGTGGGCACTTCAAAACCAGCTATCATTCTTAATGTCGTAGTTTTACCACACCCAGAAGGACCGAGTATGGAAAAAAATTCTGATTTTTCTATCTGGAGATTGATGTTATTTACAGCGATAAATTTTTTTTGATTTTGACTTTTGAATACTTTGGAAATGTTGATGAGTTTGACGGTCTGAGATAGCATATTATTATGATTAATTCCAGTTTGATAAATATTTACTACAAATAGGTAGGTTGTTTCTTAGGAGTCAGGAGTCAGAATAAATGGCTTCGATCTTATTTTTTAGATCGGAACTTATCTTTTCTTTATAGTCAAAGGGACATCTATTTTCAACAATTAATAATTAATAATTAATAATTACCTCTCCTTGAAAAGACAGGGCTATTTCATTCTAAAGTGTGCCAGTTTATGTATTGACAAAACCACGTTATTTCAAGCTCTAGGAAATTTATCTTTCGCCGTCTGAAAATCAATAAATTCATTGCCAAAATCTAGAATGAAATGACCCTGTTGAAAAGAAGAGGATTGACTGAAAGGAAAAATTTTTCTCTCTTGGTCGATTGGATATGGCGTTAGCGGAGCGGCTCTGCAAGAGCGGGTCTCCTTGCCATCCCACCCTTCGGGAAGCTGCGAAGATCGACCGCTTGTTTCTCCTTTAAAGGAGAGGATTTTTACCTTAATTATTCTGTAAAGTCTTTGTAATTACCCAAATAATTCGTAACATTCTTTTTTGAAAATTGTATAACCATTGAAACATATATAGAAATATATATAAGGGATTATCCCTATTTTGGCCAGCCAATAAATGCCAATTAATATTTTCAGAAAGTCTGATATTTTTCAAGCATTTAAAATGATACTGTATAATATTTTGGCAGTCCTGCAAGGGTAATGGTATTGATTGAACTAAGGACAAATTACCTAATAATGTCAGCTGTTATTACTTCAGCTCCAATTAAAAGAAAGAGGATGTATTTTGGTTTCTTTTCTACTCACAGTTTTTTCCACTCCAGTTGTCCCTTGTTCCTCTACTCCCTTTACTATTACTATGCACCACTACCAATTTTTTTTGTTCGCTCTACCTACAGAAGTTAGTTTTATCTAGACCAAATATCTACAGATTTATCATTTACTAATTAATATTAATAAAACGAGCGATCGCTTCTTTAACTAAGGGATAATTTACTTGATTTTCTAAGTCTACATAAGGAACTTTACTTTGCTCAATAAATGCTTCTGTAACTCTGATTAATTGATTAATTTGAGGTTTTCTAGCATCATCTATTGCTTCACTTACTTTTTCATTTATATAAGAGTTAATTACCTTTTTCTCAGTTGTTCCTTGCTGAAAAATATTATTTAATTCAAACTGTAAACGTAAGTAACCTTCAGGATTCTTTGTAGACATAATTTGTTCTGCTACAAGGCTATTAGCTGAAGACTGAGAATTCATCAATATATTAATTAGTTTGATTGCCCATTCAGCTAGCCCCCATTCTACTATTTGCTTATAACTATATGGCTGGCTAGTTTCACCTGTGCCAATAGAAATTATCGAAATATCTTCTAGTTTATGACCTAGTTTAATTGCATGGGTTATTGCTACTAATGTGGGATTATTTGCTGCTATTCCTCCATCTATATGTGGTAGACTCAAATCTCCATTTTTCAATTCATAAGCTGGAAAATAAGTAGGAGCTGATGAAGAACTAGCACAAATTTCCCACAGAGGGAGATTGTCATACCAAATCGTCTGTTTAGGTATTTCCGGATGATAATTTACAAAAATAGTCGGAGATTCCAAAAACATATTGTAAGCTACAATTAATAAGTTTATTTCACTAATTTCCTCAAGTCTAATAGATAGGTTAGGACATAGATTGTTAACGAAGTCAGAAGTCAGAAGTCAGTAGGAGCGAATGGCCATTCGCTCCTACTGAAGTTATTTTTGTAACGGGGATTTAAGCCTCCCTCCAAAAATATTTCGCCTTAAAAAGCGGGGTTTTAGATCCAATTATTTTGATAATAATTTTGTAAGCATTCAGCTATTAGCGGTCAGCTATTCTTAGGCCATGTTGCACAAACAGACTTTTAATGAATAAAGCAAGTATTCGTTTAATTTCTACTACATTCTTAACCTAGAGATTCGTACTCTGAAGCTTTGATAAAATTGCTTTTTTCTTCTTTAAAGGTAATAAAGCTGATAGCTGATAGCTGACTGCTGTTTGCGCAGCATTCCGGAGGAAATGCTTACATAATTTTTAGACAGGGAAATGTTTTTCCTACTGTTCCCTGTTCCCTGTTCCCTGTTCCCTATTCCCTGCTTAATATAAATCTCTCTCTAAAGTTGAGCTAAAAATTACTAAGCACCAACTCCTAATTTAACTTCTGTCCAAGCTTCATCATATAGAATTGTGGCTTGACCAACATCTTGAATATAATCAAGTTTTGCAAATAATTCTGGTGGGGGATAAATTGCAGGATTATTCAAATCGGCAGCTTCGATTAAACCTAAATCTTTTGCTGTTTGATTTGGGGTTGCGTACTTAATGAAATTGGAAATTTTTGCCCCTATTTCTGGTTCTAAAATAAAGTTAATAAATTTTTCTGCTAGTTCTTTATTTCTACTTCCTTTAAGAATAACCATATTATCAGTTAAGAGAATACTTCCTTCTTTGGGAATAGCGTAACGAAGGTTGGGATTTTCTTTCATAATTTGGAAAATATCTCCACTCCATTCACAGGTTAAATCTACTTCTCCTTGGTCTAATAAGTTTTGACCTGTGTCGGGTGCAAAAGCAGCGATCGCTTCTTTATTTTTAATCAGAAAATCTCTAGCTTCATTAATTTCTTTAGGGTTAGTTGTATTGGGGTCATAACCAAGGGAAATTAAGGCAATTGCAAAGCTACTTCGCATATCATCTAATAGAGCAATTCTGCCTTTAAATTTAGGGTCAAACATAGTTGACCAACTATTAATTTCACCTTCAGTAGCTTTGATGTTATAGCCTATTCCCATTGTGCCCCATTGGTAAGCCATACTATATTTATTTCCAGGGTCGTAAGGAGGATTAATAAATTTTTCATTGAGATTTTTAATATTAGGAATATTTTCCTGATTTAGTTCTTCTAGCAATCCTTCAGCTACCAGAATTTTTACCATATAATCAGCCGGAAAAGCTACATCATAGCCAGGATTTCCTGGCTTGATTTTGGCATAGAGGTCTTCATTACTTTCGTAAGTGTCGTATTTAATTTTGACATTAAATTTATTTTCAAATTCAGTAATTACTTCAGGAGCAATATATGTTGACCAATTATAAATGCTCAGGACGTTATTATTGTTAATTCCTGAAGTATTAGGACTATTATTACTACAACCAATTGGCAAAATTACAGCCATAGTAAATAGCAGCAGAAAAGTCATCAGTTTTTTCATATTTACAGATATTTATTTAATCATTTTATATAGAATCCGGTTATACCAAATCTCAGGCATTCTTGCTACATATCCTTGAGACTAGGGAGTAGGAAGTAGGGGGTAGAGAGTAGGGTTCAAAAACATAAGATATTTTGGCTTAATGCCAATAATCCTTACAAAAATTATTGAACCACTATTATTACTTAATAACTGAAGTTGCATCGGAAGTATAACATTATGTTTGAGAATTGGTATTATACAGTAGATGTTGATAATTCTATCCACACTTTAATATTAAATCTCCCCATCCCCCCATCTCCCCATATCCCTACCTCCCCATCTGATATAATAAGTATTCAACCGGATTGAATATTAGGTGTTTTTTTGATTCCCTAATTCCTCAACAAAAAGGGCAGATATTACCAACATCAAAGAAGCTATTAACATCAAAGTAGATATAGCAT
>NZ_JAAHGM010000016.1:15535-42541 GCF_010692625.1 Okeania sp. SIO2C2
CATCTGATATAATAAGTATTCAACCGGATTGAATATTAGGTGTTTTTTTGATTCCCTAATTCCTCAACAAAAAGGGCAGATATTACCAACATCAAAGAAGCTATTAACATCAAAGTAGATATAGCATTTTAAATCTCCCCATCCCCCCATCCCCCCATCCTCCCATCTCCCCATCTCCCCATCTGATATAATAAGTATTCAACCGGATTGAATATTAGGTGTTTTTTTGATTCCCTAATTCCTCAATAAAAAGGGCAGATATTACCAACATCAAAGAAGCTATTAACATCAAAGTAGATATAGCATGATTAAATTTCCCCATCCCCTCATCTCCCCATCTCCCTACCTTCCCATCTGATATAATAAGTATTCAACCGGATTGAATATTAGGTGTTTTTTTGATTCCCTAATTCCTCAACAAAAAGGGCAGATATTACCAACATCAAAGAAGCTATTAACATTAAAGTAGATATAGCATTAATTGCTGGTGTTACGGAAAATTTAATCATACCATAAACGAATAATGGTAATGTCGTCGAACCTACTCCCGCAGTAAAAAAAGTTATCACAAAATCATCTAGTGACAAAGTAAAAGCTAATAAAGCAGCACTAAAAATTCCCGGCCAAATCAAAGGTAAAGTAATACGAAAAAAAGTTCGCCATTCATTAGCACCTAAGTCTAAAGCTGCTTCTTCTAAAGCTGGGTCAAGTTCCGCTACCCTCGCTCTCACAGTTACTACAACAAAAGAGATACAAAATGCTATATGACCAATAATTACTGTCGGTAAACCTAGTACTAGACGAATGCCTAAAAAATTTTCTATTAGTTGAAAACTTAGAGAGAAGAAAACTAATAAAGAAAGTCCTATAGTAATTTCTGGAATAATGATTGGTAGAAAAAGTATTGCCTCCAATACAGTCCGTCCGGGAAAACGAAAACGTTCTAATGCTAAGGCAATCATAGTACCAAAAATTGTAGCAATGATTGTCGAAATTACTGCTACGAAAAGACTGTTTTTTAAAGCCTCCCAAATCATCACATCAGTAATAGTATTATTAGTTGCCCCTTGTAATAAATTCCTATACCAATCTAAAGTGAAGCCTCGCCAAATAGCATTAAAACGAGAATTATTGAAAGAGTAAATTACTAATATAAAAATCGGTAAATAGAGAAAGGCAAAACCCAAAGCAGCATTTAGCCATAACCCAAACTTACCAAGAGAACGAATGAGTAAATCTAATTGTTTCATTTTATAGCAATCCTATTTTACCTGTGTATAAAAATCTTACCGCTTTTAGGGAACAGGGAATAGGGAACAGGGAACAGATGGAAGTTTCAGTTTTTTGATCTACTTTTTGATTTGTCACAATTTATTTAGGATTGCTATAGTTTTTAAAGTGATATTTTTTGGTCTTCTGAAATCCGGAAATATATAATAACTGGGATTAATACGATTACCATTAATAAAATTGATAATGCCGAACCAAACGGCCAATTTCTCGCTTTAATAAACTGATTTTGAATGAGATTTCCCACCATCATAGTTTTGGCACCGCCTAAAATATCAGGAGTAATAAAAGCACCAAATGCTGGAATAAAAACGAGTAACGAACCAGCAACTATTCCTTTGATTGTCAATGGTAAAACTACACGAAAAAAGGTTCGTAAATCATTAGCACCCAAATCTTGAGCAGCTTCTAACAAAGAAAAATTAAAACGTTCAATTGTGGCATACAAGGGTAAAATCATAAATGGTAAATAACCATAAACTAAGCCAATAATTACAGCAAATGGGGTGAAAAGAAGAGTCAAAGGTTCATTTATTAACTGTAAACTTTGTAGGGCAATATTAAATACTCCTTCGGTACGAAGTAATACAATCCAAGCATAAGTACGAACTAAAAAATTCGTCCAAAAAGGGATGATTATTAGCATGAGTAAGATATTACGCCAAGGTTGTCTACGGGTAGCAATAAAATATGCTAATGGGTAACCAATTAGTAAACAAATCATAGTTGTAATGAAAGCTAAAAATAAAGACCGCCCAAATATTCCCCAATATATTCCTTGACCTAGTCGTTGATAATTATCTAGGGTAAATTCCCAAACAACCCCACCGTAAGTACCTCTTTCTAAGAAGCTATAAATAAGTACAATTATTAAAGGGATAATGAAGAAAATTAAGATCCATATAGTTGCTGGAGATAACAGAATGAGTAAATTGTTTAATTTCCGAGTTTCAATGGTTGATTTTGATTGTTTTTTATGAGGTTGCCACATATTAATTAGTTGATGACCAGGAGATTATAGCTATCAGATTTATGCTTGCTTGTCAATTAGTAAAATTAAAATTATGGCAGTTATTACTAAGTTAATTCTAGGTTGAACAAGAAGGTTAATATGTATACTAATAATCTTTCCACTTAACCAGAGCAAATTAGTATCAGTTAAATACAGCATATTCCAAGTATATGAAGTACAGATATTAACGATTAAATGTTCCCAGTGCGGGTATCTTGCCCGCTATTGGATGTATCTCACCCCTGATGGAATCTGCTGTATATAGCCTTTATATAAAACAGGACTTACGCAAAATCTGAAAATATACACCACCTGTAGGGGTTAACTGCCGTTAACCCCTAGTATATATGGTGTATCTCCGTAAGTCCTGTAAAAATTAGTATTTTCGAGTACAAAAAATTTCTATAGATCAAAAACCTGAAACTATTACCACTGTTGCCAGATTAGCTATTTCCTTTCCCTTAAAAGTATATTTACAGCTCAAATGTAAATGTTAGAGTTTTTTTGCTTTGCATTTACAGCAGTTTTCAGAAAGATGGAACGCACTCCTAAAGAATAAAAACCTTTGTATAGACCTTCCATGGAACCTTCCTACCGTAGTCTACTTAAGTAAAAACTACTATAATTCTTAATTGATAGGTAGAACTGAGATACCACTATCAGTATTCTACGCGATCGTCAAAATATCTTCCATAGCAGAAAACATCTCCAGAAGGCAACAGTGGGAAAAAATCTCCCTTTTTACAGCGCTTTTCAAATTGATGAACCACATCTTCACAAACAAAACTTTGTAGGGACGTTCCATGGAAAGTTCCTACTGTGGTCTACCGTGCAGGAAAACCGCTGTAAATTTCATTACAGTCTATTTCCTGACCAACTCTTTCTTTGTTATACCTGAACAATACTATCGGATAGTGACGATTATCAATATAAATCAACTTTTATATATTGACAAATTAACATTTTTATGATTAGATACTGCAATCTAAATATTGTAGAGCTAAAAGTATTAAATATTATCAACTTTTATATATTGACAAATTAACAATCTTGTGAAATAAAAATAATCAGTAATTTTACGAATCAAAGCAACCATGCTATGTAAAGAGTCTGTAAAATTATAGAGATTTTTTTAAAGATTTAATGAAGGTATAAAGTATCTTAAAAAATCGAAGATATCAACTTTTATATATTTTCATCTTGAGCAGTAATTGGCATAATTGAATAAGAAAAAATCAATGCTTTCTCTAGAAATAAAAGATACTCTATCTTAAATAAAAAATATGAAAAATTTAGCTCAAATTAATCAAGAAAGTATTTGGAAAAAACATATAATTAAAACCAAGAGAAAAGGATATTTCCGAAATATACAGGAAGTAAAAGTTGTAGCTAAAGTAGCAAACATGGGTCTTGAACCATCAAGATCAAAATCATTTACATCAAAGGTTTGGGTAGTTTCTAGCTCCTTGTAAACATAATATCTGTATCGATCCGCTTGTTTGAAAAAACTGGCAATGGTACAAATATTAATCAAATATTAATCAGTATAAGGGTTTCCAAAAATTAAAAATTTGGAAACTTTTTTTATTCAATTAGTTTTTTAAGGAACTAGAACTTGATTAGCATTAACAAAATATCATCAAATGCGTGAATTTGGTATTAGATATTCCATAAGTCAAGAGTAGTAATGGCAATTGCTGTATATACAAAAAATCAAAACTATTTTCAAAATATCCATACCAATCACCGAATAATTGATGACACTGATGAGGATGATAACCGAGTAGAGGAGACAATATCTATCTCATACCATTTCTCCATGAAGTTGCCCTTAATAAAAGGTAAAAGCTATTAGTAAAATTCAGGTTTGGGTAAGAATTATTAAGCGCATTATTACAGAGAAATGGTATCATAACTTATTTATGACTGCTATAATCATATTTTTGTGTGTAAAAGTGTAAATTAAAAAGCGTGAGAGAAGAAATAGTATGTTATAATTATGATCATAAATGAATTCTGATTATTTTTAGGAAAATCACTCTATACCCTCATCAAGTGGAGGGTCAGAGTTAGCATGACAGCCATCGAATCAATATCATTATTTACTGAACAGTTAGTAACAGCTAAAACAGGTAAATCTCTGTCAGACATTGAAAGAGAAGTTCTACGACTATCTTTGTCTGGAAAAACCTATAGTCAAATAGCCTCCAAATCAGATTACTCTCGAGATTATATTAGCCAAAATGTGGCTCCTAAATTATGGAAGTTACTAAGTAATATTCTCAAAGAAAGAATTAGCAAAACTAACTGCCTTTCTGTATTAGAAAGACAACTATTGATTTATCAAGCAAATAGAAAGCAAGCTGCACAAACCAGCTTAATTAATACAAATACAATCCAATATTCAGAAATTTCCGAAATTAATGATTGTAAATTACTAGATGGTAGAGTCCCTATAGGTTCTCCATATTATATAGAACGTGCTGAACAATTAATCTGTTATTCAGAAATTAATAAACCAGGATCATTTCTGCGTATAAAAGCACCCAGACAAATGGGAAAAACTTCTCTATTAATGAGAACTATTGGTTATGCTATCAAACAACAATATCAGACAGTACGATTAAGTTTACGAAGAGTTGATAGTACAGTTATCAAAGATATCAATAAGTTTTTAAGATGGTTTTGTGCTAGTGTAACAAGAAAATTACAGCTAGAATCTAAATTGAATGAATATTGGGACGAAGATATTGGTAGTATAGAAAGCTGCACTTTATATTTTCAAGATTATTTGCTTTCTATCATAGATGATCCTATAGTTTTAGCAATAGATGAAGTAGATTATATTTTTCAGTCTCCAGAAATAGCTAATGATTTTCTGTCAATGCTGCATTCTTGGTATGGAGAAACAAAGGAAGTTAAACTCTGGCAAAAACTGCGGATAGTTTTAGTAAAATCCACAGAAGTTTATATTGCAATGAATATTAATAAATCACCTTTTAATATGGGAATAGCTATAGATTTATCCCCATTTACTCTCGAACAAATCCAGGAATTAGCACATCGTTATCAAATAGAGCTATTACCACAAGAACAAAATCAATTAATGCGATTAGTGGGTGGTCATCCCTATCTAATTAATACTACTTTTTATCATATTAAATGTCATCATGCCAGTTTAGAAAGCTTAATCAAAACAGCAGCTACAGACACAGGTATTTATAGTAACCATTTGCATCAACATTTACAAAATCTGCAACAATATCCAGAACTTAAAACAGCTTTTGAACAGGTATTGCGAGCTATAACTCCTGTAGAGTTAGAACAGGTGCTGGCATTTAAGTTAAAAAGTATGGGCTTGGTTGTACAATTAGAAGATAATTTAGTTATGCCTAGTTGTGACTTATACAGGCGATACTTTTATGATGTATTTGTTAGTGTATAGTTGGGAAGTTTAGGGGTTTAGGTAGTAGAAAATATTAGTTAATTTTTTAACTTGAATAAGGAAGGTAATTATGACATTTGATAATTCTTCTGGGTTGCCTCTTGAAGACCGCGAAACTAAAATTCGACAGGCAATAGCAACTGAATTGTTAGATTATTGGCAAAAGCGCTATACAGAATATATTGAAGATCGAGAGACTGATGAACAAATTTGGGACGATGGCGGACTTAACCCCCAAGAGTTGTCTAAAAACGCTTATGCTGCCTATCAATTTTATAGAGGAACGGTGGAAATGGGAGACTGGGGATCGGTAATAGTTTATAGGATGGAAGTAGAAGAAGAAGCGATCGAGATTATTTATGTCGTTACCGACGGTGATGATGGTTGGTTGGAAGCTTATGATTTGGATGGAAATCTCCTGGGTGCGGCGCGACAATATATTGAGTTATTAGCTTGGAAAAACGTAGAGGATGTGCGAGGACAGGTAGAAACAGGAGATTTTCCCCCCGAACTGAATTGCGAGTCAACTTTGTGGGGTCGTCCTGAAGTAGTATAGCGCTACGCTTCAACAATTAATAATTAATAATTACCTCTCCTTGAAAAGAAGAGGATTGACCCCTCTTTTTCCTTCAACTCCAAGCTAAACTAATGGTTCTTGCTGAGTTGTGCAATGTATTCCTCCCCCTCCTGCCGCAATTTCATCAATATTGATTTGTACAATATCTCGACTGGGGAAAAGTTCTGCTAGAGTTTCTTTGGCACGACGGTCAGTCTGACGATCGCCAAATTCTGGGGCAATAACAGCACCGTTAATCACATAAAAATTAATATATCCTGCTGCAAAGTCATCACTTTCGTATCCCGGTCTTATTCTTTTCGGTGCTTCCAGCACAACAACTTCTAGTTTTTTCCCATCCGCATCTGTTGAGGAGTGCAAAATTTCTAAATGTTTTTTGGTAACAGCATGGTCAAAAGATTCAGGGTCTGGATCGTATCCAGCAACAACAACACCGGGACGAACAAAACGGGCATAAAAATCTGTATGTCCATCTGTAATATCATAACCTCTGATACCTGGTAACCAGATGATTTTACGCAACCCCAATAAAGACTTCAATTCTGTTTCGCAATCAATTTTGCTCCAACCGGGATTGCGATTATTATTGATAATACAACTTTCAGTCACGATCGCTGTGCCGCGACCATCAACTTCAATACCACCTCCTTCAAATACAAGTTTTGTATTAACTAACGGTACTCCAGATTTTTGTGCCACAAAGCGAGCTACCTCAGCATCGCGGTCGTGATATTGCTTGTTTCCCCAACCATTAAAATTAAAATCAATAGCTGCTTTCTGACCTGCCTCATTCACCACAAAAACTGGCCCTGTATCCCTAATCCAAAGGTCATCTATTGGACAAACAATCAACTCCACACTAGAGTTACATTTGGCTGTAGCTATATCATAGTCTGCTTCACGAACTAACATTTTTACGGGTTCATATTTGGCGATCGCTCTGGTAATGTTTGCTAGATTATTTTGTACACCGGAATAGTATTTGTGTCCCCAAATATCTTTACTTGCACTAAATGCCATCCAAGTACACAAATGAGGTTCGCTTTCATCTGGCATATAAAATGAGTAATTTGATGGCATAGAAGATGATGTTTGATTTAATAATTGAGGATTAGTTGTGGCAGAGATGGCTAAATTATTGAGAAAAATATAGCTTGATGTTGTCGATATTAACTGGAGAAAAAACCGTCTATTCATCATAAGTAATATCATACATATATTTGGGGGTGGGGAGTAGGGGAGTAGGGGAGTAGGGGAGATTGAAGTAGTTATAGAATTATAAACATATCAGGACTTACCCACGCATAAGAAATTATACACCATTTGTAGGGGCGGGCGGCCGTAGCAATTCCCAAGAAGCGTGATGTAAAAAATTCCTGTGTTGCGCGGGAGTAGGGAGTAGAAAAGAAGAAAAACAACTGTACCTCAGTAACTTGAGAAACGCTATATTAATTTTAAGGAGGGGTAATTATGAATTGTTAATTGTTAATTATTAATTGTGATTGTTTTTCTATTTATCTACTCTTCATTCTCTTCTTTAACTCCAGTGATAATTGCTACTGAAATTGTTATTAAGTCTTCTAAATCATTAGGTACTCGATATAAGCTTAGGTCTTGCTTAACTTGCTTTTCTTGTCGTTTCAACAGCGCAAATTGCAAAATTTTTCCGATAGAAACAGCTCCATATAATAAATTTTGTTCTGCTTCTATTCCTATTCCTTTATCGAGAGCAATTAACTCAACCGCCAATTGCTTGAAGCCTCTTTCTAGGTTTTCATCTATTAATTGATAACCAAAATAATTTAATATATCTTCCGGGTAATAATTCAACTTTAAATAATCTGAAAAATTACAATTTTGAAAACTACTATCACCTATATCACTCCGAAAAATTCTCTGGGAACTTTTTTTATAACTATGAATACTTTCCCCCTCGGAGATATTTATTAATGAGCTAGTTTGACCATGACTAAAATTCCACTACCTGGTTAAATTCACGCTCATATATTTTTATATCTTCTATATATTTTTCCCTTACCATTCCTTCTAGTTCTGGTGTATAAAAAAACTCATACTTAGGAAATCCACCTACCTTTTTAATCAGTTTTCTTAACTCATCGGGATGTTTTTTATGTAACTTATTTTCAAATTTATAATTACTATAATTAGTTCTTTTATATTCAAAGATATTTTCCGGGATTTTCAGTTGAGATTTTTGATTTAAGTCTTTTTTTACTCGATTGAGATTTTCAAACTGTCCAATATAGTCAAACTGAAATCGCCCTAAGCACAAAAATGTGTATTGTGGACGCCAGTGTGCATTTAAACGATCATTATCTGTGTTGGCTAGATAATTAATAAACTGACTAAAAGTAATAGACTTATAAATATCAGGCTCCATCCCTAAATCTCTATATACATCCATAACTAGCTTATAGGCAAAACTTATTGGTTTTGCTCTTTTAACAATTAAGTTTAAATAAGCACTCACTAATCTTTTAAAAGGGTTTCTCAAAATAACGAATTTAAAGTAGTCTGGATTTTGCATATAGGATGGATCAGTAAGTCTCATTTCTACCTCTAGTCTGCCAATATATTCATGAATATCTTGAGAAGACTCTTTGTATTGTTGAGCATAATCACTGTGTTCAACCATTATAGTATTGAACATAGTACAAGCATTTTTGGGAATGGGGCAATAGATAATTTTTAACTTGTGATTAATTAAGTATCTATTAATAATTGATTTCTGGTAACTTAATTCTGCTTCTTCCAGTTTTCCTTCCTTGAGATAAATTGACATCAACTTAGAATGTATTTGTTTTTCTATGTGAATATTGGTAGGAATATCTAATGCTTGGTTATATGAAGCGATCGCCTCTGAAGATTTTTCCTGTTGTTGTAAAGAGTCTCCCTTGAGCATAAGAACATTTGCTAAACCTAGATAAGCTTCTGAAAGTTTATGTTTCAAATCTATTACCTGATGATAAGCTTTTGTTGCCTCTTCCCATTTTTTTTGCTTAGTTAAAACATCTCCTAATTCTAGTCTAACTCCAGGATTTTTGGGATTAAGTTTAGCTAGTCGTTGATAGTAAGTTTCTGCCTCCTGATATTTTTGCATTTTCTTTTTTATCCCCCCTAATTGATTAAGTGCTGCAAGATGATTGGGATTCAAAAAAAGTACCTGTTCATATTCAGAAGTTGCTTCCTCTAACCGATTTTGTTGAGAATATATTTGTGCTAATTTTCAGTAAAAATAAGGTTCTTGGATATTTACTGAAATAGCTTCCCGGTATAGTGTTTCTATTTTTTCTCCCTGCGCATTTTTCTGGTAAGCATCTGCAAGTTCCCGATAAATCCATGCAGGTTTTTCTCCAGGAATAATTAAAGCTTGTTGATATGTTTCTATCGCCTCAGTAATATTTCCTTCCTGCATTAACTTCTGAGCTAGTTTTCCTGTTGTTTCAACATTTCCTACAACTTTTTGCTCTTCTTTTTTCCTTAGCTGTTTTCGGAAATATGAAAGTTTTTTTTCAGAGATATTTAAAGCTTTTTGGTAAGCTACTATTGACTCTTTTGCTTTCCCAATTTTGTTTAAAGCAGACCCTAATTGAGAATATATTTCTGCTGGTTGCTCTGGGTTGATGGCTATGACTTGCTGATAATAATATATGGCTTCTTCCGCTTTTCCCACAGCTAACATTAATGATCCTAATTTAACTTTAGCATCACTATTTTTTGGCATTAACTTTACCACCTGCTCTTGGTAGTTAATAGCTTTATCTAGTTCTTGATTTTTCTCGTAAATATTTGCTAATGCTACAAGAGCATCGGTACAGTTTGGTTGTAATTCTAGAGCTAAAGAATATTGCTCTATTGCTTCCGATATCTTCCCTAGATTTATAAGTTGTGCCCCAATTTCTAGCTTCTCTTTCAATTTAATTTGTATATTCATAATTACTCAACTTATACTTTTATTATAAGCATTTAGCTGTCAGCTCTCAGCTATTAGCTTGAATTCTATGAGTTCAAAACTTAAACTTGTCGTTGCTGTGCTTCAAATTATCGCTTAAAGAAGCGGTTAAGAGTCACCAGTCAGCCAGATTAAACCCTAGCTCTAAAAGCTGATAGCTGACCACTAATAGCTGTTTGCGCAGCATTCCGCAGGAAATGCTTACCTTTTATTGATACTCTCGCTTAATTGATTTTGCCCACAATAAAAATGGTATTACACCACCCCCTAATAATACTGCTAAAGTAAATAAGAAAATGATGAGTCTAGTCAAAAAAGGTAGGGAGCGCGACACCCAAGGAAATACATAAGGTTGTTGTTCTGAATCTACTGAATTATCGGGTAAATTGAGACTAACTTGCACATTATGTAACGAACCACGGTCGGCATTTATTGGCTGAATATAGTTAATTTGATACTCATCAAATAA
Source organism: Okeania sp. SIO2C2 (assembly GCF_010692625.1). Classification (NCBI taxonomy): domain Bacteria; kingdom Bacillati; phylum Cyanobacteriota; class Cyanophyceae; order Oscillatoriales; family Microcoleaceae; genus Okeania; species Okeania sp. SIO2C2. The sequence goes on from NZ_JAAHGM010000016.1 coordinate 26,302, forward strand.
AGCCTCTAAAAATTCGGTCAAACTTGCAGAAATATCCTCAGCATTACCAGAAAATTCAGCAATACCTTTAGTTACTCCCGCAATTTGTTGTAGTCGTTTTTGGTCAACAAATTCTTCAGCAGCAAGTTCGGTTAATTCTTGAGAATTATTACTTTTTTTTCCTCCTCTGACACTAATATCTCTAATAGTAGGAGGTTGCTCTAAATCATACTTTTGCTGCAACTGTTGGGGAGTCAAACCATAACCCAAAGTATGCACAGTAATATTAGGATAACTTTTCAACATAAACACAAGTTTTTCAAAGTCTTGTGCTTCTAATTCTGGTTCATTTTCTCTATTTCCATAAATACTATGATAGCCATCAGAAAGTAAAATTATCGAACGTCTTGGTTGAGATAAATTAGAATTTGGGCGTGGGTTAAAACGAGTATCTTCGGAATTACCAAAAAATTGTACTGCCTGACGCAAAGGTTCATAAATATCTGTAGCTGCACAAAGATTATCCAGTTGACTTTCTATTTTTTTGAGAGATTGTTCAACCTTTTTATTGCCTGCTAAAACAAAATTATCTAGTTCTTTTTTCGTCACTTGATTTCCCGGACAATTTTTACCTCCTTTGCCAAAAGGTACAATAGAAATTTTGGTATTTTCTCCCTTGTCAGCTAAATCTTGATTGAATTTTCTAATCGCAGCGATCGCCCCTTCTAATTTGGTTTTTTCCCCACTACTATCTAATTGCTTCATACTACCACTAAAATCTAATAAAACAATTACCCAAGCAGGAGGTAATTCTGCGGGCAGGGGAATTTTCCAATTAATATCAATGGGATTTAAAGTTTGACATTCTCCAGTTTTTGGCTCTGTTTTAGGCGGACAAACTGTTAAATTGAAGTTCTCTTTTTCCAGACCTCTTACTGGTTTATTGTTTTGGTCATAGGCTTTGATTCGCAGGGTAACTTTACTTTCATTACGTTCAGGAATAGCTTCGATAATTTCTACATTTTTTACTTGAGCAAAGCTAGGATTAATGCAGGAAATTACTATTAACAAAGAAAAACTAACCTTGTGGGTCCAAGAAGCGATTATAGTAGACAAATCTGAATAATTTTTTACCATTATAGCCCTCATTTTCGGCATAAAATGCAATTAAATCGTTATGTTTTAGTTTGATTGGCGTACTTTCCTTCAAGCGATCGCCTTGATATTCTATTCTATTAAAAAATTTGAGATTAGGTACTAAAATTGTTTGGCTAGATGCTAAGTCTAAGTCAGCAATATGTAGTGGCAAACCAGGGATACAAATATCCACACCAAATTGTTGACTGCCCATAATTTTTAACTGAGCTGAACCAATTTTAATTTTACCTCTTGCGGGTAATTGAATTGATAATCCTTCCTCAATTTTATCGGCAAAATCATTACTCACAAATTTAATTCTGGGTGATAATTCTTTCTGTATATGAGGATAATTACTCGATGTTTCAGACTGATTAAAATTGACATTTTCAATATATTCAAAACCAGCTCCAGCTCTCAGGGCAACTAAATGACTAGGAGAGGTAGAAAAACTCAAGACTAAACCTAATAAACCGCCCAATAAAGAAAACCCAATTGTGTCTTCCCAAACTTGTAATGCTGTGGGCATTCCATCCATTTTTTGTCGTATCCATTCAAAGATAATTGCTGCAACTAAAGCAGTCAAAATACTGGTAGTTAAACTAATGGTAAGTCGCTGCAAAAAACGCCGTTTATCTCCTGCTTCTATACTACGCCAGCGCCAAGTCAATCCTTCAGCTAAACCCACTGCTCCACCAATTAAAATCCACCCGACTATTCTGACAAATTTATCGGGTACAGTTATAACTTTATCTCGTAGTTGTGGATTGAGCAATATTTGTACTAATCCCCCAGAAGCAATACCAATTAATAATCCTAATCCTCCAGCAATACTTAGGGGTATTAAACCTCTGTTGAAGTTGCGTTTAAATCGAGTGGGATTGCTTAAAAATATATCTGTTGCAACTATACCAACTGCTAGAGAAATTGCCACGCAAGGAAATAATGTTAATTCAGGAAACTTTTGTAACCAGCCTAAATCGCTGAGGATAAATTGCCCTATACTCCAGCCGATTAATGCTGATGTAATTCCTGATAGAATATATAGATATATTCTCATAATTTATAATTAATTTTAATTTAGATAGAGTCAGAATTAGCAGATAATTAGTAAATATATGTCAGCATTTCCTAGGTCATGTTACGCAAATAGATTTTGAACGTTAATAACTGACTAAGGTTAGCTTGTTACCTTTTTCTTTTCTGCGGAATGCTGCACAAACATAATTTTTAATTCTCCTTCTAAGATAATAAGTTGATAACTTATAGCTGTTAAAGTGTTGCGTAGCATTCCGTAGGAAAGTTACGACCATAGGAGGCTAGCTGACTGCTGAATGCTTACAAATATACAGGTTTTGAATCTTTTGCATTTTAAATAGTATCTCCCAGAATGTCAATAGTATGTTGGCAGAAAGAAGGAAGTCACGGCAGGGATTTTTAATACAGATTAGACGGAATTAAGAAAAAAATAGTAATACTGTTTTTTCTCCTTTGGTTATCTTGATTTTTTTTACCCTAGTTTTAACTAATAAATATGAGGAGGCCAACCAATTTTATTGCCTTCTATTAGCTAGTCGAAAATAATTACCACTTCTCAGCAACTAAGTTTATTTTTTAATGGGCACATTGCTTAAAAGCCTTATCAAAAAAATCTTAAAAAATGGAAGATTTACCTTGACATAAAATACTTGACAAGATCTGATAAGCATAATGGAAAATGTGCGCTCATATATAGTAATAATAGAAGGAAAAAAATCCCGAAAAATCAGCTTTACCCTCAGCCAAGAAAATTTAACTACCAACAAATTTCAGAAATAAGTATCGCATCGCTAAAAATCATCAAATCCAGAAAGATTCAATCAGGAAATAAGAAAGTATACTGAATTATCATCCCCAGGCAACCTCAAAAAAAATCCTAACTTTCCACAGTAGAAGTAATAGAGCAGTTGTAGATGAGCAAGTAGCGATCGCCTCAAAAATAATCAATGGATAAATAGATTGAATAGATGGGAAAAATAAGTCAAAATTTATGCTGTCTCTGACTGAAAAATTTCATCAAAAAATCTCAAAAAATGGAAGCTCTACCTTGACATACAATACTTGACAAGATATGATAAGCATAATGGAAAAACTGCGCTCATATATAGTAGAAAAAAATCCCGAAAAATCAGCTTTACCCTCAGCCAAGAAAATTTAACTACCAACAAATTTCAGAAATAAGTATCGCATCGCTAAAAATCATCAAATCCAGAAAGATTCAACAAGGAAATAAGAAAGTATACTGAATTATCATCCCCAGGCAACCTCAAAAAAAATTCTAACTTTTTACAGTAAAAGTAATAGAGCAGTTGTAGATGAGCAAGTAGCGATCGCCTCAAAAATAATCAATGGGTAAATAGATTGAATAGATGGAAAAAATAAGTCAAAATTTACTCTGTCTCTGAATTGAAAAATCTCAAAAAATGGAAGATCTACCTTGACATAGAATACTTGACAAGATATGATAAGCATAATGGAAAAGGTCTGCTCATATATAGTAATAATTGAAGGGCAAAAAAACCAGAAAAATCAGCTTTACCCTCAGCCCAAAAAAATTTAACCACTAAGAAATTTCCGGAATAAGTATTGGATCATCAAATCTCAAGAAAAAGGAGATTTAACTGAGACATATAAATTTACTATCAAAGCCAAAATATGTAATTAAACATCTGTGCTAAAAATCATCAAATCCAGAAATATCCAACAAGGAAATAAGAAAGTATACTGAATTATCATCCCCAGACACACCTCAAAAAAAAATCCTAACTTTTTACAGTAAAAGTAATAGAGCAGTTGTAGATGAGCAAGTAGCGATCGCCTCAAAAATAATCAATGGGTAAATAGATTGAATAGATGGAAAAAATAAGTCAAAATTTACTCTGTCTCTGAATTGAAAAATCTCAAAAAATGGAAGATCTACCTTGACATAGAATACTTGACAAGATCTGATAAGCATAATGGAAAAGGTGTGCTCATATATAGTAATAATTGAAGGGCAAAAAAACCAGAAAAATCAGCATTAGCATTAAGTAATTAATTTTATTCGCTGAAATTTTGACAATATTACAATATGGGCTTTTTAGCTCTAGACTATATGTAATAAATTTTGCATGACTACTTATAAACCAAATAAATTAAGATAAAACCCTTAATCATATTTATTTTTTCCCTACTAATTCCAAACTTCCATCAAATCTAAAACAAATCCAGGTAACACATCTTCCCCAGATAAACTATTAGGATTTTTCAAAACTTCTACTTCCTGATTTTGCCGATAAATTTCTACTTTCAGATTTTTACTATCAATCAACCAACCCAATCTTGCACCATTTGACTGATACTCTTTCATCTTTTTCTGTAACCTGGAAAAAGTATCATTTTTAGAACGTAACTCTACAACAAAATCAGGGCATAAAGGCGCAAAAAATTCCTGTTGTTCGCGAGTTAAAGCATCCCATATTTCTTGTTTTACCCAGGCAGAATCGGGGGAGCGACTACTACCATTAGAAAGATGAAAACCACTAGAATAATCAAATATTTTACCTAATTTTGTTTGACGTTTCCATAACCAAAGTTGCCCTAAAATATTTGAGTTTCGATTTCCCGTATCGCCTCCTTTTTGTGTCGTAACAATTAACTTTCCTTTAGCTATTCTTTCTAATTGCAAATCCCGGTTAAATTTTGCTAACTCAACAAATTGTTCGTGAGTAATTTTGAGATTAATTTTTTTCGGAATATTAACCGCTATTGTCTGAATTGAATTAGTCATCACTATAATTTTTTACCTTTTCCCTTATAGGTTTAATACCTCACTGTCAGCGGGGGTGCAAATGCTGTTGGTGGGGTGATAATTCCTATTGACCGCATTCTCTCGACTCCTGAGGACTGACTCCTGACTCCTTCTTCAACCTTGCTGAAGATAATTATTAAACTGTTCCCGTAATTGTTCAATTGTCAAATTCTGCATCCAATATTCTACCAAAGCGTGACCAAATGCCCAAGCATTCCGGTCTGGTGAAGAAGGATTTTCTAATAACAAAGGCCAAAGTGCCAGTAAGTCAAAACTACCTAAATTTGTATCCCCACTTAAGAGGGAAAATAAGTCGTAAGCCATTTGTAACTTACCAATAACCACAGGCAATTCTTCCACCGGAATTTTTTCTGCCAACAAATAAGCTAAAGTTGGCGAACCCGTTGTCAAAGTAGAAACGAACTGCAACACTGGACTCTTTAACAAAGCAGTTAACCCCTGAGTAGTCGCCATTTGGAAAGTGTAATGGTCAATAATTTTAGCTGCTGCAACAGTACGAACTTCGCGATCACGCAAAAACCGAGCCAGACGTAATTGTTTAGCAGGAGCAATAGCTTCTAGCAAAGACATAGAAATAGCATCAACATTCCAAGCACCTCTATTACTTTTAATATCCCCCGTAACCACAGGCAAAACTTGATTACAAAAATCTCCAAATATTTCTGCGCGATATTGAGTCGCCTCCCGAATAGACTTTTCCTTTGCACCTTTACCCCAAACAAAATCATAAGGAGGTTGCCATTCTCGGATAGGTCGCAAACGGTCAACTTGCGTCACAATAACAATAGCTGGCAAATCAGCAATTTCCTGTTTCAATTCTTGGAGAAAGTCTACATCCATTTGTAGTGCAGGGTCGAGAGCAGGAGTTACCAGCAACAATAAATCTGCAGTTTCAGCATAGTCGAGTACAAGTTCCCGCAAGTCTGGGCGGTTTGCTTGCTCATAACCTGGTGTATCCCACAAATTGAGAATTTCTCCCGTTTGCTGCCATTGATAATTTTGAATTTTATCCGTACTAGGTAATACATCCACTTCAGCAAGGTCAGCTTGAAACAGGGTATTAATTAAACTACTCTTTCCTGCCCCAGTGCGCCCCACCAACAAAATATTCACAGGTTTTTGCTCCACAGTTTCAGCAGGTTGAGCTTGTTCGAGAATTTGTTCGAGGGTTTGAGTTTCTGCCTTCGGGAGAGTAGGAGCAGGAATAACAGACTCAGAAAATTCTAGGTTGTTGTCCCCGTAGAGAGCGATCGCTTGCTGACAGAGATTTCGCAATGCCACTTCCCGTAATATCTGACTGAAATTCATCAATAACTGTTGGTTTGCCTGGTCACTGTAACGCCGACTTGCTAGTTTAGCTGCTGCTGTTACTGGGTTAAGAAACCATTGTGCTAAACCCCAAGCTTGAAAAAGTTTCCGTGCTGAAGGTTCTAATTTGCGATAAATTTCATATCCCTGATACGCTTGACCGACAGTTATTTGATTCAAGGTTGGAGATAAATTTTGCATCCATCGATCCATATCATCAACTGTACCTCGAATTAAACCGTAAGCTTGGGGAATGTAGATATTGAGCAGAGGATATTTGCCCTCCGGATGGTAAGTATTAGCAACAGCAACTATTACTGCTTGACAACGTTGCCAAAATGTTTGCCAGTCTTCCCAAAGAGGAAGGTCGTTGCGGGATGATTTGAGAATTTCTTGCAGAGCAGTTTCTATCTGGAGAGTTGTATCGCTTTTTGTGGGTAGGGTTGTGGTGTCATCAGTAAATTCGATTTGTTTGTTAACTTTTGCCATTACCTCTTTCATTTGTTCAACTGTAGGTCGCGTCCATTTGACTAGCAACCAACGCCATCCCACAAACAGGAGGATAAATATGCCCCATATCCAGTTTATTCCCCACTGGTTGATTTGCATTCCGGCAGATATCATCAGGAAAGCTACAACACTAACAAGGGGAATAGCTAAAATTACTAATTGCCACAGTTTTAATCGTATCATTATATGTTATTTATTTGAGTTTATATATTCAAAAGTTTACCTTGAGTTTTTCCCTGTGGCAGTTTTATATAGAAATTCCCATGCTGGAGAGGTACAAAATTTTTGGTTCTAGGGAACAGGGAACAGGGAATAGAAGACAAAATTAAAAGAAGATAGCTTGGCATTGGCAAATCTCAGAATAGCTGTGGAATTAGACAAAAGTCTTACAGCGATTTTCATTTGGGTAAACCACAGTAGGGGCGATTCGCGTTTGCGGAGCATTCCGTAGGAAATCGCCCCTACACGATTTTTGCCTGTGAAGATGTGGTTCATCAATTTGAAAAGCGCTGTAAGGATTCGGCTAAGGAAGACTCTGATTTTAGTCATCTCTATTCAGATGAGCGATTTCAAGCCATTACTGCAACTGAACAGACTCAAGAATCAGTTCAATAATTGTTTTCTGAGTACCTGTACTGGGTGTGGTATTTAGATATAGCGCTATACAAATATGCTCAAGATGTTCTTCTGTTCCCTACTCCCTACTCCCTACTCCCTACTCCCTACTCCCTCAATAAAAAAATCAAGTAATGCCTGAGTTGTTTCCTCTGGAGCTTCCTCTGGCAAAAAGTGACCACATGGAAAAGCTTGACCGCGCACATCTATTGCTCTTTCTCGCCAAGTTTCTAGCACATCATAACATTTTTCCATCACCCCGCGCTTTCCCCACAACACAAGTAACGGACATTCTATTCTACTGTTAATATCTTCTGCATCATGTTCCAAATCAATAGTAGCTGCAGCACGATAGTCTTCACAAGTTCCATGAATACTGGCAGGGTCAAAACAACGAATGTATTCTGCTATAGCATTCTCGGTAAAAGCAGCTTGGTCATAACTCCACTGTTTTAGTTTGCTGACAAGATAAAATGCTGGGTCAGAACCGATCAGGCGTTCGGGAATATTGTAGGGTTCGAGCAGAAAAAACCAGTGAGAATAAGCAGTCGCCAGTTGTTGGTTGACAGTTTGAAAAATTTTCCTGGTTGGTACAATATCGAGAACTGCTGCTTTTTCCACACAGTGGGGGTGGTCGAGTAAAAGGCGATGGAGAACTCTACCTCCACGGTCGTGACCTGCTGCCAAGAATTTGGAGTAACCTAGAGCTGCCATAACTTCTACTTGGTCTTGGGCAGTCACTCGTTTGGAATAGGTGAGATGTTGAGGATCGGAGGGTGGTTTGTCACTATCGCCATAACCGCGTAGGTCTGTGCAGATGACGGTGAAGTGTTGGGCAAGAGCGGGAGCGACTTTGTGCCACATAATATGAGTTTGAGGATAGCCATGTAATAGTAGTAGGGGATAACCTTTTCCACCTTTGACTAAATTAATGGTGGCATTGGAAGTAGGAATTTTATGGTAGGTAAATTGTTCAAACATGAAAATTTATTTGAGTTATAGCGTTTCACGGAATTCAAAAGTCAAAAGTCATGCATTCAAAAGTTAGATTTTATCAGTTCAAAACTTTGATGCTACCGAAATTATTTAACATTTAAAGGAGAAAAGCGGTCGAGGGATGGTGAGGTCTTCTCGCCATATCAATGAGACCAAGAGAAAAGAAAAAATTTTCCTTAAGCGGTCAATCCTATCCGTTTTCAAGGAAAGGTAATAATTAATAATTAATAATTAATTGTTGAATCCCTTTCTATAGATTTTTGGCAATTTTCATCTACATCAGAGAATACTTTATGAGTAATTTGTACTTCTGGGTTAACTTCAATCCATAAATTTGTTTCTCCAGTATGATGAGAATTACGTTGAGAGGGTTGATAGATAATTTTGCAAGGTCCGAGAATATCAGCTTCATGGCATAAATGATGGCGATCGCCATGCTGAATATTAATTGCTGGTAAACAAGTGCCGTTTTGATGATTAGCATTGATAACGGTAGGCAATATCTGAATAACTGTTTTGCTTGTACGTTGTCCCTTATTCCAAGTACCATCAGGACCACGACTACCTGGAATAATTTCTGGTATCCCTTGACTATTAAGAGGAATTAGCCAAGATCGTCCTTTTTTATTAGCTCCCTTAATCCGACCTTCTTTCAGTAATACCCGCACCCTAGCAGTTGAGATATTTAGGAGAAAAGCTGCTTCTGTTGTACCTACTACCATCTTCAAAAACCATTACGAAACACTTATTTTATAAGTATAACGTATAGTAGGCAACAGGGAATAGGGAACAGGGAATAGAAGACAAATTTAGTAAGATAATTAATAAAGCTTTTATCCTCAACTAAAAGCAATAGCTGATAGCTGACGGCTTAATGCTTACCATTTCCCTTTTTTTCAAAATTTACAACTGATAACTGAAATAGCCCCTTCTTCCTTATTTTTTATACCAATTCATTTTAAAGATGTCACAAATAGTTTTGCTCCTTTAAATGTTAAATAAATTCCGTAAATTACTGTAGCATCAAAGTTTTTAACCGATAAAATCTAACTTTTAAATTTTGACTTTTGACTTATAACTTATTTTCTTCTTTCTTATACCAATTAATTTTAAAGATGTCACAAATAATTTTGCTCCTTTAAATATTAAATAACTGCCTTCAATAATTGATAATTGATAATTGATAATTACCTCTCTCCCTCTAAAAGGAAGAGGATTGAATCAAAGGAAAATTTTTTCTTGTTTCTGCTTAAAAGGAGAGGCTTTAAACCTTAATTATTCGGTAAATTACTGTAGCATCAAAGTTTTGCGCCGATAAAATCTAACTTTTAACTTTTGAGTTATAACTTACTTCCTTCTTCCCTCTTCCTTTCAAATCTAACTTTTAACTTTTAACTTTTAACTTTTGAGTTATAACTTACTTTCTTCTTCCTTCTTCTTTCTTCCCTCTTCCTTTCAAATCTAACTTTTAACTTTTGAGTTATAACTTACTTTCTTCTTCCTTCTTCCTTTCAAATCTAACTTTTAACTTTTGACTTTTGACTTTTGACTTATTTCCCTCTTCCTTCTTCAATAATTTGCATAAAAATCCTTTCTAGTGCAGATATATATATGGGGACAAAGATTAGGTCTAAGCCAAAATAGTTAGAACTTTGATAAGCTCGACTCATAACCTTCAACTGTTGTGATAGGAGAGCGATCGCTGTGGAGGACCAATTACAAAATCTAATTACCCAAATAAAGCAATATCAAAATCCGAGTCCAGCACGCCAGAAAGCTATTAATCATCTATTGATATTAATTCAACAACTCCCTGGACTATATAGTTCGTCCCACCAGGATTATCTGGAGGCTTTTAATCGGACATTAGAATGGGTCTGCAAAAATATTCAAAATTTTGAATCTCGGCCTCCTTCCTGGGAAAGAAGTTTTGTTGTCTGGATTAATGGTTATTTGAAATGGCGTATCCAAGACTTATATACCCCAGATAATAGATATGACAGTTTGGATAAACCTATTAGTAATGAAGGAGAAAATTCAACAACTTTAGGAGAAATTTTACCAGCTAATAGTCTAAGTTTACTAGAACAGAAAATTGCTGAATTGCAAAAAGCAAAACGTCAAAGACAAGGTGAGTATTTGAGGCAATATATTGAGACCGACCCAGAAGAAAAGCTCAGGTCATCTCATCCGAAAAAACATCCTGAATGTAATTGTCAAGTATTAGCAATTCAGTTGAATTTTACAGAACCACCAAAAAAAATAGCCGATATTTCCAGAAGTCTAAATATCAGTAACCAAACTGTTTATTCCCACTGGAAGCGCAGATGTATTCCATTATTAAGAGAAATCGCTAATCAATTTGGAGAAGAATTATGAGTATGACTTTTTCACAAGCATTAAAAGTTTTTTTGACCGCAGAAGCTCATGGTTATGCAGAGCTATTTGCAGCAGAACAAGCAACTCCTGAAAAAGGAAAACAAGTTTATCTAAATACTCTTGCTGTTGTGGCAGTTCAAAGTTATTTAAAGTGTTTAGGTATTCAGACCGCGATTCATCAAGGTGATTGTTGGCATCCTGGTTCAAGAGCAATATTTAATGTGGCTGATTTAGTTTTACCAAATATTGGCAAAGTGGAATGTCGTCCGGTATTTCCTGGTGAAAAAGAATTATTTTTGCCTCCAGAGGTTAACGATAACCGCATGGGTTATATAGCGGTTCAATTTGAGGAAGATTTAAACCAAGTACAAATATTAGGATTTGTTTCTGCCAGAAATATTGATAGGTTTCAAGATTCTATTCCCCTCACACAAATAGAATCTTTGGATGCTTTAATTGATGAAATTGATTGGTGTCAAAAATGGGTTAATTTAGGTCGGTGGTTTGAAGGTTTTTTTCCGGCAGAATGGCAAAGTTTACAGTCACTATCTACATCTACAAGAAGTTTAAGAGTTTCAAGGGATAGTATTTCTCAATCTCCAACGGATGATGTAAGTATTAGTTGTGGGAAAATTATTAATTGGGGTAGTGGAGTAAATGAAGAAGCTACAGAATTAGCGGTAAAATTGACGGATAAGTTTGAGGAGGAAATAGATATTTGTGTGCGACTTTCTACTACGAATAAAATTCCATTTTTACCTGCTGGTTTACGAGTACAAATATTGGATGAATCTGGTAATTCTTGTATGGAAGCTGAAGCTAGGGAAGCGGATGATTGGATACAATTAGAATTTGGTTGTAAACCTCAAGAACAATTTACTGTAGAAATGAGTTTAAATGAGCAAATAATTAGGGAAAATTTTGTAGTTTAAGAGTAAGTATTTCCTGGGTCATGCTGCGCAAATAGCTGTTAGCTGTCAGCTCTTATGATAAGATTTTAATTAATATAGACTTTAAAGCAAGCTTTGATAGTAGAATTTAATTCTGATTCAATTAGTAAAGCTTTTATCTAATACCAATTTCATAAAATATTGCAAAGCGTGAGGACACAGGGAACAGGAAACAGGGAACGGGGAACAGAGAAAGAAAAACATAAATATTAAAGAGGAAAAAAGGTGGCAATTTTATAATTTATCGAATTTATATTTTTTTCTTTTAGGAATAAATCACAAATTAAGATGTAACTGCCTTTTTTGAATTTGGTATAAAACTAAAAAAAAGTAATAGCTGATGGCTGATAGCTGACGGCTGAATGCTTAAATTTTAAGATGTAACTGCCTTTTTTGAATTTGGTATAAAACTAAAAAAAAGTAATAGCTGATGGCTGATAGCTGACGGCTGAATGCTTAAATTTTAAGATGTAACTGCCTTTTTTGAATTTGGTATAAAACTAAAAAAAAGTAATAGCTGATGGCTGATAGCTGACGGCTTAATGCTTACTTTTAAGATTATCGCAGATAAATATGGAAGCTATTAAAATTATTAAGATTAAACTTATAGATAGTGGTCAAAATGGGTTTCATGTGATTTTAAATTCAATAGGTGCTAATTTTGAGCCTGTTGATGGTTTTTTACCATGTCTACCTGCTGAATTAGAAAAATCTTTTAATCAATGGCAGTCAGCTTATTCTCAGTTAGAAGATGTCAGAAAAGTAGCAACTCGTATTAGTCCACAATCAGTAGTTAATTATTCTAGTTATGAGGAAAAAGAACAAGTTAAAATAACTCTTAATCAATGGTTGGATAGTGGCGATATTAGTTGGCAACCTGTACGAGATGAATTAATTTCTGTCTTAAGTTATCTAGGAAATTCTGATTCAGAAATTCGCCTATTTTTGGATATTCAAAATCCTAATTTATGTCGCATTCCTTGGCAAGAATGGAATTTATTTCAGTCTCGTTTTCCTCAAACAGAAATTGCTATTCGAGTTAGAGGTCAAAGAAAGTTTAGACGGCTTCGTAAATCTTCAAAAGTAAGGATTATTGCCATAGTTGGTAAGAGTGATGGTATTAATACACAGTTAGATTTAGAAGTAATTCAAAAATTAAAAGAAAAGGGTGCAGAAGTAAGATTTTTAAATCAACCAACGCAGGAAATTTTATCTGATGCTTTGCGGGAGGAACCTGGCTATCATATATTGATTTTTGCCGGGCATAGTTGTAGTAAAGAAGATGGTTCAATTGGTTGGATATATTTGAACGAGCGGGATAGATTAAGTATTAAAGAGTTTAAAAATTCTTTGAGATATGCAATAGATAATGGGTTGCAGTTGGCAATATTTAATTCCTGTGATGGTTTGGGTTTAGCAAATCAGTTGGCGGAGCTTGGTTTATCACGAATTATTGTCATGCGAGAACCTGTTCCTGACCTGGTGGCAGTGAAGTTTTTAGAGTATTTTTTCGCAGAATTTGCGAATAATCAATCTCTGTTTAAATCTATGAGAATAGCTCGAGAAAGATTAGAACATTTTGAATCTGAATATCCAGGGGCAATGTGGTTACCTACTCTTTGTATTCAAGAAACAGCTTTGTCTCATCCTTTGAGTTGGCAGCAGTTAATTTCTTCCAATTTATGGCAGAAAGTTATCAATAAATTTAAGCTGCCTTTAGGACTAACGGCAGGAATTTTATTGGTAATTTTGGCGATAAATTTAGTTAAAAATCAATTCACTGAAACTAAAATTATCGGGATACAACCAGAAATTTTACAAAATATTAGTCAGGGGGAAAAGTTGTTAATTTCTTCCGAGAAAAATCCGGCAAAAGAAGAAGGAATTGAAAAATTTTATAATGGTAACTTTGCTCAGGCGATCGCTCAATTTCGCCAGTCTCTCCAAGTCAAGAAAAATGACCCGGAAACTTTAATTTATTTGAATAATGCAATTGCTCAACAAAAATCTGCTACAAATATTGGGCAAAAGATAGAAATAGCAGTTAGCGTTCCTATTAGTCAGGAATCAGATATTTCCCAGGAAATTTTGCGAGGAGTTGCTCAAGCTCAAAGCGAATTTAATTGTGGTTTACCGGAAATTTCTCTGGCTATTAAAGATACTGAAAATCAACTAAATTGCTCTGGTAGCTTCAATGGTAAATTTTTAAAAGTTACTATTGCTGATGATGAATATCTACCAGAAACTGCAGAAAAAATTGCTCAAACCTTAGTAGCAAAGGCAGAAATTATTGCCGTTATTGGTCACTCTTCTAGTGATATGACTTTACAAGCAGGAGAGATTTATAACAAAGCAGAATTAGTAGTAATTTCTCCTACTAGCACTTCTATTCTTTTGAAAAATTTCGGTAAATTTGTCTTGAGAGTTGCACCAAACGATCATCTAGCAGCTCAAACTCTATGGAATTATTTGGAACGACAAAATTGGGCAGATAAAAAAATAGCAGTTGCCTATATACCTGGTAATATCTATAGTCAGTCTTTAACTAAAGAATTTAATAAATTACTGCCAGAAAAATTCGTATATAAGTGCAATATTTCGTCCGGGAATTTTAGTGCCAGTGACTGTGTAGAAGAAGCACAAAATCGAGGAGCAGAAATAATGTTTTTAGTTCCAGCTACAGACAGAACTTTGAGTAATGTTATCGGCATCATTAATAATGCTAAAGGATTGAAATTATTAGGTGGAGATTCTGTTTATAATCCCAGGGTATTAAAAGATGCAGGTCAACAAGCAGACCGAGGAAATTTAACCCTTGCTATTCCTTGGCATCGTCACCCTAATTCTCAATTTAGTCAAACAGCTCAAAAGTTTTGGAATGCGGAAATTAATTGGCGTACTGCTAAATCTTATGATGCGACTAAAACTATTATTAAAGCTGTAGATGAAATGATGGGTAATTATTCTCGTAAACAGTTACAAAGAATCTTATCTAATCCCGATTTTTCCCTAGAAGGAGTAACAGGAAAAATTAGATTTAGCGAGTCAGGCGATCGCCAGTTTATCGAGAAAGATAAACCAGTATTAGTTCAGGTAAAACCTCATGGTAAATCTGGAAAATATGAATTTGTAATTCTGGAGCAATAAATTACTATTTTAATTTATTTACTTAGGATAAAATGGGTGTATCTTGTATATGTAAAAATACTTTTTCCCTATATATTCCCTGTCGCCTGTTGCCTGTTGCCTGTTGCTTAAAAGCGATAAATTTTTGGCTTTATTCAAAATTGAGATGCACCCAAATTTTTGGCTTTATTCAAAATTGATATTTACCCGATAAAATGACTCAACAAAATATTTGGTATAAATTTATTCAGCGAGCCAAACTGCCCTTAGAATTGGCAGGATTATCCATTGCAGCTATTCTACTGCTCAAAGATGTAGACCAATTAATTAAAACCATAATTCCAGAGATTCCAAAAATTAATAGTAGCATTGGCGAAAAAACCATGTTTCCTTCTGGGAAAATATCCTCAGAAAAAAAATTAGGAATGGAAGACTTCAACAACAAAAGATTTAGTAGTTCTATTTACCAATTCCGCAAATCTCTGAATAGCTATAAAAATGACCCAGAAACAGTAATCTTTTTGAACAATGCCATTGCCAAACAAACAAAAATACTCAATAAAACTGGATAAATATTACAAATAGCAGTTAGTATTCCTGCTGATGGAGAACCTAATATTGCCCAGGAATTTTTGCGAGGAGTTGCTCAATTCCAAAGTTAATTTAATTGTGGTTTATCTGAAATTTCTCTGGCAGTTGAAGATACTCAAAGTCAACTAAATTGCCAAGGTAGCTCCAATAATACATTTTTAAAAGTCACCATTACTGACGATAAATACCAACCAGAAACAGCAAAACAAATTGCCGAATATTTAGTAAAAAAACGGGAAATTATTGCCGTTATAGGTCATTATTCTAGTGAAATGACTCTCCAAGCTGGACAGGTTTATAACAAACATAAATTAGTAGTAATTTCTCCCACTAGCACCTCAACTAGATTATCTAACTTTGGCAAATTTGTATTTAAAATTCCCCCTAGCGATCGAATTGCAGCCCAAACTTTATTCAACTATTTGAATCAGGAAATTTTTCTAGATAAAAATGTAGCAGTAGCTTATGTACAAAATAATGAATATAGTGAATCTCTGACTCGAGAATTTGAGATGCTACTGAAAATGAAAAAATTTGTGCAGAAATGTTATCTTGATGCTGGAAATTTCAGTGCCCAAGACTGTGTTGAACAGGCAAAAAATCAAGGTGCTGAAGCAATGTTATTAGTCCCTACTACTGACATTAGTCTGACTAATGCTATTGGAGTAATTCATAATGCTAAAGGATTAAAATTAATAGGAGGAGATTCTATCTATAATTATCGTGTTGTAAATGATGCTGGAGAAGAAGCATATCAGAATAATTTGATAGTTGCTATTCCTTGGCATCGTGACCCTAA
>NZ_JAAHGM010000016.1:42641-151778 GCF_010692625.1 Okeania sp. SIO2C2
ATAATGCTAAAGGATTAAAATTAATAGGAGGAGATTCTATCTATAATTATCGTGTTGTAAATGATGCTGGAGAAGAAGCATATCAGAATAATTTGATAGTTGCTATTCCTTGGCATCGTGACCCTAATGACGAGTTTACTCAAAAATCAAAAAAGTTTTGGAATGCTGAAATTAATTGGCGTACTGCTACATCTTATGATGCTACTAAAACTATTATTAAAGCTCTGGATAAAAGTAATGGTAATTATTCCCGTAAAAAATTACAAAGAATTTTATCTAGTGATGATTTTGATGTAGAAGGAGTAACAGGAAAAATTAGATTTGGGGAGTTAGGCGATCGCCAGTTTCTCGAGAAGGATAAACCACTATTAGTTCAGGTAAAATCTAATGCTAAATCTGGAAAATATGAATTTATTATCCTGGAGGAGGGAAGTAGGGGAGTAGGGGAGTGTGGGGAGACCTGGAGTGAAAAAAACTGTGATTAGAAAATAAACCGAAATACATCCTTTTTCTTTTAATTAGAGCTGAGGTAATTAGAACTGACATAATTAGGTAATTTTTCCCAAGTTCAATCAATACTATTACCGAAATATTGTGGTTTAAAGCCTCCCCTTTTAAGGCGATAATAAATAAAAATTTTCCTGTTCGTCAATCCTCTCCTTGAAAAGAATAGGTAATTCTAAATTATAAATTTTTGAAGGTTGCAAAACTGCCAAATTATCCTGCATCTACAAGGCTGATATTTCAACTAAAACTGATAGCTGAAAGTTGTTAAACTAGAGCTATTTCAAGTAGTTATTAATATCATGTATCTTTAAACAACCACAATAAAAATTTTAGGGAATAGGGAAAAGGGAACAGGGATAATTTATCAGAGAAAACATTTTTATTATGGCTAATTAATGAGACTTGATATAAGTCAGAATTATTTGCCACCTCACTTAATGAAGTCAGAAGTCAGAATTCAGAAGTTATTTTTGTAACGGGGATGCGTGAGCAACTATCCAAAAATATTTCGCCTTAAAAGGCGGGGTTTTAGACCCATGTTATTTTGATAAAATTCGTATAACACCTAAAACCTAACACCTAAATTAATTGTTAAACTATTACCAATAAACCTATTACTTATTATCTATAAAATGACTCAAAAAAATATTTGGCAGAAATTTATTCACCGAGCCAAGCTACCCTTAGAATTGGCAGGATTATTCATTGCAGTTATTCTCCTATTCCAGGATGTAAGAAACTTAGTAATTCCCTTTCTAACTCAAGATGTTCCAAACATTAATAATAGTATTGGAGAAAAAACCATGTTTCCTTTTGGGGAAATATCCGCAGAAAAAGAATTAGGAATGAGAGAGATAAAAGAGAAAAGATTTAACAGTGCTATTTCCTATTTCCGCAAATCTCTTAATCTCAAAAAAAATGACCCAGAGACAGTAATTTTTTTGAATAATTCCATCGCTCAAGCAAAAAAAGTCAATCAAAACAGAAAAATATTAGAAATAGCAGTTAGTATTCCTGCTCATGGAGAAGCTAATGTTGCAGCAGAAATTTTACGGGGAGTTGCTCAAGCTCAAAGTGAATTTAATTGTGGTTTGGCTGAAATTTCTCTAGCTATCAAAGATACTCAACATCAATTAAATTGCCAAGGTAGTCTCAATGATAAATTTTTACAAGTCACAATTGTTGACGATAAAAATGAGCCAGAAACTTCTAAAAAATTTGCTAAATATTTAGTCAACCAAAAAGATATTATCGCTATTATTGGTCACTACTCTAGTCCAATGACTCTCAGTGCGGGAAAAGTTTATAACAAAAATAAATTAGTAGCAATTTCTCCTACTAGCACCTCAACTATCTTATCGAATTTTAGTAAGTTTGTATTTAAAATTTATCCTAGCGATAAACTAGCTGCCCAAGCTTTATTTGAGTATTTAGAGGAACTTGGAAAATCTCAAAAAGTAGCAGTAGCTTATGTAAAAAATAATGAATATAGTGAATCTCTGAAGCAAGAATTTGAGACAGTCCTACCAACGCAAAAATTTGTGCATCAATGTTACTTGAATGCTGGAAATTTTAGCGCTCAAGATTGTATTGAACAGGCAAAAAATCAAGGTGCTGAAGCAATGTTATTAGTCCCTACTACTGACATTAGTCTGACTAATGCTATTGGAGTAATTGATAATGCTAAAGGATTAAAATTAATAGGAGGAGATTCTATCTATAATTATCGTGTTGTAAATGATGCTGGAGAAGAAGCATATCAGAATAATTTGATAGTTGCTATTCCTTGGCATCGTGACCCTAATGACGAGTTTACTCAAAAATCAAAAAAGTTTTGGAATGCTGAAATTAATTGGCGTACTGCTACATCTTATGATGCTACTAAAACTATTATTAAAGCTCTGGATAAAAGTAATGGTAATTATTCCCGTAAAAAATTACAAAGAATTTTATCTAGTGATGATTTTGATGTAGAAGGAGTAACAGGAAAAATTAGATTTGGGGAGTTAGGCGATCGCCAGTTTCTCAATATAGAACCCATTTGGTATCTTCATAAATATCAAGTTTTTTTAGCTAGGAGACAGGAGACAGGAGACAGGAGACAGGAGG
This sequence comes from Okeania sp. SIO2C2, assembly GCF_010692625.1. NCBI lineage: Bacteria > Bacillati > Cyanobacteriota > Cyanophyceae > Oscillatoriales > Microcoleaceae > Okeania > Okeania sp. SIO2C2. Next base: position 45,258 of record NZ_JAAHGM010000016.1, read on the forward strand.
GAAGATGTGGGGAGAGATCATACAAAAAATTCAACACTCCTTCATATGATTTTTCCTCAAAATTGATGCGCGAAAAAACTTGACTACCATAATTATATAGATCTCAAATGGGTTCTATAGATAAATCAGTATTAGTTCAGGTAAAACCTAATGCTAAATCTGGCAAATATGAATTTATTATCCTGGAGGAGGGGATTAGGGGAGTAGGGGAATAGGGGAGTAGGGGAGACCTGGAGTGGAAAAAACGCAGCTAAGAATAATTTGACAGTTGCTATTTTTTTGGCATAGTTTATTTTTCACCAATAATTTCAGATATTTCAAACATTAATAGAAGTCTCGTCGAACAGAGCGACAAACTTTCAGTATCCTCATCCTTTTCTTACTTCTTATACCAACTTGAAAAAATAATGTTACAAAACTCTAGTTATAGGGAACAGGGAATAAACAAAAGAGATTCGTAGCAAATATTTATCAAACTTGTCTTACTTCTTCACTTCTTCCTTTTTCCTTCTTCATTATAAACATTAAATATGGTCCAACTATGAGTATTGTTAAGATTAAACTTCTCGAAACTGAAGCCTCTGGATTTCATGTAACTCTCACTGCTAACGATGGTAAATTTGATTCTATTGATGGTTTTTTACCAGCTTTACCACCAGAATTAGAATCATCATTGAGTAATTGGCAGTTAGCGTATCACCAATTAGAAAAAGTTCGTAAAATTTCTACTAGAATTAGTCCAAAAAAAACTATTTCTTTCTCCAGTTCAGAACAAAGAAAACTGGTAATAACTCAGATTAATAAAATAAATGGCTAGATTATGACGATAGTCGATGGCGACCAATCCGAGAAGAATTAATTTCTCTATTTAGCTCATTGCAAAACTCTGAGTCAGAAATTCGTGTATTTCTAGATGCGAAAAATCCTAAACTACGACGACTACCTTGGCAAGAATGAGGTTTATTGGCATCTCGGTTTCCTCAAGCAGAAATTGTTATGAGAGTCAGAGGAAAAGGTGGATTAAAACCTTCTCCTAGTTATGGCAAACTCAGATCCATCCCTGCTTATTCGCTACGATCTAGGTTTGACAGCGGAAAACCTGATGCCTTCAGTTATAAGTATTACCTTTGTTGGAATAGGAATCTTATTTCTATGGGTACTTTTTTATCTAGAAACACTAATACTTAACAAAAGTTAAGGACAATTAACCTACAAAGTATTTTCTTTATTGGGTACTAAAACCAAACACTATTTCTTTGCCCAAATCAAAGAATTAATTCTAGAAAGTCGCACAGATAGCGATGGAGATAAATCCTATAGATTAGAGTTAGTATACCAGCAGAAAATCGAAATCATCAGTTGGAAATCACTTTAATAAGAGATTCTGAAATTGAAAAAGTTAAAAAATTAGCTAATGTTGTGGCTGATTTTCTCGAGATACCCTATCAAGAACTGTCAAATAAGTGATCATTTTTTTTGAATGCTTTGGGTGAGTTTAGTAGAATGGAAATGTCTATACATCTAAAATGTTGAGTTTTGTAAACGATACTAGTAATATCTGTAAAATTGCCATGTTTTGTTGATGAATAATATAGTAAGGTGCTTTAATTTCTTACGATTTATTCCTAGCTAGATCGAATTTTGCATAAATTTCCAGAAATTAGCTGATTACTAAGTATAAAGATAAATAGACACTTAATATATGACGTCAATTATGAGGGTGCCTATAGAAAATTACATCAATCTCAAATAGGTGAAATATGATCATGAAAATAGGCGAAATTCTCATCCGCAGACAATTAATTTCTGAAGATCAATTAAATCAAGTAATAGATATTCAGAGTTCATGTCATCAAAAAATTGGTGAGCTTTTATTATTTCAAGGTTGGATTCGAGAAGATGACTTAGAATCAGCTTTAAGAGAACAATATTGGCGAGAAAATGGTTATTGGATCATTGATTAAGTATAGAAGAAGGAAGAAAGCATTTAGTTCTCTAAAAATCCAGCGTTTTCTGAATTTTAAACTTTTGATATGTCCGTCCCCTTTCCTTCAACTGTGATATACATAGGACTTACGCACCTGCAACGTATTTCCGTCCGAAGCGACCGACAACGACGAAGCAATCTCAAATCCTAATTTTTCCTACCTTATGCGTAATATCAAGTCCGGTTAAATACTTGTCATTGCGACTGTAGAGGAGTAATCGCCAAGATTACGGAGATTGCTTTCCGTTCCGGAATGCTCCGCAAACATTCCAAAGAATGAGGCATTATTATCTGTGGAGGATTTGCAAAGATAACTATTAGAAGTTAAGAGTAAGCAAAGGTCAAATTCTGATATTACTCAACAGCACTTAGAACAATTAGCTGCGAGTTTAGAACGAAATATTCAGTTAGCAAAAGCTGGAAAAGATACTCGACAAGCAAAAATTATTAGTCTGCATACAATGGTTCAAGATTCGGCAGGATTATTGTAAGAACTAGAGAATAAATTGCGGAATGCTAATTTGAATGATTTGGCAGAAATTCAAGAATTACGCAGTTTAAGTGATTAATTAAATAGCTATCAAAATAATATGAAAATATTTCTTTGATAAGAAGGAATAAGGAATAAGGAATAAGGAATAAGGAATAAGGAATAAGGAAAAGTATTACATTGCCTAAGTTTTAGAGCTTCTATATCTGCCCTGACCTTTGCTTCTACTGCTGTACTTAGTTACTAATCTTTCACAGTTGAAAAAATGCTACCACATGAATACTCTAAGTAGATTTATTTAATTGTATTTCTGAAAAGAATTAAGTTTGCATAAATCATTAAATTCTTTCTGATATATTTATAAGTACCAGAAAGAAAATTATGGACAATAAACTTGATTCTCTTTTGTTGGTAGTACTTTTCATAACAACTATGACTTTTTTACGAGAGGATAAAAGACTAATAAATCAGTTAAATGATAGTTTTTCTGAAGCTGAAATAGCTATTATTCAACAACAAAAAAATTATCAAGAGAACGAACAACCACCTGTTCCAGATAAAAATGCTGGCAGTCGTTAAAATTAATCTCATATAGCAGAAGTAAGAAGGAGGCATCTGAGCTTCACTAAACTTGATTCTCTTTTGTAAGTAGCACTTTTCACAACAACTATGACTTTTTTACGAGAGGAAAAAATACTAATAAATCAGTTAAATGATAGTTTATATCAAGCTGAAACAGCTATTATTCAACAACAAAAAAATTATCAGGAGGACGAACAAACACCCGTTCCAGATAAAGATGGTGGCAGTCGTTAAAATTAATCTTATATAGCAGAAGGAGGAAAGAAAAAGGTGTTAGTTATCTAAGAAAAAATGCGTTTATTTACAGCATATTCAGTGGTCTATAACCCTGATGGAATCTATTTAAAAATATAGGGGGAGTATGGGCAGGGTCGAGAGTGGAGAGTAGAAGTTTATCTAGATATTTTGATAGTTAAAAACGAAAAATTAAGCTTTTCAAACACATTTTACTTAAACAAATAAGCCTGTTAAAAATAGTGGGATAGGTTCATTATATAAATTACTTCAATATTCAATCTCCCCTACTCTGCTGGCTTTAGCGATCGGTACTAATAACTGAATTGACATTAGGAGAATATTTAACCATGACAATTACAAATCATAAATCCATCAAAAATCGTCGCATTTTATCTGCAATACTTACTTGCACGGCTTGAGCTTGAGCTTATGCACCAATTCCAGGATTAAAGCAAAAAATCATAGTAGTTAGCCACAGAATTTGCCGAACCACTCCAACAAATAGAAACTCAATTTGAGCCAAAATATCCCCAGATAAACTTAGAATTAAAATTCCAAGGTTCCCAGGATATTCTCAACAATTACATAGACTAAAAAAACGACTTTAATCCTACAGTTTTAATACCTACAAATGCAGCACTATTAGATGAATTAAACCAACGCTGGCAAAGCCAAAATAATACCTAAGTATTCTATCAACAACCAACAGCGATCGCCAAAACTTTCCTAGTAGGAATTGCTTGGCCTGAACGTGGAAAAATCTTATTTCCCAATGGCAAATTTTCCTGGCAACAATTGCATATCTTAAATATCACTGAGAAATACATTATATTAACACGGCTAAAAGATGTTAATTTCAGGCGGATTTGATATAACTTTACGATCGCTAATCAAGTGAACCTGATATTGGTGGTTTATTCTCATCTGCATAGCTTAAATATCACTGAGAAATACATTATATTAACACGGCTAAAAGATGTTAATTTCAGATCGTTTTGAACTGAATATTATAAATTTAGCAGCAAAAACAAGTTGTTATTTGACATAGAGTAATGATGAATCAAATTACAAGGGAATGTTTTTCCCACTATTCTCTCTCTTGGTGCGCGTTCCCTTGTATCTGTCGCCAACGCGGGGTCGCACCGCTATTTCCTGCTATGTATTTAAACAACTTAGTCCATTTTGTAAATTTCAGTATATTTAACTAGCTATCAGCTTTTTGAGCTTGGATTAAAATCCCCTTCTAAACTTTAGAAAAATAATCTTGCTGAGTGCTGAGTGCTGAGTGCTAACCGCTTTTTTAATGTAGAATATTTTTTTTCAATAGCCTAAAATAGAATTACAGACAAAAAAATAAATCTCATATAAATATACATTGCGTTAAGGATACTTAGGGAAAATGTTTTTTCTAGGAATTGGATTCTTAATTCTAGGTCTAATATTAGCAATAGTAAGCGGAATATGGGGCTTAGTTCAAGCTTTTAGTGAAGGCACATTATGGGGTGTTGCTTATTTATTTATTCCTTTTGCTTTTGTCATTTTTTATCTAACAAATTGGAGTCAGAGAAAAATCAGAAAAAATTTTATCTTGATGATAATTGGTTTGATTTTGTCTATTGTAGGGAGTGGAGCATTAGGAAATCATATAACCAATAATTTTGTGGTTAATTCTGCCAATATTCCCGAAAATCCAACTATTACTACTAACTCCGAAAATACTTCAACAAAGATAGAAACAACCGAAGTTATTTCAGACCCATTTATAGACGGAATAAATCTAGCAACAAAAGCAGCCGAACTTGCCCAAATAGCTAATACTCAAACACAGTGGAATGAAGTAGCGATAACTTGGCATCAAGCTTTAGTTTTAATGAAAGAAGTTCCTGAATCTCACACTAAATATGAGGTAGCCCAAAACAGAATTGATTTATATCGAAATAATCGAGAAATTGCTAAGAAAAAGGCTAGCTATTAACGAAGTCAGAAGTCAAAACTCAGAACTTAGAAGTTATTTTTGGAGCGTTGTTCAAAATCCCCATTATAAAAATATTTCACCTTCAAAGGAAGAATTTTAGACTCAATTACTTTGCTGAAGAAGGAAGAAAAAATGGATGGGGATAGTCTTCGACAAGTCGCTCCGCGTCTACAAACCCTAACCAATTATCAACACCGTGTAGATGGTGGGGTATTAAACCAAAAATATAAATTAGGAAAAATCAGGAAATGCGTAAATCTAAATTAATCTTAGCAACAATTGTCTCATTATTTTTGGTTAATGAAGTTAGTATTAATCCCGATAGTAATGACATCAGTACATTAATTAATACAGATATCTCCATTGCTTACGCAAGAAGAGGAGGTAGTAGAAGTAGAAGTAGCTCTGGAAGTTCGAGTAGAAGTAGAAGTAGTTCTCCCAGTCTTAGTAAACCAGTCCGTTCTCAGTCTCAACCTCGTAACTCAAAACCCAAACCTACCATAAATAATATAGTCTCACCGACCAATAACACTCGCCCCACAACAAAACCAGTTCCCACTTCCGGTAGTAACTCTCAGCGCAGTGGTTCGTTTTCTCAACCTAGCAACAATACCAAACCAAACAATAATACCCGCCCCACTACCAATAACATCAACACTGGTGGACGGACTCGCAGTGGTTCCTTTGCTCCAACTACAAAAAAACGTTACTCTGTGGAACCTGCTACCGGACGACGTTATTATACCCGTCCAGGAACTCAAGAACGTTATTATCAGGAAACAGGTACAGGGCGATTTTATTATGTAGAACCAGCAACCCAACGACGTTACTACATGAATGTTGATAATGGGGAACGTTATTTTATTGATAGTAGCACTAGACGATATTATTACGAGCAACCTGGTACAAATCGATTTTATTATGTGCATCCAACTACGAGGGTGCGCTACTACTACCAACCTACTGTCCGCGAACGAGTTGTTTACAGCTACTGCGATGGGCCCGGAACAGTTTTAACAATGTATCTCACTATACTTTTAATTGGAATTTTGCTGGTATGTATTTTTTATGTTTTAATTATGGCGATCGCTTCTGCTTTTGACGGTCGTCGAGAAGTATTGGTAGCTGAGGAAGATGAATATATAGAAGTTATTGAGGAGTCACCAGGATATGTGGAAGTTATTGAGGAGTCACCAGGATATGTGGAAGTTATTGAGGAAACAGTGCCAGTAGCAACTATACCAGAAGATTTGGTTAATGATATTGTAACTGTGAGTAAGTTACAGGTAGCAATGGTTGCACCAGCAAATAATATTCAATCTGACTTAGAAAGAATGAGCGAGGAGATCGATATTGATACCCCAGAAGGTAGGGTACAGTTATTATTACAGTCAGCGATCGCCCTGCTGCAAACGGAGGAATATTGGACTGATGTTGTTGCTAGTTCGGAAACTGTGGAGAGTAGACAGGAAGCTGAAAGAATTTTTGAGCAGTTTTCTTTTGCTGAGAGGTGTAAGTTTGAGGTTAATACTGTTGATGATAATGTGGAAGTCGATAGTCATATTCTTGTGACTTTGTTGTTGGGAACGGAGGATGATTATCCTTTATTTGCTGAAGTTAATAATAGAGAAAGTTTCAAGCAAACTTTGAAAGAGTTAGGCAAAGTTACCCCTGATTATTTATTAGTATTTGAGTTACTTTGGACTCCAACAGCTTAACGAAGTCAGAAGTTAGAAGTTGTTTTTTAAACGGGGATTTGATATTATTCTGGTTTTTTGACAAACTCTAGACAGATTGCTATGTTAGAGAAAATACTCTTTAATTTAAGGTGTATTTTTATATTCTTTCTCGTGAGAAAATACAACAGATGGCTATTGTTTTTGGGAGGTTGACTCATCGCCTCAGATTTTTGTTACTGTTGCTGACATTATTAATTACAAGTTGTCAGCAAAAACCGATGGAAGTTAAGGTTTTACAAAATCTTGTTTATGGAAATTATAATTATCAAAATCAGGAAAAAGCACTACTTTTAGATTTATATTTACCAGAAACAAAACCAGAGAAACCTTTACCTCTGTTAATCTACATTCATGGTGGTGGTTGGTTGCAAGGAACTAAAGAATATTGCCCTGGAAAAATTGTGGTACAGAGAAATTATGCCATGGCTTGTATTAGCTATAGATTTAGTAATGAAGCACTATTTCCTGCCCAAATTCAGGATGTTAAAACAGCAGTTCGTTGGCTGCGAAAAAATGCAGATAAGTACGATCTAGACCCTAAAAATGTTGGTGCTTGGGGACCTTCTTCTGGGGGACATTTAAGTGCTTTATTAGGAACATCAGCAGGAGTAAAAGAATTGGAAGGAACAAATAATCCAGAAATATCTAGTGCCGTACAAGCAGTTTGTGCATGGTATCCACTTACAGACTTTACGAAAGTACCTCCCGCTTTTGAAGAATCTATTACTCCTGCTGTTGAGGAAAAGTATAAAGATAAAGAATGGTATATTTATACTTTAGTAACTCATAAGTTATTAGGAGGACCTGTCTCGCAAAAATTAGAATTAGCAGCATTTACTAACCCCATTAATTATATTGATGCTCAAGATCCACCTTTTCTAATTATGCACGGAGAAAAAGATAATGTTGTACCAATGAGTCAAAGTGTTTTATTAGCAGATGCTCTATCAGAAAAAGGCGTAGAAGTTCAGTTAGAAAAAAAACCTGATTGGGGACATTATCATGGTAGAGGTGAAGCTTTTGACCCCGCTTTAATAGATATGGCAATGGATTTTTTTGATAAACATTTGGGCGTTGGTAAATTAGGGTATGATATTAATCTTAATTACTTAGGAGTCAGGAGTCAGGAGTCAGGAGTCAGGAGAGAAGAAAGAAGAAGAAATAAGGAATAGAAGGAGAAAGTTTTTTGTTTCCTGGCGCACAACGCACGTTAACGCGGAGTGCGGAACGGTGTTCTATCCCGCTCTTATCCGGACATGATATCATACATCTTTTCACTAATGCCAACATTTGAAATAACACATAATATCATCTTCGGATAATCAGTTATAAAAAACTTCTGGCCTTGAACCAATATTCCCTACTGCCTACTGCCTACTGCCTACTGCCTTCCTTCCTCCAAAGTGTAAGTATTCAACCGAACATGATATAACTGATGAACTCAAATTCCCAAACTCAAACCCGCAAAGCAGACCATCTCAGAATTTGTCTGGAATCAGATGTCCAATTTCATAACATTACTAATGGTTTAGACCGCTACCGTTTTACCCATTGTTGTTTACCAGAACTAAATCGCAACGAAATAACTACAAACACTACTTTTCTGGGAAAACAATTAGGTGCGCCATTGTTAATATCTTCGATGACAGGTGGCACTGAACAAGCAAAAATGATTAATTTTCGGTTAGCCAAAGTTGCTCAAAAATATAAAATAGCAATGGGAGTGGGTTCACAACGAGTGGCGGTGGAAAATTCCCAAGTGGCTGATACTTTTGCTGTGCGATCGCTCGCTCCGGATATTCTCCTATTTGCTAATCTAGGGGCAGTTCAACTAAATTATGATTATGGCATAGAACAGTGCCAACAAGCGATCAACATCCTACAAGCAGATGCTCTGATTCTTCATCTTAATCCTTTGCAAGAGTGTATTCAAACTGAAGGCGATACAAATTTCCGCGGACTATTTGACAAAATATCAAAATTATGCTACTCATTACCAGTGCCAGTCATTGCCAAAGAGGTAGGTAATGGCATTTCCGGAACAATGGCTCAAAAATTAATAGATGCTGGAGTAGCAGCAATTGACGTAGCTGGGGCAGGAGGAACTTCTTGGGCAAAAATTGAAGGGGAACGAGCAACAGATATACGTCAGCGCAGGTTAGGAGAAACTTTTGGCAACTGGGGTATACCAACAGCAAAATGTATTACTGACATCCGCGCCTTCAACTCAGACATTCCGCTCATTGCTTCTGGAGGTTTGCGCAATGGGGTAGATGTGGCAAAAGCGATCGCTCTCGGTGCAGACCTCAGTGGGCTAGCTTGGCCATTCCTTCAAGCTGCGGCTGAATCAGAAGAATCTCTCAATATATTAGTAGATATTTTAATAGCAGAAATTACAACAGTCCTCTTTTGCACGGGTAATGCTAATTTATCTGAACTGAAAAAATCTGGCAGTCTAGAAAAGAGGGAATAGGGAGTAGGGAGTAGGGAGTAGTAGTCCAGTAGGGTGCGTTAATCAAATGTAACGCACCATCTAGATTTTAATTTTCGGTGTGTTTCGCTGATGATTTCATATAGAATCCGGTTATACAGTATATGTTTATAATCAGGACTTACGCAGAGACTCTACATATAGCGAGGGCGCCATTCGGAGCTTTGCGTTAGCAAATACCATTTGCTTCGCATAACTATCGTTAACGCCCCTACAAATGGTGCTTTAAAAGTCAATTTGCGTAAGTTTTGATAATTCTATCCACACTTCAATCTCCCCATCTCGCCATCTCCCCATCTCCCCCAACTATATAATAAGTATTCAACCGGATTTGATTTCACAGGAAGACTGAGGACTGAGTCAGTAGGTAGAAAGGAATTTTCCAATGACTTTAGAGTCAGAAATAGGTATAATTCCCACTATTGTTTTGGGTGAAAATTTACCACTAATTGAATTTCATACATTAAATCAGCAACGCCTGAACCTAAAACCTACCACCCAGATGAAAACGCTATAATAACCAACAGGACTTACGCATGAGGTACGAAAAACTAGGATTTGAGATTGCTTTCTGTTCCGGACTGCTCCGCAAACCCTGTCGGTCGCAATGACGAAAATTAAGTTGTACTGCGTAAGTCCTAATTTATTTGACTAAAACCTACCACCTACCACCAAAAACCCAAAACCAACCACCTGAAAACATGAAAGACTTCTTCAAATATACTTTTGCCAGCCTGATTGGCAGTTTACTAGGAATTGCTCTAATTGTCGGCTTAGGATTTGGCGGACTAATATTTCTTGTTGGTTCCATCGCGAGTAAGGCCAAAGACATCGGCCCACAAGTTAAAGATAAATCGGTCTTAGTTTTCGACCTCGCTACGAATATTACAGACACCAGACCCATCTCCACTACCGGGGAAGCACTTCAAGAAGCTCTCTCTGGCGACCAACCTGCAACTATTGCTCTCCGAAAAGCAATTAATGCTCTTGATACTGCTGCCCAAGATGAAAAAATCATCGGTCTTTACATTAAAGGTAGCAGTACACCAGGAAGAACAGGACTGGCAAATCTACAAGAAATACGTCAAGCACTTCAACGGTTCCGGGAAACAGGCAAAAAAATCATTGCCTACGATGTAGACTGGACAGAGCGAGAATATTATTTAGGTTCAGTAGCAGATGAAGTTGTGATTAACCCTCTTGGTGCCATAGAATTCAATGGCTTAAGTTCGCAGACTATGTTCTTAAGTGGGGCGTTTGATAAATTTGGTATTGGAGTGCAAGTAACGAGAGTCGGTAAATATAAGTCTGCAGTTGAACCTTTTATCCGAAAAGAAATTAGCCCGGAAAACAGAGAGCAAACTCTCAAGTTGTTAAGGGATATTTGGGGTAAATACCTGCAAACAATAGCCCCCAGTCGGGGGTTAACAATACAGCAGTTACAGGCGATCGCTAATGAGCAGGGAATTTTGATGGCGGATGCTGCGGAAGATAGTAAATTAGTAGACCGAGTTGACTACTATGATGAAGTGCTAAGTGAACTCAAAGTGCTAACTGGCAAAGAAGAGGATGACAAAACTTTTACACAAATTAGTCTCAACAACTATACCAGAGTACCAAAAGTTGCAGAAGTTGCCAGTGGAGATGTTAAAAGCAAAAACAAAATTGCTGTAGTTTACGCTGAGGGAGAAATAGTTAATGGTACGGGTACTCCCAGACAAATAGGAGGCGATCGCCTAGCAAAAGAATTGCGACGACTGCGACTTGATGACAAAGTTAAAGCTGTAGTTTTGCGAGTGAATACTCCTGGTGGAAGTGCTTCAGCATCGGAAGTTATTGGTCGAGAAGTCAAACTGACAAGGGAGCAAAAACCTATAATTGTATCTATGGGTAATATAGCTGCTTCTGGTGGATATTGGATTTCAATGAATGCAGACAAAATATTCGCTGAACCTACTACTATTACAGGTTCAATTGGAGTTTTTGGTGTTTTGTTCAATATTCAAGATCTAGGCAATGAAAATGGCATTACTTGGGATACAGTGAAAATTGGTCAATTTGCCGATCTGAATAATAATTCTCGTCCTAAAACGGAGGAGGAGTTAGCGTTAATTCAAAATATGGTGGATTCAATTTATGAGCGTTTTATTACAAATGTAGCAACTGCTCGTAATTTACCAAAGGAGAAAGTAGCTGAAATTGCTCAAGGTAGAGTTTGGTCTGGTGTTAATGCTCAAGAATTAGGTTTGGTAGATGAGATTACTGGAATAGAGGGTGCGATTAAGTTTGCGGCAGAAAAAGCGGAATTGGGGGATAGTTGGAAAGTTGAAGAATATCCTAAGTCTCGTAGTTTGGAGCAAAGAATTTTCCGCAGTCTTTCTGGTGCGGAAACTGAAATATCTACTTCTCCTGTAGACCCACTGACGGCAGAATTTCAAAAGTTGCAGCAGGAGTTAGCTAGTTTGAGAGCGATGAATGACCCTTATGGAATTTATACTCGTTTGCCTTTTAATCTCAGAATTCAATGAACGAAGGCAGAAGGCAGAAGGCAGAAGGCAGAAGGGAAAATTGTTTGGGGTGAGAATCCCAAAATTATTTGGTAAGTAGCACAATTTTCATATTACTTCCTACTTCCTACTTCCTACTTCCTACTTCCTACTTTTGACTTTTGACTTCCTACCTTAATTTCAATGCTAGAAAATATTAATATCAGAACAGCAAACTTATCAGAAAATTATATAATTGCCGAGCATATGTACAAAATGTGGCAAGATATTGGCGTACCTATTGATTCTCTTGAATCTAACTGGTTAGAAATTACAAAAGAATATATTGATAATGCTAGAAAAGAACTATTTTATCAAGCTTTTATTGCTGAAGTAAATAATACAATAGTTGGTTCAGTTGGCTGTCAAATATTTGCTGGTTTGTATCCCAATATTCTCAAGCTGGAATATCGAAAATATGGTTATATTTGGGGTGTTTATGTTGAAGAAAATTATCGCCGTCAAGGAATTGCTAAAAAGTTGATGGGAGAAGCGATCGCTTACCTTAAATCTATTAATTGTACTAAAGCAGTTCTTCATGCTTCACCTCAAGGCAAACCTCTATATTCTCATCTTGGCTTTGATCAAAGTAATGAAATGCAGTTAGACTTGTCTTAGAATAATTTTTTCTTCTTCCCGATCTTTTTTTTGTGGGTTTAATACCATGTCCGGATAATTAATCATCAAAAACTTTCTCCCTTTAAACCTTTCTTTTCCTTCTGCCTTCTTCCTTCTTCCTTCTTCCTTCTGCCTTCTTCCTTCTTCCTTCTTCCTTCTTCCTTCTTCCTTCTTAGAAAATGTCAAAAAAACAAAAGTTTCCTCATCTTGTTGGTTCAAAATGGACGGCAAATCAAAAAACTTGGGGATGGCGACATTTCCAAGTAGTAAATCGTAAAAATCAAGGTCAATGGGTATTTGCTGAAATGGTTGCATCCTGTGATTCAAGTGTAAGATTTTGGTTAAATGCTAAACAACTAAAAGACCGCTCTCTTTGGAAACCTGGATGGCAATCAACACAAGAATTAGAAGCCATTGAATAATTAATAATTAATAATTAATAATTACCTCTCCTTGAAATTCGTATTACTTCTTACTTTTGACTTTTGACTTATAAAGGAGAGGCTTTCAACCTTAATTATTTGGTAATATCATGTCCGGATAATCAGTGATAAAAAAACTTTTTCCCTTCTAACCTTTTCTTTCCTTCTGCCTCCTGCCTTCTGCCTTCTGCCTTCTGCCTTACCTCCTCCAAAGTGTAAGTATTCAACCGGACATGATATAAGTAGCACAATTTTTGTATTTCATATTACTTCTTACTTCTTACTTTTGACTTTTGACTTTTGAATTATAAAGGAGAGGTTTTCAACCTTAATTATTCGATAAAAATGGATTACGAACATCTTAAACAAGCAATTAAGTTATTAACAAATGCTACCCAAAAATTAGAAGATATTGTTAGTGAAAGATCGACAAATCAAGCTAATCATCAAACAGTTGAATTTGCTCAAGAAACTATCAAAAAAGCTATGGCAGAAATCTCTGCTGCGATTAATCCTCCGATAATAAATCATATTCCAGATGAATTTTTAGCCAAAGCAAAAAGTTTAGGTATTCCCTTAGATGATATTGAAGTTATAGTCGCTATTTCTGAACATCATCCTAGTCAATTATTAGGTGTATTAGCAGAAATTGAAAATCGAGTTGAAAATATAAAACGTAGACGAGAATATTTTCTCCTACGATTACCAGAAATGCCAAGAGAAAAATTAGGTCCTCGACTACCAATTATCAAAGCTAGCGATATGAATTGGCCGGAAGAACCGATTTCTCAAGAATATCGAGAGGCAATTCAAGCTAAATATAAAATTAATCGACTTATGAAAAAACGACCTTATTCTAGAGCTACAATTTTTGAAAAAATTAAACAAGCAGAGGCAATTTTTGCCGAGTCTCAAGTACGGGAAAATGAGTCTGATTTAGATGAAGAAATCCCGTTTTAATTTTTATATGCTCCCATAAAAAAGGTAATTTAAATGAATTTAAACAGTTAAAATACTTCATTAAAAGAGTTAACTAAAAGTTCTTAATCATTACAGATTATTAGACAATTGCTAAAAATTGACAGTGATAATAAGCTCTGGGGAGAATATCTTCAAAAGCATCAAGCATAGTCATATAAATCAGTACAAATCACAAGTTAATTACACATTTTATAAAAATGGAAGAGAATTCAAAAAAACTCTGTGTGGTAATTGATACTAATACATGGAGACAAGATTCTAATATTTTACTAAAAACGCCTTTAGGAGGAGCATTACTTTATTGTCTCAAACAAAATAATGGCTATCTTGGATTACCAGAAGTTATAGAAAATGAAGTCTTAAAACATACAATTAAAGATGGATGTAAAGCTGTTGAACAAATTAACTCTAATTTTAAAAAAATTGAAATTATCATGGGAAAACGCTCTAATTACCAAGTACCAGACGAAAGTCAAATTAAAGATGCTATAGAAAGCAGAATGAAAGAAATTGAGCCGTGGATTAAAAGAGTACCGTTTACTTTTGAACACGCTAAGTCAGCACTTCAGCGCGTAGATGAAGGAACACCACCTAATGGAGAAAAAAATCAACAATTTAAAGATTCTGCTATTTGGGAAGCAATTCTTTCTCTACTAAAAGAAAATTATGAAGTTCACTTTATAACTAAAGATGAAGGATTTTTTGAGGACAAAAATTGTAATCGCCTGGCTAAAAATCTCTGCCAATAATGCAAAAATTTAGGTCAAGAGTTGTTCACATATAAAGATTTAAAATCATGCTTAGAGAAGCTTAAATCTGACGTGCCAGAATTGGATAAAACAAATATTATCCTGGGAATAAATACAGAAATAATTTCTCGTTTGGATCGAGATTCCGTTTCTGAGATAGGTTTTGAAATAGTAGAATTATCTCAAGATTTATCTTCATTTTCAGCATTTATTACAGAGGCTACAAAGAAACTAGCTATAGAGTTTGAGCTAAAGTATCATTTATCAGATTTTCAAAGCACAAAAGAAAATGAAAGACAGAATTCTATATTGACAGTTGAAGGAGAATGTATGTATGACTATACTGATAAAAATTTTAGCGAGATTCGTATTAGAAGAGAAACAGTGAATTGGTCAGAAGTTGATGGTACACCAGGTAGAAGGAGTAATGTTTATGTTGATTGCTTGATAGGTGGAATAAATGAGGAAGTTAAATATAAAATTAGGGAACCACTTTAAGCAATAAATTATACCATTTTGAAAAAAGAATGTTACGAATAGTTTGGTCAACAAAAATGGTTAAAGTCAGATATATATTTAGCAGAATAGTGCCGCTACGCGGAAGTTAAAATTCAAAAGTCAAAAGTCAAAAGTATTAATTTGTAATTGTTTTAGGATTTTGGGCGTTGGTGAAAAGAGGTATGATACATTGTCCGGATAAGAGCGCAAACAAAAAACTTTCTCCTTCTATTCCTGATTTCTTCTTCTTTCTTTCCTCCTGACTCCTAAGTAATTAAGATTAATATCATAGCTTAACTTACCAACGCCGGATTTTTTAGCTGGTCAGTTATTTCCGCCATCCTGCAATAGTGTTTTTTCGAGGATAAATCAAACATTAGCCAGGATTACTGACTGATAGATGCTACTTGTTGAGGGTCTGCGTTTCTAAAAGGATTAAAATCGAGAAAAACTTTAGTTAAATGAAGAATATACCGCTCTTTATCGGACTCAAATTGAGGATTTTTAACAATGTTGTGGCAAGAAAAATGAGGTAACTCCTCTAAACCACAATATTCCTGAGATTTACGCATTGGTAGCAATACTTCTTCTGCCGATCGCCCTTCAAAAAAGCTATTCGGATTCTTATTATTGAAGACTTCGATGGGTGCATTCCAGGTAGTAGAGAGCATAAACTTTTTACCCTTCATAAGTCCACCCGAACCATATTCACCACCACTAAACGCAAAAAACTCACCATAAGCATAAACATCATCTAGGTATCGTTTTAAGGTTGATGGCATCATGAACCAGTAAACTGGGTATTGAAAGATTACTGCGTCAGCTTGTTTGAATTTAGCGATTTCTTCTGGCACTTTGTAGCCATCTTCAACAATAGTAGTCAAAATTTTATAACGATTGCTTAAAGTTTCTACTGCGGTCTCAAAAAGACTTTGATTATAGTTACCTTTAGCAAATTCGTTAGTTTCTTTACCTAAAATTAAAAGCAGAGTGTTCATTAGTTGGCCTTGATTTATTTGGTATTTGTCACTGCCAGCGTTGGTAATTTGAGGTATGATATCATGTCCAGATAAGAGCGCGATAGAACTCCATGACCTTTACGCGACCAAAAAACTTTCTCCTTCTAGTCTGGGTTTATTCTTCTTTCTTCTCTCCTGACTCCTGACTCCTGACTCCTGACTCCTAAGTAATTAAGATTAATATCATACACTAATTTACCAACGCCGTCACTGCCATAATTGAAAGGTACAAAATTAAGTTACTATAGTCAACTAGTATACTTTTAGTAACCAGGTGGGAAATGAGTTCTAAGATTGAAATTGAAACCGACGATCTAGGTCGCAAGCAGGCAATTGAACCTTGTCTTACACCCTGTCCAATTGAACGCGGAATGAGGCTTATAGGTGGAAAATGGAAAGGATCTATTCTTTGGCATCTCAAGGATAAACCCGTACGTTTTGGGGATTTAGCTCGTCAACTCGGCGGAGCAAGCAAAAAGATGGTAACTCAAAGGCTAAGAGAGATGGAGAATGATGGTTTGGTTAAGCGTGAGGTAATTAGTACAAGACCTTTTGCTGTAACCTACGAAATCACTGATTTTGGGAAAACAACACTTTCTTTTTTAGAAGAGTTGAAGCAATGGGCAGAGAAACAAAATATCTAATTTTTCTTAACCTAAAATAACTATTTATGGGTATATTCTCTATTAGACATCTCCAGAAAAGAGGGAGTAGGCAGTAGGCAGTAGGGAGAAATAATTGATAATTTATGTGTGAGAATTGATTTTATTTTTGATTTTTGGAGATGTCTATTATGGGCAAGTTGGTTAAAAATGCCTCGTATTTGTAGTGGCCAGCTATACTTGAAATGCTTGTTTAATACTGAAATTTTTATATATTTGAATGGAAGCTTGATAGTTTTCCTAATGTTCATAAGCGATGCCTAAATTTAAAAGTATCCAAGATTTAATATCAGATAAATGGGTAGCTTTTTCTAGAGAAATAATAGCCTCTTGCCATTGATTTTTGCAGCCTAATTTCCAACCTTTGCATCCCCAGGCAAAACTACTGTTAGGAAATTTAGTAATAAATTCTTCAATACATTTATCTATATCTGGAGTAGTTTTACCTAGTAATTCTTGGTCTATAGCAAAAATCAAAGAAGGGTATAACCAAGAAAGCAATTTTTGCTGATCGCTACTATTATATTTTTGGGCAATTTTTATTGCTGGACGAATAGTACCGATGACTTTTTACCAGTGTTTTTGATTAGCTAAAATCCAGCTTTTTAATCCTAATGCAAAAGCAGAATTACTATCTATTTTCAAGGAGCGATCGCATACTATTAATGCTTCTTTCCATCTAGATAATTTTGCTAAACTCCAAGCATAGTTAGCCTGTATCCAAGATTCTTCCGGAGATAAATTTACAGCTTTTTTTAACTGTTGAAGTGCCTGCACCCAATTTTCTTGACGACAACTAATTAGCCCTAAAACTCCATAGCCTCTACCATCATTTGGATTAATTTTAATAGCTTGATTAGCAGCAAAAATAGCTTGGCGATCGTCAATATAAACTAACAGCATTGCCAGTTCTACAGCAGCAATACTATTATCGGGTTCTTTTAACAAACATTGTTGATAAGTTGTGACTGCTTCTGTCAAATTTCCTTGTTTTAAAATCTGTCTAGCTTGACTTAATTGTTGAGAAATAAACTTACCTTTAAGTGCATTAATTAATTCCTCAGCACTTTGAAAACGTTCCTCTATATTCATCTTCATTCCTTTTAAGATAATTTGTTCTGTTTGAGGACGAATTGATGGTTCTATTTGCCGTGGATAAATCAAAGTTTCCGAACTTAATCGAGCAGATGATGTTACTGGTACTTTACCTGTTAAAGCATGATAAATTGAAGCACAAACAGCATATAAATCTGTACTAGGATTGGGTTTTCCGAAGTTAGTATATTGTTCTATTGGTGCATATCCAGGCGTCAACATAGAGGTCATTTTATGAGTGAGACCTGCCAAAAATTCTCTGGCGGAACCAAAATCAATGAGGATAGCTTTATCTAGGGAATTAATAATAATATTATCCGGTTTAATATCGCGATGCAGAAAATTATTGGCATGAACCAATTGTAAAGCTTCGGCAATTTGAATAAAATATTTTTTGACGATATTTTCTGGTAGCTTACCTTTTTCTTGCAAAATTTTAGACAGGGGTTTACCTCTGACAAATTCCATTACTAAATAAGCTGTATTATGAGCTTCAAACCAATTAATTACTTTAACAATATTGGGATGGACACATTTTTGTAAATATTCTGCTTCTATCTTAAATTTTTGGATTTGTTCCTGCTTAATTTTGGCAGTAATAGAGGGAGGCCAAATAATATTTATGCCATGTCTCAGAAACTTATCTGGGCAAAGTTCTTTAATCGCAACATCAGTAAAATTTTCTAAATCAGTTGCTTTGTAAGTAATGCCAAAACCACCCTCACCTAATGTTTTTTCTATTCTATATTTACCTTGCTGAAGTAAAGTGCCACTAGGTAGTTGATATCCTACGGAATTTATATTCGTTAAAGGGCAACCACAAGCACGACAGGTAATGGCAGTATCAGAATTTTCTGCGCCACAAACTGGGCAGTTTATCGACATTTTTGTATCCTTATTTTATTGAGGAAGGAAGAGGGAAGAAGGAAGGCTTCAACAATTAATAATTAATAATTAATAATTAATAATTACCTCTGTTTGAAAAGAAGAGGGTTGAATAAAAGGAAAATTTTTTCTTTTCTTGGTCGATGGTCGGCCAGCTCCGAGACCCGCTCTTATCAGAGCCGCTCCGCTGTTAGCGTTTGCGGTAGCATTCCGGAACGGAAAGCTTTGCGGTAGCAAACACCATCCTACCCTACGGGAAGCTTCGCTAACGACCGCTTTTTTATCCTTTAAAGAAGAGGCTTTAAACCTTAATTATTTGGTAAGGGCGAATGGCCATTTGCTAACGCAGAGCTGCCGCTAACGCCCCTACTTTGCAGGAGATGTCTCTTTGATAAAAAAGAGAATTATGACCTAAAAAATGGTATTGAAGCCATTCCCATACGACTCCTGACTCCTGAGGACTGACTTCTAAATTAAATAATCAAAAATAGTAACCGAATTTTACCTATAGCAATTTCATCTCCTGAGTTTAAAATTTCTGGTTTATTAGTCCGGTATCCAAACCTAGTTTTACCTGTAGGTTTAATATAAATACCATGAGTAGAACCCATGTCTTTAATCTGCCATTGATTATTTTCAAAATAGATTTCTGCATGAGTAGAAGAAACTGTTTCATCTCCATAAAATCCATCTAAATCAATTTCTACAGGACCGATATTTGGGTCAAATTTGCCAATAAGAGCATTGTTACTATCGATAATAAATTCTGGTACAGGGGAACCTACTTGTTTCGGAATAAGTTTAGCAATTGTTCCAGTAATCAGAGTAGGATTAGCAGAATTTTTAGGTAAAATCTTTGCTTTTTTAGCAGTTTCTAGAGTTGGAGGTGAGCTAGTTTGAATATTTGTATAAACAGGTGCAGTAACAGGATTATTATTAATATTTTGATTAATCCTTTGATGAAAATTTACTGTCTGTTGATCTGTTTGTAAAACAGTTTGTTTTTCTCCCTCTTGAATACCTTTTTCTCCAGCCTCAAACAAAGTAATTGATGGTTGTATTTCTGAACCACAAACTTCGCAAAATTGATTTTTGTCGGAATTTCTATCGTAGAAACATACATTACAATTAATAGCCATAATCCTCCTCAAAAATAAATTTATTTTAACTCCCTTTCTACAACATAATTTTTAATTTGATGTTTTTGTTTAGTAACAGTCTTGAGCTAACTACCTTCTTCCTTTTTGCTCCTTCATTCTTTCTTATATCATCTCTCTTTGAATAACCCGGAAAAATTTAGGGAGTAGGGAGCAGGGAGCAGGGAGCAGGGAGCAGGGAAGCAGGGGAAATTTGTTTGCTCCGCATTCCGCACCGAAAAAATATTTTCTCTCAAAAGAAGAACATTTTTATTATGGCTAATTAATGAGACTTGATATTACTTTAGAGAGCGCTTGTCAAATAAATATTAGATCCTGTAGCACCATCCCACAGCACGCGGTGCGTGACAATAAAATCGACCATTATTCCAGAACGGTAAGGGTCTCGTCACACACCCTACTTAATCTACCTTCTTCCTTCTTGCTCCTTCCTTCTTTCTTTAAGAAAAGTCTAGGGGGGGTAAGGCGCCAATTTTTGGTTCTATATCAGATAAATCTGGATAAATAAGTTGGGGAATTTCTTGATTTCCTGATTCTTTGAGACTGTTAATATTCCGATGATTAATTTTAGGTAAATCTAGAACAAAATTACTATCTCTATATCCTTCTTTGATATCTTGAATCCATGTTTTGATAATTATTTGTAAGTACATATCATTAATATGAAAGCTACCTTGACTTTGTAGTTCATTTCTAATTTTATTGCATACTATTGGGGTAAAAAAACTGGCAGGCTGATTTTCATAATATTCTTCTAAGTCTAGAATATATCTAGATATTTGATTAGTATTTTTGTTTGTGAGAGTCAAAGAATATTCTACCATAATAATTCTAACTAATTTAGGCTAACTGTATCTATATTCCATTTTTGATCTGTAGAATTCCAAACTAAAAATAACTCCAGAGATTGAGCAATATTTTCTCCTGATTTTTTTGTATATTTTACCAGAGCATTTACTGTAGCCGTTTCTGTACTTGTGCTGACCTGCTTAACATCTTGAATAGCAATATTATTAATTCCTGTCCACCAGTCATAATAGGAATTATAACCATCTGGATGTAGTTGTTGATTATCTTGAAAACTTGTTGATAGTTGATTCCAAGCTTGCTCATATTTACCTTGATTAAGATTAGAATAATAATTTTTTACTGCTGCTTCACTAGAAGTTTTAGGAGTAGATTCTTGAGGTGTCGTTTCTGATTTTGACGTTGATGAAGTTTTGTCTATATTAACTGTAGAATGTTCTGGTGTTGGTAAATCTCCTAAACTCATTTCTAGGTTGAATTCTGTAGATTCACTAGGGCTTGAAACTTGCACAATATATTCTCCTGTTAAGGGTAAATCAATAGACATTTGTTCTCCAGAAATTGGTGAATCCCTCTGTTCAGCAATAATTAATTCTCGACGTTGTAATAGTTTCGTATCTGGGGAAAATATCCAAATACAAACATTACTGGTAATTCTATAGTTAAAATCTTTACCCCTTCTGGCATAGAATTTATAGCTAAGTTGTTTTTCAGAGTTAACAGTATCGGATATAGTAATAATATTTTCAGTTAAAGATAAAGATTTAGCGTCTGTTTTATCCAGACGAATTATTGGTTTTTGTGGGCATTCTACAAAGGTAGGAGTAGGTGATGTGGTAGGCAAGTTTAATGGATTTTCAGTAGTAGATAATTCACGGCACCCACAGATGATTAGAACCGTCAAATATAGTATTGATTTTTTCATATAATTTTTTGTACATAGATTGGTAAAAAAATTAGATTTGCTGTTTTTATTTAATAGGTTGAATTAGTAGTACATGATGAATTTTGATTGGCTTACTTTATCTAAGTTCAAACTTCAAGAAGGCAGAAAGCAGAAGGCAGAAGGAAGAAGGGAAAATTGCTTATGGATTCAAACCCCAAACAATTTTCAGCTGTTGATGGTGGGGTATTAAACCCGCAAAAGAAAAGATAAATTATCTGACTATTTTAGTTTTAGTTCTGCTAGATTAATTGAAGCATAAATCTGGTAGATTGTAATAATTTTTGTTGCCAGACACCACAGTGGGAGCATCTTGCTCCCTTACTCGTATCTTGCTCCCTTACTCGCATCTTGCTCCCATGAAGCACCGTTGTTCATCTACATATCCGGACTTACGCACGAGGCACGAAAAAGTAGCGTTTGAGATTGCTTTCCGTTCCGGAATGCTCCGCAAACCCTATCGGTCGCTTCGGACGGAAATATGTTCTACTGCGTAAGTCCTACATATATCATTACCATGCAGAACTACCGGGAGTAGAAAAGAAGAAAAACAGCCGTACCTAAGTAACTTGAGAAACGCTATATCTAAAATTGGTTGTCGTTTGTAGACACGGAGCAAGATACAATTAATAATTAATAATTAATAATGGCTTTGTTGCATGAAAGTATATAGCTGTCGCACTTGCTCCGCATATGTACTTCATAATGCGCGGAAACACCTATAACTATTGGACAATAGATAAATAGAACATCAATGTTTGAGGTGAAAAAGATTGAAACTTTTACCTATAAAGGCTTTGATATTTGATCGGTAAAGCAATAACTATTGGACAATAGATCAATAGAATATCAAGAATCGCGATCGCTATCTTTGGCTTTCTATGCACAGCAATAACTATTGGACAATAGATCAATAATCAATGTTTGAGGTGAAAAAGGTTGAAACTTTTACCTATAAAGGCTTTGATATTTGATCGGTAAAGCAATAACTATTGGACAATAGATCAATAGAATATCAAGAATCGCGATCGCTATCTTTGGCTTTCTATGCACAGCAATAACTATTGGACAATAGATCAATAGAATATCAATATTGATTGACTAATAATGAAAATTTTTTCTTATTTCTCCTTTAAAAGAGGAGACTTTAAAGCTTAATTATTCGGTAAGGGAGCAAGATGCTCCCACTGTTTTTGTCCTTGACCAAAATAATTACAATAGACCAACATTACAATGCACCAGCATCTAGACAAGTCACTTGTCGAAAACTCTCTTCATCCGCTTTTCCCTTTTTCTTTGCTATAAGATATAGCAGTAGCATTACTATATTTGACTTATGGAATAGTTTAAACAACCTAAATATTATTTAATCTTCTATCCTAGATAACTAAAGCCTTCCTTCTTCCTCCTCCTTCCTTAATTTGACTTATGGAACATCTAAAACAACGGAATATCAAGCTTATTCCTTCTTTCCTCTTCCCTCTCCCTTCTTCCTTCAACTATGTGTCAAAACTTCAGAAATATGGGTTTAGATTAATTCTGGCACTGTGCATCTGTTTACTATCTATATTTCTATTCTCTCCCGTCCTAGCAGAAGATGCAACAAGTGTAAAAGCTCCGGTAGTATTAGATGGTCGAGAGCTTTTAGAAATTGGCCCTTTGGAAAAAGTGACTGCCCAGGAGAGAGCCGCATTAATGACATCAACTCTGAAATCAGCCTTAGCTGAGAGTATCCAACGAGGAACACCACCACAGATAAAAGTAATCCGCTCTAATCAAGAAGTGGTATTGAAAATCGATAGTCGCCCCTTAATGCAGGTGACAGAAGCGGATGTCCTCAACTCCATGTACTCAGAGATGCAGGTACAAATGTGGCAGGAAAAACTCCAGCAGGGTTTAAATCAAAGTTGGCGGGAACGCACCCCTGCTTATACCCGTTGGGCAGTCAAAAAGCTGATAATTGCCTTTCTGATTACTCTGTTACTTCAGGGGGGACTCGTATTACTATTTCGTTACATTCAACGCCAGAAACTACAAAATCCTGAAAGACGCTGGAATTCCCTACAACTATTAGGTTTACTATTATTGCAAGTGGGAGTATGGGCAGCATTTATCAAGTATGGAATTCAACTATTTCCCATAACTAGAGCTTGGTTTTATGAGGCAGTCAAATTTCTAGACAGTACATTTAATTCTAGAATGTTTCAACTGGGAGAAGACAGCATTTCCCTGAGCAGAATATTAACGATCGCTCTAACTATAGTCGCACTTTGGGTAGGGGTAAGTTGGTTTGTGAGTATCCTCAAATCTCGCTTCCTACCCCTGACAGAAGCTGAACGCAGCCACCAAGACACGATCGCTTTTTTTGTCCAATACGGACTACTTTCTATAGGAGCGGTCTTAATTCTCAATGCTGGAGGAGTAGACTTTCAGTCTCTAGCTATTTTGGTTGGAGCGCTCGGAGTAGGAATTGGTTTTGGATTACAAAATATTGTCAAAGACTTCATCTGTGGGTTAATTTTAATTGTCGCTCGTCCGGTCAAAGTTGGAGAATTAGTTCAAGTTGGAGAATTTCAAGGTTTAGTCCAACGCATCGGTGCCAGAACTACTGACATTTCTAATATCGAGCGCTATATTATTACCATTCCCAACTCTCGCTTTATTGAAGGGGAAGTCCTCAACTGGAACCGCAGTGGTATAACTAGGGTGAAAACTTATGTGAAAGTTCCTTATGGAACAGATATTGATTTTGTCTACAAAGTTTTGCTTGCTGCTGCTCAAGTAGAACATCCAGATATTCTCCGTCATCCACCCCCGAAAGTAAAATTTCGGCAATATACAGAGGATGGTTTACAGTTTCGGGTAGTGGCTTTTATCCGCGATCCTCTCAAGCAACCGAAGGTGAGAACACACTTGTATAACCAGATAGAAAGATATTTGCGAAAGTATGGAGTAGAAGTAGCTCGTCCTCAACAAGACTTACATCTCAAAGACCTCGACGCAGAAATCTATGCTTGGTTGCGGTCGCAAACTCCTGTAGAATATCAATCCCAACCTGAAGAAATTCCATCTATCGAACCACCTGCTATCAAAGAAGAGTACGACTGGGAGGCGATCGCCACTGCCATGCGTGGAGCTAACGGAGTTTCTATCAAAGACCGCAAATTTCAATTTAAGAAATTTGAAAATGTCTTTTTTGGTTCGGATGCAGTAGAGTGGCTAATGATTCACGAACGAGCTACTCGGGAAGAAGCTATTTTAATGGGTCAATTAATGTTAGAACAGGGCATAATTCATCATGTTTTAGACGAACATAATTTTAAAGATGAGCCTCTGTTTTATCGCTTTTATGATGATGAGACATCAGATGATTTTCCAGCAACAAATGAAACACCTTGAATAAGGCAGAAGGCAGAAGGTCAATTGCATGAGGATAGTCAACGACCTGCCACACCCGTGTCTGATCGCCCCAAACAATTGAACCTATCCCATTCAACAATTAATAATGAATAATAAATAATTACCTCTCCTTGAAAAGAAGAGGATTGACTAATAATGAAAATTTTTCTTCTCTTGGTCGATTGGATATGGCGAGGTCTCCTCGCCATCCCTCGACCGCTTATTATCCCCTTAAAAGGGGAGGCTTTAAACCACAATTTTTCGGTAATAAGATTTTTGCTAAAAACCCTAAATATTTTGAGAGTTAAAAACGAAAAATTAAGCTTTTAAAGTATATTTTACTTCAACAAATAAGCCTGTTAAAAATAGTGGGATAGGTTCAACGTTATGTTCTAATTTTTGATTTTTAATGATTATATCATGTTCGCTTAATTAGCCTTGAAGAAGGAAGAAGAAAGAAGGAAGAAGGAAGAAAAAATGGATGGGGACTCAAACCCCAACCAATTGTCAACACCGTGTAGACGGTGGGGTATTAAACCCAAAATCAAAAGAGAAAAAACTTTCTTCTTTTTCCTCCTGAGGACTGAGGACTGAGGACTGACTCCTCCGTAATTATTTATATGTTAGAGTAAGCTATGTCTATCAACCATATAGCTTGCAGGACTAATTAAATAATCAATGGCAACTGAAACTATCGTTTTATTATCAAAAAGAGAAATAGAAAAAATGCGTCGGGCAGGACGTTTGGCCGCAGAATTATTACATCATCTTGAACCTCTTGTCAAGCCTGGAGTAAGCACTCTAGAATTAGATGAAGAAGCAGAACGTTGGACGCAAGCTCATGGCGCTCGTAGCGCTCCCCTTGGTTATCACGGTTTTCCTAAGTCTATCTGTACCAGTATTAATGAGGTAGTTTGTCATGGTATTCCTAACAAAAAACAAATCTTAAAAGAGGGAGATATTATTAATATTGATGTGACTCCAATTCTTGATGGTTATCATGGGGATACTTCTAAAACTTTTTTCGTAGGTGAACCTTCTCCATTGGCTAAAAAATTAGTTGAAGTTACAGAAAAATCTATGTATTTAGGCATTGCTGAAGTTAAACCTGGAAATAAAATTGGGGATATTGGAGCTGCTATTCAAGAATATGCTGAAGCACAAGGTTTTTCTGTAGTTAGAGATTTTGTTGGTCATGGTGTGAGCAATATTTTCCACACTGCACCACAAATTCCTCATTATGGTACTAGAGGAAAAGGGACAAAGTTGCGAACTGGAATGGTATTTACTATTGAACCGATGATTAATGAAGGTACTTGGGAAGCAAAGGTACTTGACGACGGTTGGACTGCTATTACTAAGGATGGTAAATTATCTGCACAATTTGAGCATACTGTTGCTGTTACTGAAACAGGTGTAGAAATATTAACTCAATATGAGGGCTAAATTCAACAATTAATTATTAATTATTAATTATTAATTATTAATTATTAATTATTACCTCTCCTTGAAAAGAAGAGGATTGACTAATCATGAAAATTTTTTCTTGTTTCTCCTTTAAAGGAGAGGCTTTAAACCTTAATTATTCGGTAAATAATAATTATTAAACCTCTGGTTAAAAAGATATAGACTTTTTGTACACATTAGGGAACAGAGAACAGGGAATAGATGTTCACGGCCAAAGATTACGAAAAATGATTTTTCAGTGACTTTTACAACTCTAGCTTATCTTAAATAAAGAGCAAGTTTATTTTCTGGAGATGTCTATTAGATAAAAATTTTGCTGAACGGTTAATAACAGTTGAAGAATATTTTAGGCGTTTCCTGCGGAATACTGCGCAAACAGCTATTAGCGGTCAATTTTGCTACTTTTTTTAATGAATGCGCCCTTATTTATTAAACTTCTATACCCAGTCAAGTAAATTAGTAGTCCTAAAATTTTAAAGGCGCTTAAATGTGAGTAAGAAAAAGATAGTATTCAAGCATCTTACTTGACCAAGAGAAAAGAAAATTAAGTATTTCAAGCCTTCTGCTTTCCTACGGAATGCTTAAAATCATAGTTTTTATCAAAATAATATGGGTTGCGAACCCCGCCTTTTAAGGCCAAATATTTTTGGAGAGTTGCTCACGCATCCCCCTCCTGGGAGGGGTTAGGGGTGGGTTAACTTCTGTACGTCGCCAATCCGACGGCTCCCCTATCTGACTTCTGACTTCGTTAACCCCCTCATACTGTAGGTGGAAAATCTGATAATTGGTTTATTCCAGAAAGAATAATTTCTGGTTTATCTCTATACATATGTAGTTGCCCAGTGATATAAACATATCCTCTACCTAAACCAAAGTAACGATTTTTTAATAGTTGTAATAATGGCTTCATTTCTTCAGTATTAGTATTTGGAATCCATAATTTTAAACGATGGTCTTTAGTTCCATCATAAATTAAAGCACCATTATCTAACCACTTAGAAACTCCTCCCTGTAAATCATAGAAAACTGTTACATATTCTTCAGCTCTTGCTGCTGCTAATATCTTGGGAAAATCTAATCTCACTTCTAGAACTCCAGAAGCTATTCCATAGGTACGATAATTATCTACAATGGAGGCTCTTAATGACCACCAAGGTACTAGCAAATTATAATTTCTTTTACGTTTACCTCGATTTATTTGAGGGTTCCAAACACCAAGATTATTAGCTTGAGCTTCTATTTCTGCAGCTATCATTTCTTGATGATAAAGTCTAGAATTTCCATATTTAATAAAATAGGGACTCCAGCCTTCTCTAATTAGTTTAATATTAAAGTTTTCTCCATTTTTATTGACATAAGCTATTAAACGACCTTGATGGTCGCGATATTTTTCTAAACAATTTTCTACAGGGTCGTCTGTATCAAATTCAAGATCGACTTGAGCAAGTTCACCGTCAGGTAATATGAAATATTTTATTGCCATTTCTGATGCAGCTTTACCCATGTCTGTCACTGGTTTGGAATATTCAGAATAGCTTTCTTCAGCATCAACATAATCCATTCTGATAAATTCTCGTTTATCGTTTAATAAAACTTTGATTGTGTCACCATCAACTACTTTTGTAACTTGAAGATTTTGAATTGTTGTGCCTTTTTTTTTGATAGTTAAAATTTGAGATTTCATAATCGGCGATCGCTCTTAATTTTCCGCTAAACTAAAATGATATAGGATTTTACATTGAATCAGTAAAAAAGTAAATGTATGAGTTGACCTTATGTTTAGGAAGTAGATGTTTAAGTAGTGACGCAAAATTAATTAATTTGTATATTTGATGATGAGTCTCTAAATGAATATCTTGAAGTCAAGTTTTCAGTCTCAAGTTTATTCCTGATACTCCACCAAATTGTGAGTAAAATTTCCATAGGGAAAGTAGAAATAAAAAATATTTGATTAAGGCATTATTTAGCTATATTACATCGTAAAATTTGTGTGATTTGCGAGTCAGAATAAAGGCGATCGCTTGTCAGTTTAAGAAGTGATTTAAACCTGAAATTATCAATAAATTATAAAAGATTAAAACGGAGAAAGGCAGGAATAATTTGGCACTTGTTGTAGAATCATATTATTATCTGCCTTACTCCACCAAAATTGAATTGGTGTAATAAAATTTTTTTTATAGGTATTTTATAGATTCAAAGCTCTCCTGAACCAACAGGATTTCGTAAATTAATTAATTGTTCAATAGTTGTTTGAATTGAATGAAGAGCTGTGGCATCTTCTGATGCTTGCTTTGCTATATCTAATAAATAAATTGCTTCTGAAAGCTGAGAATAAACTTCTTGGTTTCTAGTGTTGACTTGGCTGAAGTTGAGATAAGACATGATTCAAGACCCTTAGTTATCTACAACTTCATCATCTCCTAACTCCTGAAAAACCACATCCTTCAACTGGTTCATCCAATTGGGTGATTATTATTTTAGATTAATATTCAGTCTCGATATTATAGATAGCTATACTAAGATACTTGATATTTTCTTAACCTTGCCAATAGTCGTTAGGATCGAGAATATAAATAAACTGAAATACATCATTGGAGAAAAATAAATGGATCTAGTCAGACTCCAAAATTCATTGGACAATATCTCGTTTGCCATCTTGTTTGCCACAATGCTAATTTATTGGGTAGGTGCCGCTTTTCCTCGTATCCCCTATCTCTCGGTCTTGGGTTCTACCGGAATGGTGACCGCTAATCTCTGTATTGCAACCCTATTAGGAGCACGTTGGCTAGAAGCTGGCTATTTTCCCATTAGTAATTTGTACGAATCTCTATTTTTCCTGACTTGGGGACTTACTACTATTCACCTCATAGCCGAAAATATGAGTGGAAGTCGCCTGGTGGGAGTTTTTACATCTCCCTTGGCAATGGGTATTACTGCTTTTGCGGCCCTAACTTTGCCCTCCGGTATGCAGTTATCAGAACCTCTTGTGCCTGCTCTAAAATCTAATTGGTTGATGATGCACGTCAGTGTCATGATGTTGAGCTATGCAACTTTGATGGTGGGGTCTTTACTGGCGATCGCTTTTCTCATTGTTACCAGTGGCCAAAAAGTAGAACTTAGTGGCAGTTCCTTTGGCACTCGTTCTTATAGAAATAATCATTCTGTGAAGCTCTCAAAAAATTTGCAACTTCAAACAGAGGGAGCTAGTCTGAATCAAATTGAGGACAACCATCAATCTTCTCCTCTATCTACAACAAATGGCCACAGGCCAACTGCTGTCTTAGAAATGGCTAGACCTACTCAAGCAGTTGAGACAGAAGTAACTCTTTCTCCTCAACGTTTGAGTATTGCCCAAACTTTAGATAATATTAGTTATCGTATTATTGGCTTAGGATTTCCTTTACTGACTATTGGGATTATTGCTGGAGCAGTTTGGGCAAATGAAGCTTGGGGTTCTTATTGGAGTTGGGACCCGAAGGAAACTTGGGCTTTGATTACTTGGTTGGTATTTGCTGCCTATCTCCATGCCCGTATTACTAGAGGATGGCAAGGACGACGACCTGCTATTTTGGCTGCTACCGGATTTGTTGTAGTCTGGGTATGTTATTTAGGAGTAAATCTTTTGGGTAAAGGTTTACATTCCTATGGATGGTTTTTTTAAATTGCTTTACTCGTTTAGCTACGAGAAATGAAGGCGCAGCATTCAGTAAGAAAGGAAGAATAAAGAGAAAGGAGGAAAGTAAAGAGTCGGGAGTAGGAAGCAGTTATTATTACTCAGATTCTACAGGTCAATTTGTCACATAAAAAGTACCACAGACATCAGTGGGTTGATCAGTATTTATACTCTATAAATCCTCATAATTTAACTGAGACGGGAGCAAAATTATGAGGAATAAATTAAGCATAAATATTTGATGGAGCCAGATAATTAGCCAGCGTCATTACCCTACTGACTAATGATTGATGAATAATGACTACTGACTAATTGCCTTTTATACTAGGCTTTGAAGTGCGGAATGTAGGTAATAAGATTTCTTATTCTCGTTTTTGAAATCACTTTTTAAATTAACTTCCTTTCTTCGTTAAAAATAAATCTAGGATAATTAAATATGGAAACTGAAGTGACTTTACTAAATAATGATGATGTTTTGTCTACAAGTGCTAGTCTTTTGATGTTTCAATGTACATTTCAAGTCAGTGAATATATAACGATGATTTTAGCTAGGTTGGAGTCGGAAAATTTATTTGATGATGGGCTAGAATGTCAATTATTAAGACCTGGTGATTATTGGAGAAAAGGAAAAGTAAAATTTCGTTTAGAATTTTTTACAGAAACTGAAGAAGAGTTATATGAAGCTGTCGATCCTATTTCTCAACCCTCAGCTTACTCCATACTAACTTCTGATGAACAGCCACAGAATGTAGGAATGTGGAGTTAATGCAATTTTTTCAACAATTAATAATAGGCATAGACGTGAAAAAGATATAAATTTTTTTCTGGGATGGGGAACAGGGAATAGGGAGTAGGCAAGATATTTTGAGAAACTAAGGTACAGAAAATGATTGATTTTGTGAGTTTTAAAACTAGATTTATTTCCTATAAATTGGTTAAATAAAATGCTTATTTATTTTCCATCAGCTCTCTAATTAATAATTAATTAGACAAAGGCAAGAGGCAAAAGCGTGTAGAAAACAAATATTTTGTTAATAGATTGAAAAATACTCTAAATAAATTAGTAGGGAACAGGGAACAGGGAATAGGCAAGATATTTTGAAAAAAAAAGGTACGAAAAATGATTGATTTTGTGAGTTTTAAAACTCTATTTCTTTCCTATAAATTGGTTAAATAAAATGCTTATTTATTTTCCACTTAATAATTAATTAGACAAAGGCAACAGGCAACAGCGGGTAGAAAACAAATATTTTGTATTTTAATACCAAATTAATTTCTAAGTTTCATAGAATAATATTTTAATCAGAGTTGACTGTAGATCGAGATAGACAAGTTATTCAAGAAGGCAGAAGGCAGAAGGAAGAAGGCTTTAGTTATCTAGGAGAGAAGGAAGAAGGAAAAAATAATTCTGTGCCACCTCACATAAAATTGGTATAATACCAATTTGATAAATATTTGCTACAAATAACTAGGTTATTTCTTAAGGAGTCCGTCGTCAGTCGTCAGTGGTCAGAATGAATAGCTTTAATACCATTTATTAGGTCGGAATTTATCTTTTTATTCCAAGGGACATCTCTTGCATGTGTCTTTTAACTGCCCTTATTATTTGTAACATTCTTTTTCCATGCTTGGTATAATACCTAATACCTAACACCTAATACCTAATTTTGATAGAAAACAGGAAAGAGAGATTTCTAGCAAATATTTATCCAAATAGCATTAGAGATATTTTAGCAATGGAAAATGAAGATAATTTTCAAGAAAAACGTTGCTCAGAACTTTTACTATATATGGCTTTAAATATAGAAGACTTCCAAATATTACCCAAAATCAAATTAGAAACAGACCTGCCTCAGACAATTATAGATGGGATAAGAAAGTATTTTTTGACTTATCAATCTGCCTGTGAATATGCTAACCAGATATTCCTAGAAATTTACCAATCTGGTGCAATAAAAAAATACTGTCAACAAAGCAAAATAGGTAAAAAATTACCAACCGCTTTTTATATTCATACCTCTGCAGTAGCACAACTTCATCCTTTACTACAACTCTACGAAAATTTAGCTCATCGTTTATATCTCAAAGCAACTTCTCAGCAGAAAGACGAGCAGAAAATCACCACATTAATTAAATTTAACTTTGATAAACCAACAATTTCTTATCTCCACTATCCAGACTTCGATACCGACCCCCATCCGACTTTAAAAACTAGCATTTCTATTAACATGAATAGTGGAAAAGTTGAATATAGAAACTACCAAAATAGTAAAAATCCCCCTGTGCTGCATCGTAAAGAAACCTTTGTGAATACTGACTATCCCCACTACAAAAAATTTGCTAAACTGACCAGTGCTGAAGTGAAATTAGGACTGTTAGATAACACTCGTTTAATTGGTACTCGTCAAGGATGGTTCACACACCTAAAAAATCATGGAATTGAAATTAAAGACCATCATGTAATTCAACATACTATTGAAATACCAATTCCCAAAATAGAACGCCACAAAGCAGCGATCGCTCGTAAAAAAATTTCTAAACCAGTACGTTTGGGTTTAGAAGCAAATCTCTTTACAGAAGGTACAACCTTTTTTGATTATGGTTGTGGTCACGGTGGGGATATTAAACATATTGCTCAAAAAGGTTATCAAAGTACAGGATGGGACCCCTATTATTCGCCCGATAATACTTGTATATCTGCTGATGTTGTTAATCTTGGTTATGTAATTAATGTAATTGAATCTTTAGCAGAACGTAGGGAGGCTTTGATTAAAGCCTGGGGGTTGACTAAACAGGTTTTAATTGTTTCCGCTATGGTATTAATTAATGACCATAAAACCCAGAATAAACTTGCTTATGGAGATGGCATAATTACAGCTCGTAATACTTTTCAGAAATATTATGAACAAGAAGAATTAAAATCTTATATTGACCAAGTTTTAAATGTAGATTCTATCCCTATAGATTTGGGTATTTTCTTGGTATTTAAAGATGAAAAACAGGGGCAAAACTTTCGAGCGTCTCGATTAAAAACTCGTTTATCTACACCTAGAATTAACTGCAAAAATCAGAAATTTGTAGATTATGAAGAACAGCTTATTCCTCTGATGAATTTTATGAGCGATCGCGGTCGTCTTCCGGTCAGAGGAGAAATTGCTGAAGAGGCAGATTTAATTGCAGAATTTGGTAGTTTTCGTCGTGCATTTCGAGTAATTATGCAAGCTACAAACTCTGTAGAATGGGACCAGATAACTGATAAACGTCGCCAAGATTTATTAGTATATTTAGCCTTGAGTAAATTTGGCAACCGTCCTAAATTTTCCCAATTAGCAGAAGTAGTCAGAAATGATATTAAAGCTTTATTTGGTAGTTATAACCAAGCCTGTACATTAGCCGATTTAATGTTATTTAGTTTAGGTGATTCTGAATTAATTAGTAAATGTTGTAAAAATAGTTCTATTGGTTATAAATTTTCTAACTCTCTGTTAGTTCATGTTTCTGTTGTAGCAAAACTCGATCCGTTATTACGACTTTATGAAGGTTGTGCTAATCGTACAATTGGTAGATTAAATGAGGCAACTATCATTAAATTTCATACGAAACTACCGATAATATCCTATTTATTTTATCCCGACTTTGACACAAAAGCTCATCCAGTTTTGCATACAAGTATGCACATTGATTTACGAGATTTAAGTGTCAGTTATCAGAGCTATACAAATGAATATAATCCGCCAATTTTACACAGAAAAGATGCTTTAGTAACACCAGATTATCCAGAGTATGAAAAATTTGCTAAACTCACACAACAAGAAGAAGATAGAGGACTCTTAAATGACTTGAAAAATATTCAAAACCGAATTAGTTGGCTCAAATGTTTAGAAGAAAATTGTACAGAAATTAAAGGTCATCGTGTTTATTGGCAAACTAATGTTGACCCTTATCGCTTAAAAATATTAAAATCTGCTCATGCTACTAGAAAACGAGAAAGAAAAAAACAACTAAATCAGGAATGAATAAGCTATTGACTGAAGATGTTTTATAGACATCTCCGAAAAAGAATAGACTTTTTGCAGAAGTAGGCAACAGGCAACAGGCAACAGGCAACAGGCAACAGGGAAGAAATTTCTGAAAAAAGACACAAAAAATGATCCATAAGTGTAATTTCCACCAGATGTCTTATACCAATTTGAAAAAAGAGTGTTACGAATAGTAAGACCGAGAAAAGACTTTATAGGAGATGTCCCTTTGACAAAGCGGTCGATCTTCGGAGCTTCCCGTAGGGTGGGATGGCGATCTTCGGAGCGGGTCTGCACTCTTCGGGTCTCCTCGCCATATCCAATCGACCAAGAGAGCGGTGCGACCCCGCGACGACGCCAGTCGCACCTGGTAGCGCACCAAGAGAAAAAGATAATTTATGCCCTAAAAAATGGTATTAAAGTCATTCATTCTAACTCCTGAGGACTGACTCCTGACTCCTAAGAAAGACCCTAGATATTTGTAGCAAACATTTATCAATTTGGTATTACATCGCGCTACGCATTAAGGTGTTTGACATGAATAGAAGCAGCAAACCCTTTTGTATTTCCCTGTTGCCTATTGCCTGTTGCCTTGCGCGTAGCGCTATAGTTTAAAATAGCTAAGAATAAGTCAACTATAACCAGAAACCAATGAATAAATTATTTGAAAAAATAAATACCCAAGTAACGATTTTAGGAAGTATTATTGCTATTCTTTGGATTGTACAAATTATTAATTCTGAATTTTTAGCAGGAAAATTGAACTATTATGGTGGAATTCATCCTCAAAGTTCTATAGGACTTAGTGGTATTTTTTTTGCTCCATTTCTGCATGGTAGTTATGCTCACTTAATGGCTAATATTGCCCCATTAATTATTCTCGGTTGGTTAATCATGTTACGGGGAGTAGGTGATTTTTTCTTTGTGAGTATCGTTACTATAATAGTTAGTGGTTTAGGTATTTGGTGTTTCGGTGCGCCTAATTCTATTCATATTGGTGCAAGTGGATTAATTTTTGGTTATTTCGGGTTTTTGCTACTCCGAAGTTTATTTGACTTCAGTATTTTATCAGTAATATTCGCCTTAACTGCTGGTTTCCTTTATAGTGGTTTAATCTGGGGTATTTTGCCTTCCGATCCTGATGTCTCTTGGGAAGCACACTTATTTGGTTTTTTGGGTGGGATATTCGCAGCTCAACTTTTAGGTAAACGTCGAAAAAATAGTTAAAGTAGAATTGGTAGGTATTGCATCAACAAAAGTGTGCAAATGATAATATAGTGCTTCATTGAACTAACCACAACTACTTGTAAAAATTGATGAATTTTCATTGATTTATACTCCAAATCAAGTCAAAAGTCAAAATCATTGGTAAAAATTCCCCAATAAAATTGCCAATTAACCATAAAAAAGTCAAAAGTTAAAAGTTAAAAATCAAAATTACTGGTAAAAATTCCTAAATCCAATTGCTAACTAACCATAAAAAAATTCAAAAGTTAAAAGTTAAAAGTCAAAATTACTGGTGTACATTACCGACATAAAACACATAAATAATAAACCAATCTCCGGCACAACACCACCGAAATGTTTCAGAGTAAAAGCATGACCGAATTCATGGAGAAAAATCACCAACATAGTCGCAACGCAAAACCTAATACAATTTCTCCATGAAGTTGCACTTAATATGAGGAAAAGTTAAGGGTATTGGAAGAGGCGATCGCTCGGACGGAAAAGGAAGTTGTTGATGCTCGGACGAAGTTGCAATATCAGCTTGTGGTTCCGGATACGTTGGTTACTCAGACTGATGCGGTGAAGGCTGAAATTGCTGATTTGGAGGCGAAGATTCAACAGTATCGTCAGCAGTCTGATGTTTTGAAGGCACAAGCTGATGATTATTATGCCCAAGCTAACCAGTATCGCCAACAGCAGCAACATCATACTAATATTGCTAATAACGCTTGGATAACGCGCAAAGGTCGTAGTGGACGATGGTATAATGTACAACTACCAGAAATTCATTTGAGAAATTGAAAAAATGCAGATATCATCTCCCATCGATCAACTCACTGAAAAAGCAAAACAGATACTCAATGAAATTACCTATCTCACCTTAGCAACAGTAGATAAAGAAGGACACCCTTGGAACTCACCTGTCTATTATGGTTTTGATGAAGATTACACATTTTATTGGTCATCATGGATAGAAAATCAGCACTCTCAAAATATTATTAATAATGGGCAGGTTTTTGCAGTTGTTTATGATTCAACAGCATTGAGTGGAGAGGGATTTGGTGTTTATTTCAAAGGTATAGCTGAAGTTATTGAGGCAGAAAACGAAATATTCAATAAAGCTATTGATAGTATCTACACAAAAAGTGGCAAACCAAAAAGAGACAAAAAATATTTTCTTGACTCAGGACTGCGACGTTTATTCCGGTTTATGCCAACAACTATTTGGGTTAATGTGAAAGAACCTTACGAGGATTATTTTCTTGATAAAAGAGTAGATATTACTCAAGAAATAAAGCAATAAAAAAAAGCCCGTATTGCAGGCTTTTTGTAAATCTCAAAAACAGGCACTACAGCAGTTTTCAGGTCAATAAATCACATTAAAAAAACGAGAACCCTGTAGAGACGTTGCATGCAACGTCCCTACCTTGTGGTCTACTCAAATGAAACCTGCTATAATTCACTATTCTAATACCTCAAAAGATTCAACTTCCAACACTGGACCAATCATTGCGATCGTCATCACATCATCTCGGATCGTACCTGTAACTCTTGCCTTCTGGTAAGACTTACATAGCTCAGTCGGAGCATCCTTCAACTCATAAGTCTCACTATCAGTTACTAACGCCCAAGTGCCAGTACCAAATCCTTTCTTTTCCACAGTACCACTCACTGTAATACTACTCATGCTAACTTTTCCTCTGTTCTAATTGCTAAACGTGCTAAACTTAAGCATAACAAGGCATTCACAACTAGGAAAATTTGAGCAGGTATACCAACACCTAATCCCCAGACTGCCGGATCTACAACTGCACTCACAGCCAAACAACTAGCAACACCAATAGTAGTACCGATCGCTAACCACTTCCATTGCTGATTTCCTAATAACAATACAATTAACAATGCTGGAATCAACACACTAGCAAAAATGGGATTCAAAATGCCACTACCTTGAATAGCTCCACCGACTTCAGGTAGGGAACTACCCATCACACGCATCGGCCATTGTGGTAAGTCGAAAACATAGAAACCACGGAGGAAAAATAACCCACTGCTACCAGCAACTAATCCTGTATGGAGAGGGAAACTCCAACTGAAAGGGAAATAATTCCGCAGAAACCAAGCTAATATATAAGACCCCAAGACCATTGCCAACTTCGGTAACAATGCCACAGCACCACCATCAAGCCAAAAACCAGGACTGAGATACCCATTATCATGCAACCACCGGAAGAAGTCGCGGAAAGTAATTTGACCTCTTATTGCCAACTTAACTGCCGCTGCTGCATCCAACTGACCTGCTCCAAAATGATTCAGTGGGTCTTCCTTAACAACTCTGGCAGATTTTTTGAGGATGTTGGAAATTTCCTCTGGGTCTTCAATACCACTAGCTTTGACTAATGCTGCCACACCCGCAACATGGGGAGATGCCATGCTAGTACCTTGGAAGGAAGCAAATACACTATTGCCATTTTCTGGGTTAATGGTTTCTTGCAAAATACCACCAGCTTCATTTTTACCAGAAGTGGAACCGCCAGGAGCAGAAATATCAACGCCTGCACCAAAGTTGGAATAGGAAGCTTTTTCTCCAGTGGGGTCAGTAGCAGAAACGCCGATAACATGGGGATAACGAGCGGGATAACTTGCTGAGTTTTGCCCAGCGTTGCCCGCAGCAGCAATAATAACTACGCCTTTACTATGAGCATAGTTAATAGCTTCCTTCATTATTTGGCTTTCACCGCCACCACCAAGACTCATATTGATGATATCTGCACCATTGTCAGCAGCAAATTTGATAGATTCGGCAATATCGGAAACTGTACCACCGCCACTAGCAGATAATACTTTTAAGGGCATGATGCTAGCTTCATAGGCGATACCTGCTACCCCATATTCGTTATTGGTAGATTGGGCAATAGTCCCTGCAACGTGACTGCCGTGACCATTATCGTCGGTGGCTAAAGTCCGGTCGTTGACAAAATCGTAGCCAGCAACGAATTTAGTTTTTTCCAGGTCAGGAACTCTGGTGACTCCTGTATCAATTACCGCTACAGTTACGCCGTCGCCTTTTGTTTCATTCCATGCTTCCTCCACGTTGATGCTGCGGAGGTTCCATTGTTTCCCGTACATAGGGTCGTTGGGAACGCCGTTCCCGCCTTCAAAGATGATGGCATTGGCGCTATAAACATAGTTTGGTTCTATGTATTCAGTATATTTGTTTAGAGAGTTTTTTAGTTCTTTGAGAAGTTGGCGATCGCCCTTGACAATATACACATTATCTGATAAGGAAAATTCACTATTTAGACGAGGAGTGACTTGGTATTCATCGGAGATTGTCTTAATTTCATCGACAATTTTAGTAACTCCGATATCTTCACGGAAGTCTAATACAATTGAGTCATAGACTCCTTTATTGGCCAAACCTGTAAAGTTAGATAAGGCCCAACCAAGCCCAATTAAAAATAAGCAGACAAACAGAAATTTTTTCATTGTTTGAGAATCTACTATGAACTAAGGACTTTTTTACTACGATAGCTTAGAGTTGACAATATTGGACGGATAATATTATGGCGTTTCACAGAAGGTGTAGCAAGGATAAGGTTATGAGTGCTGTCGCTGATTGTATTCTCCAGGCAGATTCTATTCTTTTCATAGGTGGAGCGGGTTTATCTGCAGACTCTGGGCTACCTACATATCGTGGTGTTGGTGGAGTTTTTGAAGGTGTTCTCACTCAAGAAGGTATACCAATCGAAGAAGCAATGAGTAACAATATGTTACAAACTCGTCCTGAAGTAGCTTGGAAATATCTGTGGCAAATTGGAGAAGCTTGTTATAAAGCAAAATTCAATCGTG
Source organism: Okeania sp. SIO2C2 (assembly GCF_010692625.1). Taxonomy (NCBI): domain Bacteria; kingdom Bacillati; phylum Cyanobacteriota; class Cyanophyceae; order Oscillatoriales; family Microcoleaceae; genus Okeania; species Okeania sp. SIO2C2. The sequence continues at coordinate 84,778 of NZ_JAAHGM010000016.1, forward strand.
CTCATCAGGTAATTGCACAAATTGAGGCTTGGAAACCCAATACATGGGTATGGACTCTGAATGTAGACGGATTCGAGCGCGCTGCTGGAAGTAAAAACTTGATTGAAATACATGGACAACTCTCGGAACTATATTGTGTAGATTGTTCTTACAAGACAACTGCAGAAGAACTCCTCGCCGGATATAGTAAACCGATGGAGTTACCACCCATATGTCCAGCTTGTGGAGGATTAATTCGTCCTGATATGGAGTTATTTGGTGAAGATCATATGAGTTCGTCAGAAGAAACTTTCAAGATAGTAGAAAATATTTCCTTTGATCTGATTTTTTTGATCGGTATCTCCAGAGACTACCCATACATTACTAAACCTTTGTATAGAGCTAAGAGGTTAAACTTCCCCATAGTAGAAATTAATCCTGACTGGCTGGAGTTATTGGGCTTTAAGCGCTTCCAACGCACCTGACCTGACCCCCATTGATCCTCTCAGTCATGGGTGATCGATGGCTTATTTTGTGCTGAGAGTGTTACCCTAAAACCCCCTTTTTTGAACCACGCCAAATTATCGAATTTGTAGGGTTTCCGGAGAACGGTTTGTCAATATTTCGCAACCTGTATCTGTCAGAAGCGCTGTATTTGAAATGAAATAATCTCCTCGTCCTGTTTCCGTGAACCAGGAATGGAGGTGAAGAGCCATTCCAGCACGCAAAACTAAATCACCAGACCTACGAATTCCTGTGACGGCACTGCCACCTGTCCAGCTTGGAGGAAATCCAATACCGACCAGATACCCGCAGTGATGGCGATGGTAATCTCCGAGTCCAGCCTCTTCAGCAATGCCATGCCAGGCATCATAAACGTGTCCGACCGTGACCCCTGGTTCAATGGCATTGACGATGGATTGCATTCCTCGAATGGCCAACTCTGCGGCTTCCTCAGCTATAACAGGTGCTGATCCCACATAAACCAGGCGGCCCATGGGGGCCTGATACTTTCGATAGGCTGCGCCGATCTCGAGTAATACCGAATCGCCGTTTTCAAAAACATCCCCACGCCAGGTAGTGTGCTCGTCACCCGGCCTGCGTCGAGTAGAGCGAATAAACGGCCCAAATCCGGGATACTCACTACCTGCTAGTATCATGGCTCGATGACATTCCGCAGCCACTTCATAGTCACTGGCACCGGAATGCAACGCCTCAGTTGCGGCCAAAGTGCCAGAATCCGCCGCTATCGCTGCACGGCGAGTGTAATTCTGTTCCAAAGGCGACTGAACCATGCGCAATTCGTGTATCAGCGATGAGATGTCCGACCATTCAACACCCGGGAGTCCTTCTACTAGTTTTTCTGCAATATGTGCAGTCAGGAACAAGCTCTTTTTTTCGAGACCTAATCGTGCGCTTCCAAGACCTTCCTTTTTTATTATCGAGGCAAAAAACTCTCCCGAATCTTCTGTATCAGAATGACCTGCGAATCGAGTATTTCGCACCTGTTTCAAAACAGTGGCTTCTTCGATCGCTCGAGCTGCGATTGTGAGATCTCCGTTTAGAGGCACAATCAATACATGGCAAGCGAAGAAGCCCCAGTGATCGAGGCCAGTTAAATAATAGATATTTTCCGGGATGGTTACGATCAAACCATCCAGTTGGCGTTCTAGCATATTGGTGCGAACTGCCTTGAGCCGGTTGGCAAGCTCTTCTTGTGGAAATGGTTCATGAGTAGTCAAGGGTTATGTCCTCCTTTATATTTTTGTAATGATTTTTGGAATGGTTATTCATTGTAATGCTGATTACCATATCGTATCTACTCAAATTTAGTCATGGCAAGAACGTAGGGGCGAATCGCCATTTACCCCTACTGACTTCAGATCTACTCAGGTTTAGTTGCTGTTATAAAAACCATGAGATCGTTAAATTTCAACACTGACTTATCCTGATATTTTTCTTCGATTTCCTTTAAACCTGCTGCCAATTCAGTATCATTAAATGTAGAAAGCATAGACATATAACGATTTTCTACCATTTCAAAATACTGATTTTTTGGCACTTCTAAAGGGTACTCAATCATATCCATATCAACAACAAAACCTACTTGCTGAAGTAAATTAATCATTTCTTGATAGGGAGGTTGGTTTTTTTCAAACAACTCTAGTGCTTTCGTAAATAAAGGATGGTCAATATCAGGTGGCCACAACAATAATAGAAAAATTCCCCCAGGAGTTAATCTTTGATATAAATTCTGGAATAGTATAAATTTTTCCTCTATATGATGGATAGCTTCTTTTAAGAAAATTTTGTTATAAATTCCTGGGTTTTTAGAGAATTTTACTCCATCCATTTCTATGGGATTTAATCGACTATTTGCCGGAATTTTTGCTAGCATTTCAGCAGAAGGATCGACGCAAATAATCGGGTGCTGTAATTGAATTTGATTGAGAATTTCTTGGCTATAAATTCCTGTTCCACAACCAATATCTGCTAAAGTATCTGTGGGAGTTAGATGTAGATGTTCGATGATTTTTTGAGTTGTGAATTTAATATATTCAGGAGAGTACGACCAGAGATTATCGAAAATCTTGGCGATATTTTTGTAATGATTTTCGGAAGTGTTATATATCATAATTAATATTTTTGCTCAAATTTTTGACAAAGTTTTGATGGGTGCATCTCAATTTTGAATAAAGCCCAAAAAATATTGCTTTTAGGCAACAGGGAACAGGGAACATATAGTAAAAAAGTATTTTTGCAAATATGAGATGCACCCCTTTTGATATTATAAAGAATTTAATTCCTGTTGTAAAATTGCTAATACTTGGGTTAAATTACCTGCAAGTAAAGCCTATCGAACTAACCATAAACCAGGGAAATATTCACTATAAATAATACTTTTTTCATTGGGTTTAAGTTTAATATATTTCCCTTCTCTTAATTGTACCCACTCCCGTAATTAGAAATTTGTCTATCTTACCATATATTGTTATCTCTCCCGTTTTTTTTCACTCTCGTTATTTCCCAACAACTCTACTATTCCTTAAACTCCTTCAAAATGGTACTCGCCGCTCTCCAACTTTTGAATCGCAGCGGACTTGATTTCAGGCGGGCATAAACGAAACACTTTCTTACCGGGATTATCAAAGTTCCCTTGCGCTAAACTTTGCACCCCACCAGCTTTAAGAAAACAGAGTGCTTCCACTAACAGTTCTCCGCACAGTCGGTTGATAGCAGCCAGTAGTTGTGGGTAAGTGGCTCTTGGCTGCAGATATAACCTTTGTCTTGCAATTATTGGCCCGCTATCGACCCCTTCGTCGATGAAATGTACGGTAACGCCTTGGGGGAGATCGTGAACGATCGACCAAAGATAGGGATTATTCCCCCTAACAGTCGGCAAATATCCAGGATGCACATTGACAATACCCAGATTGGGAATGCGTAGGATATTCTTGTTGCGGATAATCCGGGTATCTCCCAGCACAATCAGATCTGGGCACAACGCTGTCAGTAGTTCTTCAGATTGTACATCGTTATGATTGGCAGTCTCGACACAGGGAACATTGCGTCCAGCAAGAATCTCTGGTAGGGAGCGAGGCAATGGGGTTTCCGCTGCAATCTTTTGCAATTGTTTCTCAAGTTCCTGTCTACCTGCTGTAGCAGAATCGGAACACTCCTCAATCACGAGGGCAGGTTCCAATCCAGCCTGAATCAAGCGATCCAGCATATAATTTCCTCTGGGGTGTCCCTTAAGATTTAGGTAAGCAAAGGTCATGCGATCTTTTTTGCGGTTTACTATGAATTGCCGCGCATCCGGATCGGCCTGGTAGGAGCCGTCTGGGAGATGCACTTCTGGACTACTAAGGGGAGGGTTAAACACGGATATGATTCGCATATCCTTGCTGGCCCTGAGGTAATACTCGTCATCTAGATTCAGCGCATACAGAGTACCGGGGGTGAGTTTATCAATATTTCCACTCTCAATAACTTCTATTTCACCTTCACCTTCCACACAATACAACGCCTCCACATGATTTTTATAACAGATATGTGTTTCTGTATTGGCAAATATAATGGTGTCATGAAAAGAGAATCCCATTTGATCCTCTTTCAAGAGTAACTGCCGACTCACCCAGTTTTTATTCTCAGCAAATACCTCATGTTCGGTGCCGATAATCTCTTGCAAACGACGTAATATCATGCTTGTTCCTCTTGTGATTCAAACGATTGCTTAACTGATTTTTCAATAATATCGAGACCTTCAAGGAGCAACTCATCTTCAATGGTTAAAGGCGGCAGCAACTTTAGAACCTCATTGTACGATCCGGCAGTCTCAATAATCAACCCCTGTTTAAAGGCGTTTTTGGATACTTTGCGGCTAAAACCCTCTTCAGGAATTTTCAAGCCCTGGATCAATCCCTTCCCTCGAACTTCCATATTCATCTCTTTGTATTGGTTGGCTATATTTTGCAGCCTATCTTGTACAATCTGGCTTTTTCTGATTACCGCATCTTTTAAACCGTCATCTTTCCAATAATTCAACAAGGATATCGATGCAACAAAAGCCAGGTTGTTACCCCGAAAGGTGCCTGTATGCTCTCCCGGTTTCCACTGGTCATGTTCCGGCTTGATGAGCACCAAAGACATGGGAAGTCCACCACCGATAGATTTTGCCATCACTACAATATCTGGGCTGATTCCAGCATCTTCAAAACTGAAAAATGAGCCGCTTCTGCCGTTACCCACTTGGATATCATCTACGATCAGCAGAATGTCAAAGTCTATGCAGATCTGTTGAATCTCTTCCAGCCAATCCCTGCTGGCAACATTAACTCCACCCTCGGCCTGTATTGCTTCCAGGATGATGGCTGCAGGTATATCAATGCCACTGCTTGGGTCTTCAAGCATTCTTCTTAAGAAAGAGGCTGTATTATGCTCAGGACCAAAATAGCTGTCATAGGGCATGAAGCTCACGCAGGCATCCTGTAAAGAGAAATTATTCCGATAGTATGAGTTGCTTGTAATACTCAGTGCGCCCTGAGTAAGGCCGTGGAATGCGTTGGTAAATGCGATAATGCCACGCCGTTTTTTTACGGTTCGACTGAGTTTTAGAGCAGCTTCGATTGCGTTCGCCCCTGTGGGACCTGTGAACTGCACTCTGTATTCAAGATTCCGAGGAGTCAGAATTAAATCTGAAAATTGTTCGAGAAACTCTTTTTTAGCGCGGGTTTCTTTGTCCAAGCTGAGAAGGATGGCATCCTCTTGCAAGTAAGCAATTAAGGCCGCACTTACTTCCGGGGGATTATGTCCGTAGTTTAGGCTCCCAGCGCCTGCAAAAAAATCAATGTATCTTTTGCCTTCTTCATTGTAAAGCAAAGCATTCTTCGCCTTTTCAAAGACTGCGGGAAACGATCTGCTGTAAGTGCGTACATTGGATTCGAGTTTTTCAAAAATACTCATATTAACTACATATCATTTTCATTTGGTGCATGGTAAACAGAGCGATCGCTTAAAAATTATCTACAGGAGTACCAAATTTATTTATAATTTTTAGGTAATTAGAACTTACACATTGACATAATAAAGATATTTTATGGGCTAGAGCAATACTACAAGCCTTCATTATCACTATTCAACTGGATGATATAATTAAACGAAACCCAATATGAGTAGTTCCCGTATCAGGAGCTTGAGACTCTCTAGCAGCAGGTCGATAACGACTACAATAATTTTTAGCACAAAGGTAAGAACCACCTTTGATAACGTGTAAAGCTTCTTCCTGGGGTTTGACTGGATCGAAACTGGCTGTTTTGTCAGTTCCGACGGGGTTTACACTATGGTCTTTGCCAGAATGTCCGACTTGATACCAATCTGAAGTCCATTCCCAAACGTTTCCAGTCATGTCATAAAGTTCGTAACCGTTGGCGGGAAAAGATTCTACTGGTGCAGTACCTAAATAGTTATCTTCTTTAGTATTGAAAAAAGGAAAGATACCTTGCCAGGTATTAGCTTTCTTTGCAGAATATTGATTTCCCCAAGTGAATTCTTGCTCTTGAAGACCACCCCGCCCTGCATATTCCCATTGAGCTTCTGTGGGGAGAGATTTACCCGCCCAATTAGCATAAGCAACGGCATCCTCATAAGCGATGTGAACCACAGGATAATTATCTTTGCCTCTGATGTTGCTCTTTGGACCGTAGGGATGTTGCCAATTAGCACCCACTGTCCAATGCCACCAGCTTAAGTAAGCAACCTGTTGGATACCTTCGGAGGGGGGTTGAAATACAAGGGAACCAGGTTGTCGTTGGTCGTCGGTTAGATTAGGAAATTGTTCTTTTGAGAGGGGGCGTTCAGCAATCGTTTTATAGCCTGTTGCTTCGACAAATTTACGGAATTCGGCGTTCGTGATTTCGTGGCGATCGATGCAAAAACTATCTACAGTGACATCACTTGCAGAAACTTCTGATGGATAATGACTATCCGATCCCATTGTAAAAGTTCCTCCAGGAATAAATACCATGTTTTCAGGACAAGAGGAAATTGAGGAGCCAGAATTGATGGATGCAATATTCACAGGATTAGGAAAACCCAAGAATAGCAATGCTGTGAAATAAACGAGGAAAAATTGATGGAATAAAGGAAAAAGACAGAAATAAGTCATGGGATTCAAAAACATTGTTAGCAAGAATATTAGGAAGCGATCGCCTGTGAAACATTCTTAATTACAGGCGATCGCCATCCTTTTCAAATCTATTGCTGAAAAAATCTCAAAGATTAGTTGTTAGACTCACGACGATCTTGTTCATTGTGTCAGTCTGTCATCCAGTCTATTCCGAAGCATTTGCTTTGGGCTAATTCAGTTAAAATACCATTTAAAAACATTGGTCAAATATCATAAATTGCACGCGCAATAATCAAATCAGGGTGTGTAATGCCCACCCTAAATTTTTAGGTATTAGTCTGAAAATCCTGGCAAGGGAGCAATTGGGAAGTATTTAGGTAAGAGAGACTTAAGTTTAGCTCCGGGTAAATAATCAGCAGGGGTAGCATCAAGTGGTGCCCCCGCCGGAATCAACGGCTCCCGTTCTAAGCTTTTCTGGAAGTCCCCCAGGATTTTATAAAAATACTGGGATACCCACTGTGAACGAGGAATGTTAGTAATACGTTCCTTAGGATCTTCTTTCAAGTTGATTAGGTAAGGTGTTGCCAACTTCAAAGCAGGGTCGAACATATACTTCTGATCGTAATATTGGGAGGTGGAGTTTCTATTGCCTGCGCCATTGCAGGTGGTGCAATAGTTCCAAGGAAGAAGGAAGTCGTGATGACAACAGCCATCACCAGTTTCCAAATCCGGTTCAAAATACCGTTAAAAAACATGGGTAAAATCTCATAATTAAAGAGTTAACAGAACTTAGACTGCATCTCAAGGTAAGAGCTAATTAGGCTTGAGATGAGCTGTAGAATCCTAATCGCTTTATCAGACCCCTATAGCTTTGGCTAAGTTGGACACACAAGAGTTCATCAATCGAATCAGGGTGGCCAAAGCCCAATCTGTTGTGCTATGGGGTACTCCAAAGACTTGAACATTATTTTAGTCCTAAGCCTTCTCTTTGAGTATTCAAAAATTCCAACTTTTTTAAACAATAAAAATAAAATGACTTATTGACAAAAAAAATTATTTTTTTTAAAATCATTTTTCTTGATTTTTTATATATTTAGGGAATTTATGGATATAAACGGTAGTAAAATTGCCAAGAATAACAATGATTTTAGCACAGATAATCAGAACATTTTTTCTTTATCTTTTACAGATGTGGATGGTTTAAAAGAGTTTTTTGCCTATAGCGGGCTAGAAATAATACAACTTACTCCTGGTTCTCTTCAAGCTGAGTTTTTGTCGATTCAGGTTGGTGACATACATTTCATATATATTCAGACAAATCAAGGGACTCAATCTTTTGGTGAAGATATGAAAGAATACCGCTCTTTTTCCATTGCCTGGTTTGAAAATGAAGCGGAATTTTTCTCCTACCGTCACCCTATTGATCCTCGAAGAACTCTTTTTGGTTTCAATGGAATGGGAGCTGACTTCGTAGTTTCTCAAGGTGGAGCAATGATAGAAATTTACATCCCTTTGAAAACTTTTCATACTTATGCAGAGCAACTACAACGCTACGATCTCGACGATAATTTCCTGAGTAGAAATCATGTAAATTTATTACCTGCTGGGATGAAAGAAATTAAGGATTACCTGAAACAACTATTTTGGTTAGCACGACACAAACCCACTTGGTTACACAAACCTCATGTTATCGAGCTTGTTACTAATGATTTTCTGCCTTTGCTGATTAGTAAGATTCCCAATAAAAGACGTTCCAAGAATTTCCTAAAACCTTCCCGACGCACTAAGTTAATTGCTCAAGCAGAGCAAAAAATGTTAGCCAGTTTTGAAGAACCTCTGACCTTAAAACAGCTAGCTCAAGAATTAGAGTCTAGCAGTTCTGCTTTATCCTATGGTTTTAAGGAGTTATTTGGCATGAGTCCCATGCGTTACCTCAAGGTGCGACGACTCAACGCATTACGACAACGCTTGAAGGCAAGCAATCCGGAGAACTTTACTATAACTATGCTTGCGAGTCAATTTGGGTTCTGGAGTCCAGGTCATTTTACTAGAGATTACAAAGCCATGTTTGGGGAGTTGCCTTCAGAGACGTTGAGAAAGACTGCAAAAAGTTAGTTTGGGTCTTTGTAGTAAGGCTTGAGCAAAAAGATAGATATTTTATGGGCTAAAGCCCTACTACGAGCCTTCATTATCACTATTCAACTCGACATCATAGCACAGTCTCCCCTTATATAATTAGGCGAAATCCAATATGGGTTGTGCCAGTATCAGGAGCTTGAGATTCTCTGGCAGCAGGGCGATAACGACTACAATAATTTTTAGCACACAGGTAAGAACCACCTTTGATCACGTGCAATGCTCCTTCCTCGGGTTTGACCGGATCGAAACTGGCGGTTTTGTCAGGTCCGACGGGGTTTAAACTATGGTCTTTGCCAGAATGTCCGACTTGATACCAGTCTGAGGTGAGTTCCCAAACGTTTCCGGTCATTTCATAAAGTCCGTAACCGTTGGGGGGAAAAGATTCTACTGGTGCAGTTCCTAAATAATTATCCTCTTTGGTATTGAAAAAGGGAAACATCCCTTGCCAGGTATTGGCTTTCTTGGCAGAATATTGATTTCCCCAAGTGAATTCTTGCTCTTGAAGACCTCCCCGCGCTGCATATTCCCATTGAGCTTCTGTGGGGAGAGACTTTCCTGCCCAATTAGCATAAGCAACGGCATCCTCATAAGCGATGTGAACCACAGGATAATTATCTTTCCCTCTGATGTTGCTCTTCGGACCGTAGGGGTGTTGCCAATTAGCACCGACTGTCCAATGCCACCAGCTTAAATAAGCAACTTGTTGGATACCTTCGGAGGGGGGTTGAAAGACGAGGGAACCAGGTTGTCGTTGCTCGTCGGTTAGATTGGGGAATTGTGATTTTGAGAGGGGGCGTTCGGCAATGGTTTTATAGCCTGTTGCCTTGACAAATTTGCGGAATTCGGCATTGGTGATTTCGTGGCGATCGATGCAAAAACTATCTACTGTGACGTCACTTGCAGAAATTTCTGAAGGGTAATGAGAATCAGATCCCATTGTAAAAGTGCCTCCAGGAATAAATACCATTCCCTGTGGACAACTATTATCTGTAGAAGATGCTTGTGCTGGTGTGGAGAAAGGGAAAATCAGGGATATTGTTAGGAAAAAGATAATAAGTGGTTTATGCCAAAAAGTTTTCATAAAATGATTGAGAATTCGATAATACAATGTCTTAATTTAATTTAGTATCAGGTGATATCAAATCCCGATAATTACTATACCCAAGTCATTGCGACTTACACTCGTGGAAGGAAGCAATCTCAAGGATTTTCGAGATTGCTTCCTATCGTCGATAGGGACGACTTTTTAACCACATTATATATATATGTATGAGCGATGTTGGGAAAATTCATCGTCAATTTAACTTTCCTGGCGGGAAGTCCCGCGCTCTCCATCCCCCCTAACCCCCCTTTGGAAGGGGGGAGGGGAGCGTCGGGATGAAACCCAGGGCCAGGATTCGGATACCTCCATAAGCTAAACGTTCGTGTGCCCTTGATAAGCCAGGAGCATTTTGTTATTATCAATGTCAACACAGGGGGAGGACATCACCTCTGTCTAAACAGCGGTCAGGGTTTCCCAGACGCTCAGAATCCCTATTTTTCCATCCCCCCTAACCCCACGAGTGAAAGGGGGGAATAGAAGGGCAACGTCGGGAGTATGTCAAACTTCTCGAAAGTAGCTTGAACTGTTGTCAAGAGAAATAGGAGGATCTATTTTCAACAATAGTCTTCAAAAGATCCTCCTAAATTCTACTTATGTGTACACCTTAGTGTAATCAGCTAATAGACTTAGTTTAGTCCTCAAGATTCATGTTCTCAAGATCGTCTAACAGCTCTTGCAATTGCCCATCAATGGTAAAGGAAGCCGGAACTTGACGGGGAGGATAGTACCGAAACGTGTCCAGGAATTTGCCAACGTAATATTGGCTTGGTGGAACCACGAACGCATGATTGGTCTTCCAAATGTCATAGTATGATGATTCTCCTGGCGCACGCTCAAAAGGATCGCGACGCAGGTTAAGGACAATAGGCATCCTCAACTTAATAAAAGGCTCAGACCAGACTTTGGCACCTTTTTCCCGTTGCTCGGCAAAGATCAGTTTCCAATCATCATAGCGCAAAGCTGAGGGATAAGCATCATCCGTGAGATAGAACATTTCGTGACGGGGTGCTTCTACATTTGGCAATTCACTAATATTGTCAAGGTAATCCAGGCGAGGTAAGAAGTTATACCCATCTAGGTGCAGCGGGTGGAAATCCCGATCGTTGGCTTGATAAACCACAGGGAGTTCAGTCCCATCGCAGGTACCGTCTGTTGGAGGCTCTTCTTCAAGACAAGGGTTGAGCAATTGAGTCTTAACATCTTGAAGTTCTTCAATTCCAGTTGCCGAAGCTAGAGTTGGTAACCAATCCAACATGGAAATGATATCGTTGGACACGACACCACCTTTCCAACGGGCAGGCCAGCGCACCAAAAAGGGAACCCGGAAACCACCTTCCCAGTTGGTGTTCTTTTCCCCGTGGAATGGAATAGTCCCACCATCAGGCCACTTATAGAATTGCGCTCCATTATCTGCGGTGTAGATAACTATCGTGTTGTCTGCAATACCCAACTCATCAAGTTCGTCGAGCAGCTCGCCCACCATACCATCATTTTCTACCATACCATCAGCAAAGAGTCCTTGACCGGTGACACCTTCCGACTCAGGCTTCAAATGGGTATATACGTGCATCCGACTGGGGTTCAACCAGACGAAGAAGGGCTTGTTATTATTGACTGCCTTTCCCATAAAGTCTACGGCTGCACCTTGAAACTCCTCATCCACCGTAGGCATCCGAGCAGTATCGAGGGGTCCTGTGTTGCAAATCACTTGGTAACCCACAGGACCTTCACTTTCAGGAGCATCTTCATCTACAACATAAGATCGCTCAAGGTTGCAGGCATGCTCTGGAACTAGAGAATCATGAAGTTCCTTCGCTTGTGCCACCGTCTGAGGCGATCCTTCCACCCTCGTATCATAAGAATGGAGAACGCCCTTGGGACCATACTTTTTAACGTAGTCACCGTCTGGTCCGCCCGGATAATCAGCGTTTTCTGGCTCTTCCTCAGAGTTGAGGTGATAGAGATTGCCATAAAACTCTTCAAAACCATGATTGGTGGGAAGAAACTCATCGCTATCGCCGAGGTGGTTTTTGCCAAATTGGCCTGTGGCATAGCCCTGTTCTTTCAAGACTTCAGCCAGGGTAATATCTTTGGTGCTGAGTCCCAAATCAGACCCAGGGAGACCTACTTTAGTCAAACCAGTACGTCCAGGGCTTTGACCCGTGATGAATGCTGCCCGTCCAGCGGTACAGCTATTTTCTGCATAAGCATCGGTAAAGCGAATGCCTTCTTCGGCAATGCGATCGATGTTGGGGGTACGGTAGCCCATCATGCCGTCGTTGTAGGCACTGAGGTTAAACCAACCCACATCGTCAGTCATGATGACGAGAATGTTAGGTTGGTTGGTGTTCTCCTGGAGCAACGTCTCTTCAGAGGCATTTACAGCCCCCTCAATTGTGTCACCTGAAATGCTAGGTGTGCTAGCTTCCTGGGGCCACCTTTGTTGAAAGGCATCTAAAGCCTTGATCATTAAGTCACTTGAAAGCCCCATTTTTTCCTTGGGCAGCTCAAAGTTAAAGTTTTGATAAGCAAAAGCAGGAGCGATCGGGAACCAGGGAAGCATTCCCGAGAGGAATAGTAGAAGGGAGGTCGCGATCGCGATTCCCATTTTTATAACTCGTTTCACGAACCAAAAAACTCCTTAATTTGGGTGGTATTTTCTTTTTGTTCCATTCAATATTATGAATGCGCGATTGTTTGGTTCTGGTCAAGCCCCCTAAATCCCCCAATCTTGGGGGACTTTTAGAGTTAGCTAGGATTGTAGGATTGTAGGTTGGGTTGAGCGATAGTGAAACCCAACATTGTCAGGATTCTGTTGGGTTTATCCTACGGATAAGCTCCGAAGATCGTCCCTCAACCCAACTACATTATTGTTGATTTTTAGGCTTAACTGAACTTTATTGCTCCAGATCGAACTATTAGCTTGAGTTTGGATTGTAGGATTGTAGGTTGGGTTGAGCGATAGTGAAACCCAACATTGTCAAGACTCTGTTGGGTTTCGTTCCTCAACCCAACCTACATTATTGTTGATTTTTAGGCTTAACTGAACTTTATTGCTCCAGATCGAACTATTAGCTTGAGTTTTGATAGTCCACCACAAAGCGCGAACGCATTTTCGGGTAAACCATAAACTCACCTGTTAGCTAGAATTGTAGGTTGGGTTGAGCGATAGTGAAACCCAACATTGTCAGGATTCTGTTGGGTTTCGTCCCTCAACCCAACCTACGTTATTGTTGATTTTTAGGCTTAACTCAACTGTATCGATCCAGATCAAACTCTTAGCTTGAGTTTGGATAGTTCACCCCAAAGCGCGATCGCCTTTTCGGGTAAACCATAAACTCACTTGTTAGCTAGTTGCAAGGTAAAAACCAAAATCAAAAATCTGAAATTGGAATTGATTACTCAATGGGAGTCACTTCAATTGAATCGATGATGTCTTGAACAATCTCATCAGGATTGCTGGTGACAAGACCCTGACTGGGCGGATACTTTTCAAATGTCTGCAGGTACTTCTGCACCAGTCCGATGGCTGGTGTGATCAAGTACTGTCGGCGGAACCACCAGTCGTTATAGCTGTTTGAATCAGTATCAGCCCGCTCGTAAGGATCTCGGCGCAAGTTAAATATCTTGGGAATCCGCAGTTTCACAAACGGCTCGCGCCAGAGATCGAAATAGTGGGCTCGCTGTTCCATAAAAACCAATTTCCAGTCGCCAAGACGAACCCCCGGCATTTTTCCTTCATCATTGAAGTAGATGAAGCCTGGACGTGCCCCCTTGGAACCTGGTTCGCCTGCAGTTTCCAGATAAGGCAGTTGGTTATAACCATCTAGATAAGTACCGCAGAGATTAGTGGCAATATCTTGAGGGCAATCCCGCATTAGGGTTGTTTTGTAATCCGCGTACTTCTCTTCACCTAATGCTTCACCTACCGCTGCCATCAGCGTCGGCACCCAATCCAAGTGGGAGAAAATCTCGTGGGAAACTACTCCTGCAGGGATATGACCAGGCCAGCTTACTAAAGCAGGAACACGATAGCCACCTTCCCAGTTGGTGTTCTTTTCAGCTCGGAAAGGACTTATACCACCATCAGGCCACATATTATAATGGGGACCATTATCGGTGGTATATACAACAATCGTATTCTCTTTAATACCGAGCTGCTCGACCAAGTTGAGTAACTCGCCTACATGACCGTCATGCTCTACCATGCCATCACCGTAGAAATTTTGGCCACTGATTCCCTTAACCTCATCATTCAGGTGAGTATTGTGGTGCATGCGGGTGGAGTTAAACCAGGTTAAGAAAGGTTGGTCGTTGTTGACGGCAGTGGTGATGAAGTCCTTGGTGCGCTCAAGGAATATATCATCAATCGTTTTCATGCGCTCAATAGTTAGCGCTCCAGTGTCTTCGCAGTACTGATTGCCCAATTCACCAAAGCGTCTGAGAGCTATTTTCCTGGAATTTTTCAGATCGGGAAGTGGATTTCCATCTGTGTCCAGTTCAGGAAGTGGATTTCCATCTGTGTCGAAAATCGCATCATCTTTATAATAAACATCTGGTGATGCTTTGCAATCTAGCACGCCGCGCGGTCCAACGTTTTCTGCAAATAGACCATCGGGTCCCCCTGGATAGTCGGCGTTTTCCGGTTCCTCTTCTGCATTCAAGTGGTAGAGATTACCAAAGAATTTATCAAAGCCATGGACTGTTGGTAGAAACTTGTTTACATCGCCCAAGTGGTTTTTACCAAACTGGCCAGTCGTGTAGCCCAGAGGCTTCAGCATTTCGGCCAGGGTGGGATCTTCGTGTTGGAGGCCGAAGGGTGCGCCGGGGAAACCCACTCTCAGCAGACCGGTACGCAGGGCGCTTTGCCCGGTGATAAACGCCGCCCGACCAGCGGTGCAGCTTTGTTCGGCGTAGTAGTCGGTGAACAGCACACCATCCTTGGCAATGCTGTCAATATTAGGGGTGTCGTAACCAACAATGCCTTTTTCGTAGGCGCTGAGATTTGTCCAACCAATATCATCTCCCATAATCACCAAAATGTTAGGAAGTTGAGTTGTTTGGGCAAATGCAGCAGATGTAGGTAGCCAAGGCAACATCCCTACAAACCAAAGCGTTAAGGACATCGCCATAGCGATCGCCTTTTTCATGACTCGTTGCATGAAAATAAACTCCTTAATTTTTAGATAAATTCAACAACCAATTTCATAAGGCAAAAATCAAATTTGTGACTTTGGTGTTCCACTTTAGTGTTAATCTGACTGTTTGAACATTCAAAAATTCCCACTTTTTGAATCATAAGATTTCAAAAAATAATTGAAGTCAAATATTAAATTTATTTATAATTATTTTTGCTTAGGTAATGAGTGTAAAAAAGAATAAAATTGACCAGGATAAATCTGGGACAAATAATCAGCAGATTACCTCCCTTTCCTTTACAGATGTGGATCGTTTCACTGAGTTTTTTGGCTATGGTGGAATGCAGATGATACAACTAACTGTTGGTGCTCTCCACAGTAAGTTTTTGTCGATCCGGATTGGTGACTTACATTTCATATACAATCAGGCGAATCAAGGGATTCAAACTTGGGGCTTAGACTTGAAGAAATACCGAGATTTTACGATGGTTTGGTTTGAGAATGAAGGAGAATTTTACTCCCACCGTCGCCCTATCGATCCTCAAAGGACTATTTTTGGTTTCAATGGAGATGAAGTAGACTTCCTCATGCCTCAAGGTGGAACGATCGCAAATATTTTAATCCCTGTGGAAACTTTTCATGCTTATGCAAACCAACTACAACGCCACGATCTGGATGATTGTTTCCTGAGTAAAAATTATGTGAATTTGTTACCAACTGAGATGAAAGAAATTAAAGATTACTTGAAGGAAATATTTTGGTTAGCAGAACATCAACCAAGTTATTTACAACAAGATCATGTTGTGGATCTTATTACTAATGATTTCCTGCCTTTGTTAATTAGTAAAATTCCCATTAAATGGAATTCCAAGAGTTCCCTCAAACCTTCCCGACAAGCTAAGTTGATTACCCAAGCAGAGCAAGAAATGTTATCTAGTTTTGAAGAACCTCTGACCTTAAAAAAACTAGCTCAAAATTTAGAGTCTAGCAGTTCCGCCTTATCCCGTGGTTTTCAGGAGTTATTTGGCATGAGTCCGATGCGTTATCTCAAGGTGCGAAGACTCAATGCACTGCGACAACGCCTGAAGGCAAGCGATCCGAAGAACTATAGTATAACTATGCTTGCGAGTCAATATGGGTTCTGGAGTGCAGGTCATTTTGCTAGAGATTACAAAGCTATGTTTGGAGAGTTGCCTTCAGAGACGTTGCGGAAGACTGCAAAAGTTTAGTTTGAGTATTAGACATCTCCAAAAATCAAAAATAAAATCAATTATTATCCAGAAATTATCAATTATTCCCCTCCTGGGAGGGGTGAGGGGTGGGTTAAGTGTTCCCTGTTCCCTGTTCCCTGTTCCCTGTTCCCTGTTCCCTCTTTTCTGGAGATGTCTATATGATGGATAAAATAAAGTTTTCATAAAATGGTTGAGAATTAGTCGATCAATTCAACAATATGGGAAATAATACCAAAATGCTGTTCTAAAATTAAGAAAAGATAACTAGAAAATCTAAAGGTTAATATGGAAAGAGGTTTATTGTGGTTGCCCCTATTGGGTGTGTTTATCTGGTTAGCTTGGGCAGGTTGGAATGAGTATCAAAAGTTGGAATCTTACCGTGCTTGGGCAGAATCTTTTGAGAAAGCTAAATATGATATTTATGCAGTATTGGGTCAAAATGGTGAAAGTATAACTTGGGGAAAACCTACACGTAAGGGACCTGTTAATTTGGAAACCTTTTCTTTGTCAGATGTGATTTCGCTACAATTATTAGTTAATAATAAGGTAGTAGATCCGGAAAATTTACCAGGTCAAGGTAAAGTAGTTTTGGAGTTGATTTTTTCTGATTCTAAAAATATCCAAATTCCGTTTACAGATATTGATTTAGCTTTTAATTGGTGCAAATATTTACAGCAAAAATTATAGTAGTTGAAGTAAACTTTAGTAAATTTCTCTGTTCCCTTAAAAAAATAGATATTTCATAAAAAAAATGTCGGAATGTTCCATGGCAAGTTGTTAAGCATTTAAACCATATATCCAATTTTTGTTCAAGGCAACAGGCAACAGAAAACAGGGAATATAAAACCTAAATGATTTTTAGCTTACCTCCCTATAAGTTTAATGGGTGTTGGTGATGCGTGGCTATGATTTTGCTTTAATGGCGATGGCATAAACATTAACTGAAAAGCATTTTATATTTTGCAAAATTTAGGTTTCATAGCTTGATTCACCAACACCGTTTAATATCATGTTCCCCCTCCGGGGGAGCTACGAATTGCGGTTGAATACTTATAAATAAATGTTGTGAGTCCTCAGGAGTCAGGAGTCAACCCACCCCTCGCCCCTCCCAGGAGGGGGAGTCAGGAGTCAGGAGGAAATATTGGAGAAAAAGAGGAAATATTGGAGAAAAGTAAAGACAATTTCAGTATTTATTTGATACCGTCGGTACTGTCAGTCCTTAAATTTTATTTATAACTGACCCGTCCGAACATGATATAATGGGTAGTCCTCCATCGTAATGGTAGATAGGAACAATCAATGTCCAGTGGTAGCATCCTGCCCGCGAGTACGGGAGCAAGATGCTCCCACTGTTTTCCTCACAAAAATAGGCGTTGGTGAAGCGCGGGTATGATACTAATCTTAATTACTTAGGAGTCAACCCACCCCTGCCCCTCCCAGGAGGGGAATTCAGTCGGACTGAGTCAGGAGGGAAGAAAGAAGAATAAACCCCGAGTATAAGGAGAAAGTTTTTTGGTCGGGTAAGTACGGGAGCAAGATGCTCCCACTGTTTTATATCATGTCCGGTAGCATCGGTATTGTATAGCAAGGGTAGGGAACACTTAACTGGGAACACTTAACTGGGAACAGGCAAGAATACTTAAGAGCAAGAAAAAAACTTAAATTTCCTGTAGATATTCACCTTTGGGTTTACACGAACGATACCAGCGGACATGATATTACTCACAAAAATAATAAAAAATCAAATCAATTATAATAGGGGATAAATTATCAATTATTCCCCTCCTGGGAGGGGTGAGGGGTGGGTTCCCTGCTCCCTGCTCCCTGCTCCCTGCTCCCTGCTCCCTCTTTTCTGGAGATGTTTCAATAATTAGGGTTTGCTGAAAAAGTCTTATGGGTGAGGGTAGGAGACAGGAGACAGGAGACAGGAGACAGGAGGAACGGGGAATTTAGAGTAGGTAGGAGTAAGAATTGTCAGAATGATTTCTCTGCCCAACTTTTGCCTAAAATACTCTCCATGCATGAGCATGAAGAGCTGAAAACCAGGCACTTTTTTCGACCTCAAAAAGGCACTTGTCTTTATATGTCAATGCTTTTAGATTTAATCAGCAAGCCCTAATTAATAATTAACAATTAATAATTAATTATTACCTCTTATTGAAAACGGATAGGATTGATTAAAAAGGAAATTTTTTTCTTCTCTTGGTCGATTGGATATGGCGAGGAAACCCGCTCTGATTAGAGCCGCTCCGAAGTACGCCATCCCATCCTTACGGAAAGCTCCGAAGATCGACCGCTGTCTTGGTTGATTGGATATGGCGAGGGGACCTCGCCATCCCTCAACCGCTTTTTTCTCCTTTAAAAGAGGCTTTAATATCAAATCCGGTAGCATCAGTGTAATTAGATAGTTAATCTAGGAGTCAGGAGTCAACCCACCCCTCGCCCCTCCCCCTCCCAGGAGGGGAAGTCAGGAGTCAGGAGGGAAGAGAATGCGCGAAACATTTGCTCTTGGATGAAGATGAAAATTTTTTTTATACCGAACCCGAGCGGATTTGATATAAACCCTTATTTATCGGTAATACACAACCATTACAATGTACCACCATCGTTTAATAAATTTCTGGGGATGTCTAATATCAAATCCGGTAGTATCGGTACAATTAATATCGTAGGAGTTTTGTGACCAAACCCCTACCAAATTTGGAATTTTGCCTCTTTTAGAATCTTCTACTCCAAAGTAAGCGTATTTGATATAATAGAGTCAAGCTTACTAATACAAATTCACTTTAAATATGTCACAAATAGTTTCAACCTTTAGATATGAAATAACTTCCTGAAATTACTATATTTTTAAAGTTTTGAGCTGATAAAATCTTACTTTTGACTTTGAATTTTTGACTTTTAAATTCCCTACCCCCTAAAAAAATGGTATTAAAATTTCTGAAAACAATTAGTAAAGCAGTGGCAGAAGCAGCCAATTTTGTTACTCTTAAAAAATATGCTAAGTCTACAAATATAGTAACTACAAAAAATCCCGTTTTAGCCAAACGAAAAGAAAATATTCAACTAGAAAAATTAAAACTAGAATATATCCAAAATCAAGATAACTTTGATTTAGAGAAACTGAGTCAAGATAATTCCCAAGAATTACAGGCATTTATTCAAATTGCCGAAACTACCAGACTCGAAACAAATATAGATTTTCCAAGATGGCTGTTGGAACAAGAAAAAGCAATTCAAATAGAACTACTCAAACAAAACTATGAACTCCAACGAGAATTAGTTGCCTATCAACGAGAAACTTCTCTACAAATTATAGAAGAACAAAAAAGATTGGAAAATTCTCCTATTTGGTTAGTTGCTGCCGATATTCTCAACTCCGATCCAGAGGAAAAAATTCTGCCTCTGCGAGTTTTCTTTGCTCCGCCAAAACTCGTATTTGATAGACTTGAAGCAGCTAATAATTATCCTAATTTTTTCCCTAATATTGAACTGACTTTAGCAGATGGTTTGCGACAATTTTTCAGAAATTATGCAGCTCAAGGCAGAGAAATAGATTTTTTGGCAGGAGCTTGGGTAAGTAAATCTTTTCATAGTGAAGCCAGTATTAAAGCTTTATTTGGTGTATTAAAATCTCAGCCAACTTTAGTTTTAGAATCAGAAGTTAATGGTAATTATCTCAATTTTAGAATTGCTTATTGGAGTTTAGGTTGGTCGAAATATCGTTACGACCCTATTATTTCTAGATTGCCTTATCAAGATATTTTATATGAATCTGCGAAACTCCGGGCGCGTCGATGGTTAGCAATTAGGTCTAAGTTAATTGCTACCGGAGAAAAAGGGAAAAAAATTGATGAACTTTATGGCGGTAATAATTTAATCAACCTGAAAAAATTACAGCGAGAGCAAAAATTTAGAAAGGCAGGAATTGACATTAGTGAGTTGGATATGAACTATATTGTCAATCAGAAAGACTTTGAGGAATTAGGGAAATTTTTAACTCTTTATCATTGTATATTTGCTGGTTTAGTAGCAGATGAATATTTTTTATTTGAATATAATCTCCCTCCTATTTTGCCAGAATTATTACCCGATTTAATTAAAAATTTACCAGAATCTCCAGAAGTTGATGAGATGATGGAAGCGGTGATTTTCTATTATCAAAAAATTTATCAATATCTGGAAATTCAGCGTTCTGCTTGGATGCCAGAATTGACTTTAGATTTAGCTCAAAGTTTGGCAAATTTACAAAATAAAGTTTGGGCAATTACACAGATTGAACATTCCTTAAAATATTGGTTAAAGTCACGGGGTTTGTCGTCAGATCCAGACAAATTAATTTTGCTATTGGAAGCCATAGAATCTGTAGTCAAAGCAGAAGATTTGGAATATGTAAATAAATTAAATCAATGTTTAACAGCTATTGGTGAAACTAGGCAGTTAAATATAATGGAAATTTGCTACAAACGAGCCGTAAGTAATTTTAAACAGGAAGATTATCTAGGAGCAATTAGTGATTTTGACCACGCAATAAAGCTGAATCAAAATTGGGGTGAAGCTTATTATAATCGTGGTTTTGTTTATGGAAAAATCGGTCAATATCAAGCAGCCATTAATGATTTTACCCAGGCATTGCAGATCAATGAAAATTGGGTAGATGCCTATAATAAACGAGGTGATACTTTTAATCAATTAGGACAATACGAACAGGCGATCGCTGACTATCAACAAGCATTAAAACTACAGCCAGACTGTGAAGATGCTCGGCGAAACTTGGGCATTGTCCAGGGAGTTGTGGCAGAAATAAAACGCCAACAACAAGAAGAAATAAAACCAGTATCTCCACCCGTTCAAAAAACATCAAAACAACAGAAACATAAACTAGAAAATTGTGTTGTAACTAATGAATTTCAGGCACATTCAGAAGGAGTAAGTTGTCTTGCTATCAGTCCAGACGGACAAATATTAGCTAGTGGTAGCTATGATGACACTATTAAGTTGTGGCAGTTGAGTACCGGAGAAGAAATTTCTACTTTTACAGGACATTCCGACGATGTGGAGTCAGTGGCATTTAACCCTAATGGCGAGATATTAGCTAGTGGGAGTTACGACCACACTATCAAACTATGGCAGTTGAGTACAGGCAAAAAGATTCGTACTCTGCGCGGACATTCCAATGATATTGAGTCCTTAGCATTCAGTCCCAATGGGCAAATATTAGCTAGTGGTGGCGACGATAACCAAATTAAGTTGTGGCAGGTGAGTACGGGTAACGAACTTCATACTCTCACAGGGCATTCTCAGAGGGTTTGGTCTGTGGCGTTTAGCAATGATGGGCAGATGTTAGCAAGTGGGAGTGGTGACAATACTATAAAGATTTGGCATTTAGCTACAGGGCAAGAAATTAAAACTCTCAGGGGGCATTCTGGTTATGTGAGTGCAGTTGCGTTTAGTACTGACGGTGAAATATTGGTGAGTGGCAGTGATGACAACACTATTAAGTTATGGCAGTTGAGTACGGGTCTGGAAGTAGCTACTTTGACTGGGCATGACAAAAGTATTTGGTGTTTAGCAGTTTCGCCAGATGATACTTTGCTGAGTGGGGGTGCGGATAATATGATGAAAATATGGCAGTTGAGTACAGGTCTGGAAATGGGTACTTTGACTGGTCATGCTTTGGGTGTTTTAGCTGTAGCAATTTCTCCTGCAGAAGATTTTTTGGTGAGTGGGGACGGTGATGGTTGTATTAGGGTTTGGCGATAGGTTGTTTGCACTCAGGAGTCATATCATGTCCGCTTAAATAGTTACACCTTGGTGAAGGGAAGGCAGAAGGATTTCTGGCAATTTTGATTTAATTTTATACACAAACTATGCTACCGGACATGATATCAGGAGTCAAGAAGGAAGACGAGAAGAAAGTTTTTGATCGCTAATTAAAACTCACATTCCGCAATTCAATTTGTAACATTAAAAGTAGTAGAAAAATCCGTAACTAGGTAGATATTTATACTATATAGCTCCTACATTTGACCTTTCTCAGCAGTCAGATTCTCAGGAAAATATTAAGTATAATATCATGTTCCCCCGGAGGGGGAACAACGAATTGCGGATAATCAGTTATAATAAAATTTAAGGACTCCGGGTATCGACAGTACCAAACAAATACTTAAATTATCAATACCCCCAATACGAATATTTGTTCTTTTTCTCCAATATTTCCTCCTGACTCCTGACTCCTGACTCGGGCCTCCTCACAACAGTCATTTATAAGTATTCAACCGAACATGATATAAATACTCAATTACTTACTCCTATTGACCACTATAATTGTCTCCTGTCTCCTAATAATACCATTTTGAAAAAAGAATGTTACGAATAGTAAGAGGGATAAAAATAATTTTCAGGAGACATCCCTTTGACAAAAAAGATGATTTCCAACCTAAAAAGTGGTATTGAAGCCATTCCCATACGACTCCTGACTCCTGACTCCTGACTCCTAAAAAATCCCCTAGTTATTTGTAGCAAACATTTATCAAAATGGTATAATAGACATCTCCAAAAAAGAATAGACTTTTTGCAGAAGTAGGCAACAGCGGTGCGACCCCGCGTCGGCGTCAGACGCAAGGGAATGCCAACCAAGAGAGGGAATGCTGACCAAGAGAGGGAATGCGCACCAAGAGAGGCAACAGCTCATCTGGCAACAGGCAAAAGGGAAGAAAATTTATGAAAAAAGACACAAAAAATAATCTATATGTGTAATTTCCACTCCTATGTCTAATAAGTATTCAACGGGATTTTATATTAACTGTGGCAAAGTCGTTGATGTCTTTGAGGAAAATGGTGGTTTTGACAACGTTTGAGCAAACTCCACCTACTGCTGTAAGAATAGCTTCTAGGTTTTTCATATCAAATCCGTTTAATTGGACATAAAAAAATTCTTCAATGGTCATAACTACGCTTATCTTTGTAATTCTTTCTCCTCCTGACTCCTGAGGACTGACTCCTGAGGACTCCTAACTTAACCATTCTATGGCTGTTTAACCGGATTTGATATCATTACTTGTTCTGTT
The DNA here is from genome assembly GCF_010692625.1 of Okeania sp. SIO2C2. NCBI lineage: Bacteria > Bacillati > Cyanobacteriota > Cyanophyceae > Oscillatoriales > Microcoleaceae > Okeania > Okeania sp. SIO2C2. The sequence continues at coordinate 108,063 of NZ_JAAHGM010000016.1, forward strand.
TGTTTACTTACATCGTCGGTATAGACTATTTGATTGATTCTAGTGTTGATCGCTATTTGACCTGATACAAAAATCATTTGACCTGTGGCAGCGATCGCTTGATTATATGGACTAACTGCTTCGGGTGCTTTGTCGGTTTTGATTATTTTGCGTATTGTAGTAGGTGTGATTGTTTCTATTTTTTGTTGGTTATCGCTTGGTGTTTCTGCTTTGGTAAATTCTTCATCATTCGGCATTATGGTATCAGTAAAGTCTGCATCTTTATACTTTCTACCCATAAGTTTTAGCACCAGATAAATTGGCTTTAATCAGATTAGCTCCTTCTAAGTCAGCTCCCATCAAATTTGCTCCTTGTAAATTTTTCCTTTCTAAATTTACTTCTTTGAGAGAAGCTTTTTTAAAGTTTGCATTAGTAAGGTCTGAGCCAATGCCACATCACTATATAATATTTAATAGATATAAATATCATATAATAGATATAAATATCGATAAAAATTAAAGACTATGAAACTGCCAAAAATTATTACTATTACCCTTTTAACAATTGCCGGATTAACTACGCCAATTCTAGCAGAAAATGCCAATGATATCCGAAAATTTTTAGACAACCCATCAGCAGTTTGTCAAGGATGTGACCTTAGTGGAGCTGACCTTAGTAATATCAGACGACGAGGTGCAAAACTTAGACAAGCTAACTTAACAAATGCCGACTTAAGCAAAAGTAATTTTAGTGGTTCTTACTTTACTTGTGCTGACTTAGCTGATGCTAACCTGCAAAATACTAACCTCCAATGGTCTAATTTAGTAGATGCTAATCTCCGTGGAGTTGACCTCAGAGGTGCTGACCTCAGCAAGACTGATTTAAGTGGTGCTATTTTCGAGGGTGCTTTAACAGAAGGGGTAATATTAGAAGGAGCAAAAATGCCTGATGGAGCAACTATTTATGATGGCCGTGGTTTAGAGTCATTTCAGCCTAGACCCATTTTATCTCAAGCACGAGTTCAATGTCTGGGAGACCAAAAATAATCGGTAGTGGTGCATACTCATGGTAGAGGGAAATGGAGATATGTGGAGATGGGGAGATGGGGAGATGGGGAGATGTGGAGACCTGGAGCGGAAAAAACTGTGAGTAGGAAAGAAACCGAAATACATCCTCTCTCTTGGTCGATTGGATATGGGGAGGTCTCCTCGCCATCCCACTCTACGGGAAGCTCCGAAGATCAACCGCTTTCTTTTAATAGGAGCTGAGGTAATAACAGTTGACATCATTAGGTAATTTGTCCCAAGTTTGATCAATAGACATCTGGTAAAAATCAAAAATCAAATCAATTCTCACACATAAATTATCAATTCTTTCCCCTCCTGGGAGGGGGAGGGGCGAGGGGTGGGTTCCCTACTGCCTACAGCAAAGCTGCCTACTGCCTATGGGTGGAGGAGATGTCTAATACCATTACCGTTGCAGGACTGCCAAATAATCTTAATTGTTGAAGTTTGGTTGAAGAATAAAACTTCAAACTCTTAATATAAAATTACTTCAAATTATGATTAATTAGTTTGGTATGAGGTCTGGAGATAGTGAATTGTTTATAGTGTAATGAATGGTTAAATAATTTGATATTATAGGCTTTGTGAGAATCCCCTATTCCTCTCCTCAACCTAAAATTTCTTTGTTTGTTTTTTCTTTTTACCAAATAATTAAGCTTGAAAGCTTCTACGCATCAAGAATAAAAAAAATCATTTTAGTCAATCCTCTAATTTTAAGGAGAAGTAATTATGAATGATAATTGTTATAGGAGTCGCCATTACTATATTTGACAGATAAAAAGCTTAAAACTTAGATAAAACCAGATTTTTCCTTCTTCCTTCTTTCTACTTCATTCTGCTATAATTGTTGAATCTTTTCTGAAAATATGTCTATTTATTCCTCAAAATCTGCCGATCATTTTGTAGTTAATTACAATAATATTACGGCCGCAGCTAATCGTTTATATTCGGTGGCTCATCGCACACCTGTAATAACTTCAACAACTGTAAATAAACTCACTAACTGTCAAGTATTTTTCAAGTGTGAAAATTTTCAACGAACAGGATCATTTAAGTTTAGAGGAGCTTACAATGCTCTATCTCAACTATCAAAAACTCAAAAACAATCGGGAGTCTTAACCTACTCTTCGGGCAATCATGCTCAAGCGATCGCCTTAGCAGGAAAATTATTAAATATTCCCACAACTATAGTTATGCCCGACAACGCTCCACAAGTAAAAAAAACGGCTACTCGTGGTTATGGAGCAGAGATAATTTTCTATGATGTAAATGAAATAAATAGAGAAAAACTAGCTCAAAAAATTGCTCAAGAAAAAGGTTTTATAATTATTCCTCCTTATGATCATTGTGATATTATTGCAGGACAAGGTACAACTGCTTTAGAATTAATTGAACAAGTAGGAAGTATAGATTTACTATTAGTATGTTGTGGTGGAGGTGGTTTACTTTCAGGTTGTGCGATCGCCACTAAAAATCTCTTAAAAAACTGTCGAGTTATTGGCGTGGAACCGAAAAATGCAGATGATGCAACTCGGTCTTTTTATTCTAAAATTCTACAAACTGTATCTAATCCTAATACTATTGCTGATGGTGCTAGAACACCTTATTTAGGGAAGTTAAATTTCCCATTAATTTTGAATTATGTTGATGATATGGTGACAGTTTCAGAGGAGGAAATTTTAAGAACAATGTATTTTATCTGGGAGAGAATGAAATTAGTAATAGAACCCACTGGAACATTGGCAGCAGCAGCTTTATTAGAAGGTATTGTTAAAGTTTCTGGTGTGAGAGTTGGAGTAATTATTAGTGGAGGAAATGTGGATTTAAAACAGGTGGGAGAGTTATTTAAATTTCTTGATTAACTGTAAATAAATTAATAAATTGACTAAATTGAAAGTTTAGGAGCTAAAAGAACTAGCAAATTAACTATTGAACAATCTTTTGTGCAACAAAGCATCTAAGCACCAATAATACTGTTGTCGGAACTCAATTTCACAATTTTCCTGAAGTTCCAATTCCCATAGTTGCTGATATGAGTTCTGACTTTTTGAGTAAGGTTATCGATCCTTCTCCCTGTGCTTGTATATATGCACACGCTCAGAAAAATGTCGGACTTTCCGGGGTGACTGCGGTTGTAATCCGAAAGAGTATTTTGGAAAATAGTCCGGACGATCTGCCAGAACTTTTAGATTATCGTACCCATATCGAACGCAAGTCTAATTATCATACACCTCCCTGTTTTTCTATCTATATGATGTGGCATATTTTGCGCTGGATAGAAGAAGATATTGGTGGTGTGGAAGCAATGGAGAAGATTAATAGGCAAAAATCTTCTGCTCTCTATGATTTTATTGATGCGACACCTTTATTTGATTGCCCTGTAGATTTAGGTTCTAGATCGCGCATGAATGTAGTTTTTACACTACCGACGAAAAGTTTGGAAGAACAGTTTATTCAGAAAGCGTTTGCATCTGGACTTGTTGGTGTAGCAGGACATCGTACTAAGGGAGGATATCGTGTCAGTCTTTATAATGCTGTCACTTTAGATGCAGTGAAAAATCTGATTGAATTTATGGATAAGTTTGCTCAAAAAACGAATTATCAAAAATCTGCTTGAGCATACATAGATTCAATAAGTTCATCATCATTATTTTGGCGTTGCACAATCAGGGATGATTAAATCCGAAAGTAGATATTTTTGGATAATTCTTTCCTCAATATATGTACAGTTTAAAATCTATTATCATTCTTTAATGTGCAACCCCATTATTTTAGTTGACGTTGGTGAAAAGAGGTATGATATCCTGTCCGGATAAGAGCGCGAACAAAAAACTTCTCCTTCTACTACTCTTTCTTATTCTTTCTTTCCTCCTGACTCTGTCCAACTGAATTCCCCTCCTGGAAGGGGGAGGGGCGAGGGGTGGGTTGACTCCTAAATAATTAAGATTAATATCATACACGCGCTTCACCAACGTCTTTTAGTTTATTAGAGTTGTCGCTAAATAAAGGGAAAAAATCACTCTAACCTAGACAGAGTAATAATTCCCAGCATTTTTGCCTTCCAATAGCTACAATCCTTACATAACAAGGTTTTTGGGGGATTTTTAAGTTATAAAGCGACAAGTCTATTGATTGTGATGTTATTGAACCAAATTTAATATTATCATTTTCTTTGTGGGTTTAATACCCCACCGTCTACACGGTGTTCAAAATTACTTGGGGGAACGTAGACGCGGAGCAGCCCTTCGTTGACTATCCCCATGTAATTTTCCTCCTGTCTCCTGTCTCCTGTCTCCTGTCTCCTTCTTCAACAGGATGTTAGGTATGAGGTACGAAAAACTAGGACTTGAGATTGCTTTCTGTTCCGGAATGCTCCGCAAACCCTATGGGTCGCAATGACGGAAATACGTTCAGGTGCGTAAGTCCTATTAGTATAAGTCAAACATCTGCCGCCTTTTTTGCTTCTTCTAACCAACGATCAAACAATTCTTGATTATTTTCCACCCACTCCTTAGCATGGCGACGAATATCCTCTGGAGAATCTTCACCATCTTTAATATATAGACTTTCAAGATTCATATCCTCAGCAGGAATTTGAACCAGTTCAAACCAACGTTTGGCAACTGGGTTAGCTGCTAAAAATTCTTTGTTGGCAAAAATTCGCTGGCGATCGAGAGCAAATCCCAGATTTTTACCTTCTATAGTAGTATCTTTTTCTGTTAGATTTTTCTGGGATTCGGGAAGAGAGGTAAAGGGAACTTCCAACCAAATTATATCTTGCTCTGGTTTTAAGACTGTAGATATCCAGTGAGGATTAAAAGCATAGTAGAGAACGCTTTTTCCTTGCTTGTAGCGACTAATAACATCTGCAAGCAAAACAATATATTGTCCTCTATTGTGTTCAACTGTATTTTCTAATCCATAAGCTTTGATTTGATGATCGATTATTCGTTCACAAAACCAACCCGGATTACAACCGACTAAATTAGCTTTACCATCACCATCCGAATCAAATAGTTGAGCAATTTTTGGGTCTTTAAGTTGTCCAAGGTTAGTAATATTATATTTATCAGCAGTTTTTTTATCAATTTGATACCCTTGTACTAAATTAGGAGTTAGAACTCCAACTCGCTCTAACTTTTTTTTACCCCCAGCATTCTTAAAATATTCTTCGTGTGCTTTTTCACCGCTGCTCGCACTATAATCTAGGTCTCCATTAGCAACAGACAAATAAATAGCAGGGTAATCAATTTCTTTCGGTTTTTCAATCTGATAACCAAGTTTTTCCAGACCAATATTCACAATCTCGGTTTGGAAATGTTCTTCAACCCAATTACTATGGGCAGCACGAACTCTAGTTTTTTTTACAGACGAATTTGATTGACAGGCAATTAAACCTATCAACAAAATTGTCAAAGTCATTCCTAAAGCAAATTTTCTGAACTTTTGTTTCATTAAACAGTTCTAATTAACTTATAATAAAGATTATTTAGGTAGACTATATCCTCAAACATTTGATTATCCAAAAACTTTATAAAAGCTTAAGTATTCTATATTTTCATAGGCAAAAATTATGCACTAAATTACAATCTAATACTAGAGCGTTAATCAAACAAATGAAAATTATTTGTTGGCAATAATTCGCAGGCGATCACTAATTATTTCGACATGAGAAAAAATATTATGGAACTGAGTTTAAAGACATGAAGCAAGAGGAATTTACAGCAAATATTTGTCTCAATGGTATAAGACTCTAGGTAAAACTTAAAATAGTTAACCATTGGTGCGATGAAATTAATATTTTTCCAATCCTATTTTGACTTAGCATTGTCTCTATTATCAGGATTATGAGTGCAAAAAATCTGTGGATATTTGTTAATATTATTTTAGCTTTATTACCTATAGTAACTAATTTTCTCTTAATTAAGATCATGAAAATTAATAAGAAGTGGTATGAAACTCTAACAGGTGGCGAGTTATTCATTTTTTCTACAACAATCTCCGCTTCTGCTATTGGGGTTACTTTTTTTCAAGGTAGTTTAGATAATTATTGAGGAAATTTAGTATTTTGTATTCTTCTTTTAACGATCATATTTTCCACTCTTTTGTTTGGTTTGGGTAGTCTCATAAAACTTAACGAAGACGTAATCGCCAAAATGCCAGATGAAAGATTATATGCTATTGCTTCAATTGGTTGTGCAGTAGCAGCAATTTTTTGTAGTTACTACATAAATTTTTTATCAGGTACAATAAAATGAATAATTCAACAATTCAAGGATTGACAAAACAAGAAGAAACTCTATTTTGGGATTTAATTAATAAAATATTAGCTCAAAAGTTATTACCAGAAGCATCATCTACTTCTACAGAAAAACAATTCCAATTAAATTTAAAGGTGGATGAGAATGATTCAATAGATGTAAACTCTATCCAGTTGAAATTGGAGGCAATTAAACCTCCTTCTCCATTTATACCTATTGTTTTGTATGTAATTTCTTTTGGAGGATTTATTTTAGGGTTCGTAGCTACTCCTGGAATAATAATCTGGATATTAACAAACTCTGTTACATTTACAATATTTGCTTTAACAGGATGGGTATTAATATGTTGTTTTCTTGGAGTGAGAGCTTTGATGGGTAAAAATAGTTGGGGTATAACTATAGGTGCGTGTACTGCTTATTTGATCGCCTTATTATTAGTAAGTTTACTAGAGAAACTTTTGTTTTTATGAGCCAGATACAAGAAAATTTGTCACTAAATTTTACCCTCCACCTCAAAGAAACTTGTAACTATATTTCTATGTCTGCTTTAGCACATTGATAGTAGTAAACAATAACGATATTTACAACGCTGTGGGAGACGTGCGTTAAGTAACACCCTTCGCACCCTATGTAGTTTAATATTTATTTTACTAACAGTTTATTATTCTGACGTAAGCATTCAGGTTTTGAGGTTGCATTATAGTAAAAGAAATAAGGAAAACCGAAAGACCCACCGCTATAAAATCATCAACTATAAATCTTTTTCTGCTGTTCAACTAATTAAATAAAGTAGCGATTGCCCTGTTTTTGAAATGAAAGTTTTGAAATGAAAGTTTTGAAATAAAAATTTTGCAGATAAAGCAAACCCCCCTTAAAAAAAGAGAGGCTTTAAAAAGTTGAATATTAGAAAATTAATTATTTGAAGAAGAAGTCAGGACTTCAAATCTGCCACTAATTGAAAACCAACTAATCTGATAATTTGTAATTGATATTAAACCAATTTATTAATCTTAGCTCATACAGAATTTTCTTGTTGAATTCTCACTCCTGACTTCTGTTTGCGGAGCATTCCGTAGGAAATTCTGACTCCTAAATTCTTCCTAATGATGATGATGGTGGTGGTCATGGTCGTGATGGTGATGATGACCGTGGGAATGTCCATGCTCCCCACCGTGACTATGACTATGAGTTTTCTTCGCTTGTGCCACTGCTAAAGAAGGATTAACAGCTAAAGCATTTTCACTCAACAACTCCTCAATATAAAGATTAGCCCAATCAGCAGCCATCTGCAAAAATTCTGGGCGATCGTTTACACAACGCATTTGACGATAAGTTACTTCTGGATATTTGCGACGTATTGCTTCAATAATATGCTCAACATCTAATAATGTTTCGTGATTTTCTGTGGCAAAACCAATAGGCATAAATATAATAGCTGTTGCACCTAATTCTATGAGGTTTTTAGCAGCAGTTTTAGCATCTGGTTGAGTCCAGTCAATTAGTGGGGTATCGTGGTTTAACCAACCCACAGAAATTAAAGGAAAACGATTAATTAAACGTTCCCGCACTAACTCATAAAGTGCCTGACTTTCATCAATTCCAGAAGTAAAACCTTTGGCTTCGTGAGGGCAACCATGATTAGTTAAAACAATGCCAATTTGAGATGGTAAATGAGCAACTGCTAAGTCATTAGCAATTTCTTCTTCTACCATTTTTGCCATTAGATTAATATAATCAGGTTCGTTATAAAAGGAAGGAATATAACGTTGACCTTTAATCCAATGTTCGGTCTTATCTGCTAATTTTACTAAGGCTTCATTAACCTGTTCTACAGCAATTCCACTGGTAAAAATAGAATCAACTACTAGCAAAGGATAAATCAATAATTTATCAAATCCTTCAGTTTTAATTTGTGTTAATACTTGTTCTGGTAAGTGGGGAGCGCAGAAGTTGAAAGCTTTGAAAACTTTGACGCGATCGCCCCACTTTGCTTGGAGATTTTTTTCAATTCCTGCTCTTTGACTTTCAAAAATAGCATTATGAGGAGAGATAAAATTGCCATGTTGATGACTCCATTCATGCAAGTCAAAAATAGCTAATAATTTGGCAATGGGAGGGTATATCCAGGTAGGAACAGGAGCAAATTTAGCAGTAAGTAAATTTAAAGCTTGTTCGTTATAGTTAGCAAAATCTTCATAACTTTCTACTTCACCATATCCCATTAATAAAACTGCTACTCTGTCTTTTTTATCGGATGGAGCAACTGTTGATTGTTGAATTTTTTCTGGAGTAGTAACCACGTTTTTTACCTTGATTTTAGAAATATTAATTAACTTGAAACAAGAATGCACAACAGAAACAATTTATTGCTTTATACTCGGTCAAAAAAACAAGTATAAAAATCCTTTTTTTGAGAATAGGTTTGATTGAAATATGATTGAAAAAAAACAAACATTTTTCTCGAACCTACTCCTACCACTATTGGTTTCTGTGCAACAGTAATAGTGAGTAATTAGACTCTGGTGTTAGTTTAACACTCCCCTCCGGGGGGATGGGTACTACAATAATTGAGATTATATAAAATATTCAAGGTTTGCTTGGGACATTTAACGAAGTCAGAAGTTAACCCACCCCTCGCCCCTCCCCCTCCCAGGAGGGGAAGTAGGGGATTGGAGCAAGGTTCCAAAAATACAGCATATTTCGGGCAAATTAAGGTACAGGGTAAATGATGAAAATATTGTAGTGCGGGCATCTTGCCCGCGATGGGTGTACCTCATAACAATGGGAAGCGCTGTATTTCGCCTTAAAAGGCGACGTTTTAGACCCAATTATACTGATAACTGATAACTGATTAGACCCAACTATTTTGATAAAAAGCTGAAGACTCAGACAAGGCCAGATTTTTCCATCCTTCAGTCCTCTCCCAGATAACTAAAGCCTTCTTCTTTCTTCCTTCTGAATTCTGACTTTTGACTTATAACTTATAACTTCAGGACTTACGCAAATTATTAGATAAAACGCTATCTGTAGAGGGCAAATGCTATTCGCCCCTACTAGATATGGCGCTTGGTGTGTAAGTCCTGACTTATAACTTTCTTCCTTCTTACTTTTAACTTTTGACTTTTGACTTTTGACTTGACTATGACCATAGTAATTTGCCCTGGAATGCACGACCCAAAGCTAACTGAGCAATTCTTGGAGGGACTATTTGTCCATTGGCAAAGTCTCTCTCAATCTGGAGAGCTGTTAATTTGTCCCACACAAAATTATTCTCCCTATTCTGCTATTGACATTTTGAACTTTTTATGCATAAAAAAACAATTAACTAAAAATGTGCCACTATTATTTATTGCCTTTAGTGCTGGAGTAGTAGGAGCAGTAGGAGCAGCTTGGGGTTGGCAACTACGGGGTGGACAAGTCAAAGCCTTTGTTGCTATTGATGGGTGGGGAATGCCTGTAGAGGGAAACTTTCCTATATATAAGGTGAGTCACGACCATTTTACACATTGGAGTTGGGGACTTTTGGGCACTGTGAATGAGAGTTTTTATGCCCATCCATCTGTAGAACATTTGGAAATCTGGCGATCGCCCCAAACTACTACAGGTTGGTGGTTGCATCAAAACAGTATTGAAGTAAAAACAGCTTCACCAGTAACAGCAGCAGAATTTATCAGAATAATACTAGAAAACTATGGAGAATTAAGCAGTTTTTCAGATGGTGAAGTATGTTCAATAATTAATAATTAATAATTAATAATTACCTCTCTTTGAAAAGAAGAGGATTGACTATAAGGATTTCTTTTTCTTTTTTTTCCTTAATTATTCAGAAAAACAATCAATCTCTGTTTTCTATTTCCTGTTCTCTAAAATATGAGAATAATATGGATAATTAAGCACTTGAGTGATGAGAGTATTTTGGGCGGATAGTGAGGTACAGTTTAATACTAATCTCTTTTCGCTATTATCTATTCCCTATTGCCTATTACCGAAAAATTGTGGTCTAAAGCCTCCCTTTTTAAAGGGATAAAAAGCGGTCGTTCGCGACAGCGGAACGGAGTTCTATCTTCGGAGCTTCCCGTAGGGTGGGATGGCGTACTTCGGAGCGGCTCTGATAAGAGCGGGTCTCCTCGCTTGCCGACCATCGACCAACAGAAAAGAGACTATTCCTGATGTCAAGCCTCCTTATTGCAGATGTACTGATAACTGATAACTGATAACTGAAATGACCTAGTTTTTTTAGATGAAACAAACAACAAAACCGCGAGTAAAAATTTACTGTATTAGCAGTATTGAAGAAGCAAAAATGGCAATTATTTATGGAGCTTCAGCTTTAGGTTTAGTTTCTGCCATGCCTTCTGGACTAGGAGTGATTTCTGAGGAATTAATAGCAGAAATTTATGCCATAGTTCCACCAGGTGTATCTACTTTTTTATTAACCAGTAAACAGGATGTAAAATCAGTTATTGAACAACAGCGTCGGTGTCAGGTAAATACAATTCAAATATGTGACTATCTTACATTAGGAAAATATCAAGACTTGCGAGATGCTATGCCTGGAATTGCTCTTGTACAAGTTATTCATGTTACAGGAGAAGAATCGGTAAAAGAAGCTGTTGAAGTTTCTCCATTAGTAGATGCAATATTATTAGATTCTGGCAATAAATATCTACCAATTAAACAATTAGGAGGTACAGGTAAAGTTCATAATTGGGATCTTAGTAAGAAAATCCGGGAATTAGTAGATGTGCCTGTATATTTAGCAGGTGGTTTAAACTCAGAAAATGTCACGGCAGCAATTAAACAAGTTTCTCCTTTTGGTTTAGATATTTGCACTGGTGTCAGAACAAATAATAAATTAGATGAAATGAAACTATCTCAATTTTTTAGTCAGATTTATTACAGTAGTTTTGGAGTTGATGAGGTACAAAATCTTAGGACTTTAGGGAGTAGGGAGTAGGGAGTAGGGAGTAGGGAGTAGGGAGTAGGGAGTAGGGAGTAGGGAAAAAAAGATTAATTTTAAAACTGTACCTCACTATCCTAAAAAGTGCTGTAATTTAGTACAGAGTTCGATATAATCTCTAACTAAATTAAAAACTAAATTAAAAATTTTAATCAGGAAGCAGGAGCTAGTTAATGTGAAAACAACAGAAAAAACTTCTTATATTAATGTTAATGGCGTTGAACATTACTATGAGTGGATAAAGACATCAAATTCCACAGAAAAATCAAAACCAGTAATGGTATTTCTTCACGGATGGGGAGGTTCTGGTAGATATTGGGAAAGTACAGCTAAGGAGCTTTCTAGTCAGTTTGATTGTTTAATTTATGACTTACGAGGATTTGGACGTTCATGTTTACCTCAAGCTTCTACTACTGAAGAAAAAACTATTTTAAAATCATCAAAAAATCCTACAGAAAAATATGAATTAGTAGGCTATGCAGAAGATTTAGCAATTTTACTTGATGCTTTAAATTTAGAGAAAGTTTATATTAATGCTCATTCTATGGGAGGTTCTATTGCTGCCTTATTTTTGAATATGTATCCAGAGAGAGTAGAAAAAGCAATCTTAACTTGTAGCGGTATTTTTGAATATGATGAAAAAACATTTACAACCTTTCATAAATTTAGTCGTTATGTAGTCATGTTTCGCCCCAAATGGCTAGTACAAATTCCATTTATGAGTCGCATATTTATGGCAAGATTTTTATATAAGTCTCTGCCAGATAGTATTAGTCGTACATTTTTAGAAGATTTTTTATTAGCAGATTTTGATGCTGCCTATGGCACAGTTTTAACTTCCGTAAGTAAAGAAGCTACAGAATGGTTACCAGAACAATTTAAAAAATTTACAGTACCTACTTTATTAGTAGCTGGCGAATATGACCAAATTATTCCCGCAGAAATGGGTAGGCAAGCAGCAGAATTAAATGAAAAAATAGAATTAACTATTATGCCAAATACAGCTCATTTTCCTATGCTAGAAGACCGGGAAAATTATTTACAAAGAGTGACAAATTTTTTGTAAGCATTTAGCGGTCAGCTATCAGCTATCAGCTATTAATTCATTGCCTTTATAGTAGGAGTTAGTATTGAGAGATTTAAAGAGAATTCAAAGTATTGGAAAAAAACTAACCTTGACCTGAGCAGTGTATATTCATTATTTATCATTTTCTTTGTGGGTTTAATACCCCACCGTCAACTGGAGTGTTCAAAATTACTTGGGGGAGCGAATCCCCATGTAATTTTCCTCCTGTCTCCTGTCTCTTGTCTCCTGTCTCCTGTCTCCTTCTTCAAGAAACAGCTAAAAGCTGACTGCGTTCTAACTGTTTGCGCAGCATTCCGTAGGAAATGCTTACATTTTTTTGGCTTAGATAAAGCCAAATTAAAAAATACAATAAACTATAAACCAGAAGAACTCGGAAAAAAAAATTGACAGTTTAGCCTAAAGCATTTCTTTCTCAGTAGGTTAACTACAAACTCCAATCACAAAATTCCCTAATTTTAAGTGTAGAAATTTCTGTAAAAACTATGGTGGATACTGACACTGCCATACTGCTTAAAATTCTGCCATGATTAAAAATGTAAGTAAGTTTTAAGTTTAAGGATAATTAAATGAGTTTTTCCATTCAATCTCTATATACTTGGTATCGTAATACTATCCGTAATCCTAAATATCGTTGGTGGATTATTGCTGGAACATTGGCTTATGTATTGAGTCCTTTTGACATCTCTCCAGATTTTATCCCAGTTGTCGGACAAATTGATGATGTTGCTATTGTAACTCTCTTGGTAGCAGAAGTTTCTCAGATGGTAGTTGAATATATGAAGTTACGTCGGGGTAAAGATGTGGCAGTTGCACCTGATATTAATGATAAAGACTCAACTACTACTGATACCACAGTTGATGTAGATGCTGTGTCTATCAAATAAATTGGATTTCGATTATTTTGTCTTGATAAGAATATTTATAGCACTATGCATTAAGGTGTTTGACATTTCTAAACCCTGTTTCCTGACGGATTCCGCACCGAAAACCCTTTAACAGTTTACTATTCCCTATTCCCTAGCGCGTAGCGCTATAACCCAAATCTCCAGTTGATGAAAAACGATGGACTTGGGTTTATTTTTTTGCGAGAAAATGGTATTAGTTCAATGGTATTTGCTACCAGTGGAAAATTATGAAATTTAGGGAACTTGTAAATAAACTTGGTTGTGAGGCGATCGCTAGTAGTCTAGAAAAAAATAATGGTGTGGCCCCAGATATTACAGGTGTGGCCCCAGTGGATGAAGCAGTAGTAGGTACTCTTAGTTATATAGAAGGAGCAAAATTTGCCAGTTACTTAGGCACGACAAATGCTAGTGCTTTGATTTTGCCAATGGATGAGACTCTGCAAACCCAGGCAAGCGAACGTGGTATTGAGTGGGTAGCAGGAAAAGAACCGAGATTATTATTTGCCAAGGCGATCGCTCTTTTTTATCAACCTTTTCAACCTATTCGAGAAATTCATGGCACTGCTGTTATTCACTCAACAGCGGAAATAGGAAAAAATGTTTATCTTGGCGCTCATGTTGTGGTTGATGCGGGGGTAAAAATTGGGGATAATGTTTCTATTTATCCAAATGTGGTAATTTATCCAGATGTAGAAATAGGAGATAATTCTGTTTTACACGCCAACTGTTCGATTCACGAACGTAGTCAAATTGGGAATAGTTGTGTGATTCATAGTGGAGCGGTTATTGGTGGAGAAGGTTTTGGTTTTGTGCCGACTCAAGAGGGTTGGTTTAAAATGGAACAGTCTGGCAGAGTAGTTTTGGAGGATGGGGTTGAAGTTGGTGGGAATACTACTATCGATCGCCCTGCAGTGGGAGAAACTAGAATTGGCAAAAATACGAAGTTGGATAATTTGGTGCAGGTTGGTCATGGTTGTCAAATAGGGAAAAACTGTGCTTTGGCAGCTCAGGTTGGTTTAGCTGGTGGGGTGAAACTTGGTGATCATGTGATTTTGGCAGGTCAAGTGGGTATTGCTAATCAGGCAAAAATTGGAGATGGAGCGATCGCTACTGCTCAAGCAGGTGTTCATAATGATGTTGCTGCTGGAGAAATTGTTTCTAGTAGTCCTGCTGTTCCTTATAAGATTTATTTGAAAGCGTCTGCTATTTATAAACGTTTGCCTGAAATTTATCAATATGTGAAACAGATTAAGCGAATGTTGAATATTAGTTCTAAGTAAATTGGGATACATTAACGAACTCAGAAGTCAGAAGGCAGAAGGCAGAAGGCAGAAGGCAGAAGGGAAAATTATATGGGGATAGTCAACGATCGGCCACTCCCTGTCTGATCACCCTAAGCAATTTTAAGCATCCCAATGGATGGTAACGAACTTAGAAGGCAGAAGGGAAAATTATATGGGGATAGTCAACGATCGGCCACTCCCTGTCTGATCACTCTAAGCAATTTTAAGCACCCCCATGGATAGTAGGGTATTAAACCCGTAAAAGAAAAGATCAAACTGCTATTTCAACTTACGCTGACTATTTTTTAAGTAGATTAAGTAAACTCTAGTCTAGATATATCAATTTTTTCTGAGGAAAATTAGAGTGAAAGTTGAACAAGTTATTAATACCCTAAAGTTGGATTTACCTACTCTATTTGAAAAGGATATTTCCTACGATATTTATACTAAGGATATTTTTTTTAAAGACCCAGTTAATACGTTTAAGTGGAAGTTTAATTATCGAATTATTTTTTGGACTTTGCGCTTTCACGGTCGGTTATTTTTCACAGAACTCTATTTTGATTTACACGATGTTCAGCAAACAGAAGAAAATATAATTTTGGCAAATTGGACTGTGCGTGGAATATTAAGAGTTCCTTGGCAAGCTAGAATTTTTTTTAATGGTTATTCTACTTATAAATTGAATCAAGATGGATTAATTTATGAGCATATTGATACTTGGGATAGAAAACCTACTGAAATATTAAAGCAGTTTTTTCACAGGGGTTAAATTCAGTTATCAGTTATCAGTTATCAGGTTTACAGCGGTTTTCATTTGGGTAGACCACATTAGGGGCGAATGGCCATTTGCTGGCGCAAAGCTCCGCTAACGCCCCTACAGGATTTTTGTTGTGACAATGTGGCTCATCAATTTGAAAAGCTCTGTATTATGGCAATAGCGAATGTTGTAGCTTCGTTTCTACAGACCTGGTACAAACAAGTGCGGGCATCTTGCCCGCTATGAGTCTACCTCACCCTTGATGGAATCTACTGTATTAAAAGCTTAAAACTCAGACAACACCATATTTTTTAGTCCTTCCTTCTTCCTTCTTCTATGAAAACGCCATATTTTTCAGTCCTTTCTTCTTCCTTCCTTCTTCCTTCTTCCTTCTTCCTTAAATAGGAGAAATTTCAGCCATATCTAATATTCTGGGAATTAAATCTTCTCGCTTAATTGCCATCAAATGAACTCCGTGACAAATCTTACTAGCAATTTGTACTTGTTCCGCAGCAATTTTCATTCCTTCCTCTAAAGGTTTTTCAGCTTTTGCCAAACGATTAATAATATGTTCTGGTATATCAACTCCAGGTACATACTTATTAATAAAAGCAGCATTTTTAGCAGACTTTAGTAAAAATATTCCAGCTAAAATTGGCTTATTACTCTCAACTGCAATTTGATTCATAAACTTTTCTAACTTATCAAAATCAGAAATTAATTGACTTTGAAAAAATTGACACCCTGCTAATAATTTCCGCTCAAATCGTTTTTTTAATCCAGACCAACTTGGGGACTGAGGGTCTACCGCAGCACCTACAAATAAATCTGTAGCTCCATCCGGTAGAGCTTTCTCATTCCAGTCCATGCCTTGGTTTAACTTAGCAATCATTTTTAATAGACGTACTGACTCCATATCAAACACACTCCTAGCATCTTTATGATCGCCTGCCTTTACAGGGTCGCCAGTAAGAGCTAAAATATTATGAAGTCCTAATGCTGAAGCTCCCATTAGATCCGCTTGTAACCCAATACGGTTGCGATCGCGACAAGCTACTTGACATATTGGATCTATGCCATTATTTTTCAAGATAATTGAGGCTGCCAATGAAGACATTCTCAACACAGCACGACTGCCATCTGTTACATTAACAGCATGAACTCTACCTTTAAGTGTTGAGGCCATTTCAATCATGTGAGCGGGGTTAGCTCCTTTTGGTGGTGCTACTTCAGCAGTTACTAAAAATTCTCCCGATTTTACTGCATTGCGAAATCTATTCATTTATTTATTACTTATTTGTTAATTTTTTTCAGGCTATTCGATAGATTAAATAAAAATCTTTTTTAACTAACTACTATTTACTTTGATTAACGACGGAAACTTCAGAATATTCAATTGTACAGCAAATATCATTTTTTTTGCTCATTAACAAATTATAATTTCGCCTTGTACTTACACATAATTATCCAAATTTAAAATAACTTTTACAATAAGTTAATCCACTTAATTTCAGTTGAGGGTAATTGCGCTCGATAAAAATGAATAAGTTACTAATTTGAGCTTGATCTGAGTAGTTAACTACATATAGCTAAGAAAGAATTGGTTAGGACTTATGCGGATAATAAATCTTAGACTAGGAAATGTTTTCCCAACTGTTCCCTGTTCCCTGTTCCCTGTTCCCTGTTCCCTGCTATAACTATTTCTATTAAATTGGCACAGAATAACCTAAAGCTGCTTTGACTTTTGCTAAAGTTTGATTAGCAACTCCTCCTGCTTTTTGTCTACCTTCGGATAAAACAGATTCTAAATAACCTTTATCGTCCATTACTTCTTTATATTTTGTTTGAATTGGTTTCAAAGCTTCAATAGTTGCTTCAGTTAATAAAGGTTTAAATTGTCCCCATCCCATATCCTGACATTCTACTGCTACTTCTTGTTTTGTTTTGTCTGAAAATAATCTATAAAGGGTTAATAAATTATTGCATTCAGGTCGTTCAGGATTATCAAACTCTAAACCCTTAACTGGGTCTGTTTTGCAACGTTTAATTTTTTTTGTAATTACATCCGGTGGGTCTAATAAACTAATTCTACTCAATTCTGAAGGGTCAGATTTAGACATTTTGCTAGTACCATCTGCCAAACTCATTACCCGCGCACCCTCTTTTCTAATCAAAGGGTCTGGTAATTTTAGTATCTTTTCCTTCTTACCAAACTGATGATTAAATCTAACTGCAATATCGCGGGTAAGTTCCAAGTGTTGTTTTTGGTCTTCTCCCACAGGAACTTTATCTGCATCATAAAGTAAAATATCTGCAGCCATCAAAACTGGATAATCTAATAAACCTGTCCCAACATTTTCTCCTTGCTTAACTGCTTTCTCCTTAAATTGGATCATATCTGTCAACCAATTCAGTGGAGTAATACAGTTCAGTAACCATGTCAATTCACTATGAGCTGGAATATGAGATTGTACAAATATGGTAGAATAATCCAGGTCTATACCACAAGCCAAATATAAGGCTGCAATAGTGTAAGTATCTGTAGTTAGTGTAGCTGGATTGTGTGGTACCGTAATAGCGTGTAAGTCTACTACACAGAAGAAATTATCATATTCTTTTTGACCCTCTACCCAGTTGCGAATAGCACCTAAATAATTTCCAATATGAAGGTTTCCAGTTGGTTGAACTCCAGAGAGTACGCGCTGTTTAACCATTACTTTTTAACTTTAGCCATTAAATGTTAATTAATAATTAACAATAACATAATTGAGTACCCAGTTGAATCAAGTCAAAAGTCAAAAGTCAAAAGTCAAAAGTGAGATAGTATAGTATTGATGGAAAAGTTTATATGATTGCTGTCTCCTTCATCCTTCTATAACCTACTACCTTCTTCCAGGGAATTGGTATCATCAAACAACTCGGCATTTTTCTTTTCAAGCAAGACAAAAGTTTACAATGGTTAATGTCACTTAGTTGTCAACAATAATAGAATATTTAAGACTTACGCACCTCAACCTATTTCCGTCCGAAGCGACTGATAGGGTTTGCGGAGCATTCCGGAACGGAAAGCAATCTCAAGTCCTAGTTTTTCGTGCCTCATGGGTAAGTCCTGATATTGACAAAATGTGAATAATTATTCCCAATAAATATTATATTAATGAATAGACCTCTTGCAAAAGTTTTAATTAAACCAATTCAAGATATGAAATAAACAATTGCCTATTCCCTATCCCCTATCCCCTATTCCCTATTCCCTATTCCCTATTCCCTGACTTCTGCAAGAAGTCTAATGTTTCTGAATGAAATTAAATGAAGCCGAAAATTAATAACATTACTGCCTGGAGACAAGCTGAACTACTAATGCAACCTGCTTTCATCAGATTATTAGATCATATTCGCAAAAAACTAGATAATTCTGTTTGGCAAGGAGATTATCAAGAAGTAGAAACACCAATTCCAGGGTATAGATTAGATTTAGAATATCAAGACCAAAAAGTTAGTATTGATATCTGGGAACTTTGCTATCAAGTTTGTTTTAGTAATTATCATTTTACTCATAGTTCTGACCAAATAGTAGAAGTTGAAGTCGATACTAGCTTACTCAACGATGAAGGAAATGTTAATTGGGAGCATCTTGACGAAAAAGCTCTAAGAGTGGTAGAGAATATGATGGCTGATTTGCCAACAGTATAGATACATTTTCTGGTGTTGCTGAAGCGCGTGTATGATAATCGCGCATTACTTAGGAGTCAACCCACCCCTCGGTTCTCCCCCTCCTGGGAGGGGGAGAACCGAGTCAGGAGTCAGGAGGGAAGAAAGAAGAGTATAAGGAGAAAGTTTTTTGGTTGCGTAAGCGGAACGGAGTTTTATCGTGCTCTGATCCGGACAGATATCATACCTCAAATCACCAACGCCCATTTTCTCAGAACAAAATAACTATTTGTATTAGACATCTCCAGAAAATCAACTTGCCCTTTATTTGCTATAAACTAGAGTGTAATAACTCAAAAAATCATTTTCCGTGTTTTTTCCTAAAAACATCTTCCCTGTTCCCTCCATACCTATTCCCTATTCCCTACTTTGACAAAAAGTCTATATCTTTTTCACGCCTATGTCTATTAAGTAAAAATAACAGAATAAAGTAGAATTATGAACCAAGAATTACAGAATATTCAAACATCTAATGGTGCAACTTTTCAAGACTCAATTCCAGTTAGCTTTGGTAATAATACTCAAGCAATAGAAGCAATAAAACAGGGAGTAGCTCTATGCGACCGCTCTCATTGGGGACTAATAAACATTTCTGACGATGACCGTCTCCGGTTTCTACATAACCAAAGTACGAATAATTTCAATATTCTCAAACCAGGTGAAGGTTGTGAGACAGTTTTTGTTACACCTACCGCTCGCACTATTGACTTAGCAACAGCTTATGTAACAGAAGATGCGGTCTTGTTGTTAGTCTCCCCTACCCGCTGTCAACAGTTAATAGAGTGGTTTGACCGTTATCTGTTCCCGATGGACCGGGTGGCAGTGAAAGATATTAGTAGCGAATACGCCATATTTAGTCTCATGGGACCAGAAAGCAAAAACTCGATCGCCAAATTATCAGGGATAACTCCTCCAGATGCACCCCACGCTAGTCACCAGTTAATAAGTCTAAAGGATGTAGAAGTTCGCTTTACTGTTGGTAGTGGGTTGGCAACAGAGGGATGCACTTTGATAGTTCCTGTAAACAATGCTGCTAAAGTTTGGCAAATATTAACAGAAACAGGAGCAGTACCTATGGGCGATCGCCTGTGGCAACAATTAAGAATAGAACAAGGTCGTCCAGCACCAGACTATGAACTTACAGATGACTATAACCCTCTCGAAGCTGGTTTATGGAATACTATTTCTTTTGAGAAAGGTTGCTACATTGGTCAAGAAACTATTGCTCGTTTAAACACATATAAAGGTGTGAAACAACGACTTTGGGGAATCCGTTTAAATGGGATGGCAGAATTAGGAAATGTTGTGAAAGTTGGAGATGAAAAAGTTGGGAAACTGACAAGTTGTACGGAAACTACTAATGAGGATTATTTTGGTTTAGTTTATATCAAAACAAAAGCAGGGGGAGTAGGTTTAAAAGTGCAAGTAGGAAATGTCGAAGGAGAAGTAGTAGAAGTACCTTTTCTGACACATCAAGATATTGATAGTTAAGAGATTTATTGCACAAACAATCTGACAACTATACTATTTTCTCCAGCGATCGAATCGCTCTTTTGAACACCCATTAATATACTTATTAAAAACATATCCTTCAAGAGGAGTGTAGGGTTTAGGAGATTGACCAGAATCTAGAGCTACTATATGAATCCAATTTCCAGTTCGTCTAATAGCTCTTACACGGTCTTCACGATTAAGTTGAGTTATTATAGGCGAACTGGCATCAGGTCTTTGACGAATATTAACATTGTTGTCGTTAATCAAGCTACAAATAGTATTCATCTCAACTTCTATTTGATATTGATACTCTGGATTTTGTGCTAAACCAGATTCAGTGTTTAAACTTATCAAAAATATTGATAATAAAGTTATTAAACTTTTCATTGATAAACTTTGATAATTCTGACGTAATTCTTGATAATGTGCTTCTGGAACATCCCGTTTTAGCTTTTGGATATGTAGAGGAAATTGATTAAATTTTTATAGTCTTTGTATCCAGAATTAGTAGTATTTTTTTTAGGCGATTTATTGTTTTTGGCCATAGTCAAATCCTAGATTATTTAAGTTTTTTTTGTACGCTAATACAGTTTAAATCATTATATTTATGATTGACAACAGAGATTATACATAAGATCAGAAATATTACTGGCGATCTAAAAAAAATTAATCCAGTAAAATTACTGATAGGTAAGGCTTTTTAGGGTGGTTAAAGGCAAAAATAATCCTCAAAAATAATACAATCATATTGAGCAGAGGAAATGAAGCAAGATATTTATCTCTAAAAATATTTTCTTCTGACACCTACAAACACCCTAATAACTGATAACCAACTTTTTCCCAATTGTTATAAAATAAGTTAAACATTATTAAAAATTTATGACTGCAACAACTCCTACCCTTAATCCTTTCTTAACCAATAATTTCGCACCCGTTAGAGAAGAAACAACCGCCGACAACCTCAAAGTTATTGGGGAACTACCTCCGGATCTCTCAGGAATGTTTGTGCGTAATGGCCCCAACCCACAATTTAAACCGATCAGTGAATATCACTGGTTTGATGGTGACGGAATGCTCCATGGAGTCAGAATAAAAGACGGTAAAGCATCCTACTGCAACCGTTATGTACGCACCAATAAATTCCAGGTAGAAAACCAGGAAGGTAAAGCAGTATGGCCAGGATTATTAGGACCATCCCAACCAGATAATCCCTACGGTACAGATACAAATACAGCTAATACTGCTCTCGTCTACCATGCCAATCATTTTTATGCTCTGTGGGAAGGTGGTGGGGGTGCACCCTACCATATTAAACTACCTGAGTTAGAGACTATTGGCAAACAGACTTTTAACAGCAAACTTCAATCTCCTTTTACTGCCCATCCTAAAGTTGATGCGGTAACAGGAGAAATGATGTTTTTCGGTTACTCAGTAGCTCAACCTCCTTTTTTACAATATAGCGTTGTTTCGGCAAATGGAGAACTGCTGCGCACCATACCTATAGATTTGCCTGTAGGAGTAATGATGCACGACTTTGCTATTACGGAAAACTATAGTATATTTTTCGATTTACCGATGACTTTTCGCCCAGAAAGAATAGAAAAAGGTCAATTTCCACTAATGTTTGAGTCAGAGACACCCAGTCGCTTCGGAATTATTCCCCGATACGGCGATAGTGGAGAGGTGCGTTGGTTTGAAACTCCAGCTTGTTTTGTTTGGCATACTCTCAATGCTTATGAAGAAGGGGATGAGGTTGTATTGTTTGCTTGTCGGATGAACTCTACTAATGTGTTTGTGACTAATGATAGCGATCGTCTCCCTGATGGAGATACTCCTTATTTACATAGTTGGCGGTTTAACCTGAAAACTGGAGCGGTAAAAGAGGAAAAGCTAGATGATGTACCTTCTGAGTTTCCCCGTGTTAATGAAGAATTTTTAGGGCGAAAGACGCGGTATGGTTATTCAGCAAGAATGGAAACAGGAGAATTTCCTCCTGTGTTTAATGGTTTGATTAAATATGACTTGGATACAGGGAAGTCGGAAACATACGAGTTTGGTAAGGGACGTTATGGTGGTGAGGCAGTGTTTGCACCTCGACTCAATGCTAGTAGCGAAGATGATGGTTGGTTGATGACTTATGTTTATGATGAAAATACTCATACTTCTGAGTTGGTAGTAGTGAGTGCTCAGGATGTGAGTGGGGAAACTGTAGCGCGAGTGATTATTCCGCAGCGAGTGCCTTATGGTTTTCATGCTGCTTGGGTGACAGAAGCGCAGTTGAGTTAAGTATTAGTAGCTTGGGTGTTGCTCGGAATATGAAAAGTCATATCAAATTTACTTGCTTTGGAGGTTATAAGAAACCGGGTTTTTGGGAGACATATATCACTATGTAGGACATTTAATACAAAGCCGGTTTCTATGCTTTTTTATACCGATGCTACCGGATTTAATATGACAGGGCAACCCAACGCAAACTTAAGGTTTCCCATTCTCAGATCAAATCCGGCTAATTACTACAGCGAAGTGATTGCGACTGGAACGGAGTGGAAGGAAGCAATCTCAACGGTTTAGGAGATTGCTATCTTAACGGACTGCTCCGCAAACACTATCGTTCGCTCCGGACAACTATTCAACCGGATTCTAGATCAGATCAGTTGAGACGGGAAACTCTAGGTTCAATAACTAACAATCCAGTTTAGTAAGGAGCGCCATCAGGGAACAACAGACCTATGCGTTTTTCTCGCACCTGTGCTTCCTCAGCACAAATTTCCTTGAGAGAATCAACAACTTCTTTTTCCAACCCTAGTTTTTCTGCTATTTGGTAAATTTTAGCCATTTCATCCGGGTGTAATTCTCCATCAGCGCTACAAGTCTTAATAGCAAGATAAATAACTGTACGACGACCAGCATTATTTACAGCAGATGCTTGATTTAAAACATCAATTACATCTTCATCTGCTGGGTAAGTTTTAGCTAATTCATATCCATTACTACCGAGTGCAGCAGCACGACCAACAATCCAATTTCTTTCTTCTGGCGCTAGTACCCCATCTGCTTTGGCACAAATAAGAACTGATTTGATAATTGTTTCATGATCTTTGGTTGGTGGGACACTCTTGAAGCCATAGGTTTCACCATGCAACCACAACTTAGCATCCTGTTCCATGTCAGACATAATTTAATGCTCCATTTTTAATTTTTACTTCCACCAAAATCATACAATGTCATGGAAAATATTAATTTTTGAGAATGTAAAAAATTATTACAATGGAGCAAAATCTAACATTACTAATGAGTTGATTCAAAGGAAATTTTATGAGTTAGTAAAAATGATTGAAAATTTACCCAACTCAAACAAAATGATAAAAGCTTATTTATCTGATGCCATATTCCTCCCTATTTCAGATAATAAAATAGATTTTGTTGTTACTTCACCACCTTATATTAATGTCTTTAATTATCATCAAAACTATAGAAAATCTGCGGAAATTTTAGGATGGGATTTGCTCAAAATAGCAAAATCAGAGATTGGTTCTAACAGGGCAAATAGAGGAAATCGTTTTTATACTGTAGTTCAGTATTGTCTAGATATAGCAGACACTTTAAAAGAGCTTTCCAGAGTATGTAAAAAAGATGCACGTCTTGTTTTTGTTGTTGGCTATGAATCAAATGTACTTGGAGTTCCTTTTGATAATGCCAATATTATTGAGAAGATTGCTATTGAGTCTGGTTTATATAGGAAAGTTTTAAGGCAAAAGCGCACATTTAAAAATAAGTTTGGGAAAATTATTAGAGAAGATTTAATTAACTTCTACAATTTAAAACCAGAATTAACAATAGAATCTATAGATGCTGTAGCAAGAGAAATTGCGATGAATGCTTTAAAAAATGGTATATCCGTAGTTTCAAGCCAAAATTATAAGTCATTAGAAAATGCTATCCGAAAAGTTCCATATTTAGAGAGAACACCAAAATTAAATTTCTCTCCAGATATTTAATACCAATTTGAAAAAAGAATGCTATGAAAAGTGCCACTCGATCGGATATGCTTAAAAATAGTGACTCTTGTGGATTTTAGATAGTTAATTCTATCGTTTTTACCTTTTTTTTCAAAATTTCCTTCTTCTTCCTTCTTCCTTCTTCCTTCTTTATTACTTCTACTATTTGTAATAAACAGTTATCAAAATGGTATAAAAATATCGAAAATCAATTATTTATAAACTTATAAAACAGTAAATTATCGCCAAATAAAATTATGCCTGAACTGCCTCAACTACATTATTCAAAGTTAATAGCTTGTCTAAATAATCCTCGCTTACCTGATGCTGACAGAGATGGATTAGAGGAAGCTGTCAAGAAATATCATCAGTGGATAAATGAATTAAAATTAGTCGAGGGTGGCAAAACTGATACTGTAGAAAAGTTAGTGGCAGCTACAAATAAATACAAACGTTTTATTGAATTAGATTTAATATTTGATAGCTCAGAAAATTTTCTTTACAGACAGAAAGGGCAATTAAAATTAGACAATACAATTTTGGAAGAGTTTTTACCTCAACTTGTATTCCGAAGCTTGTGAGGAATAGATGATTCTTTTGAGTTAGGTCCGAGAAATACATTTTCTGGGCTGAGTTTTTTGTCGTCTTTGGGTCATCCTGGTCTTGGTGGTCAACCATCTATTAGGTCTAAGAATCAAGATTTTATTTTAGGCAAAAAGCTATACTTAAAAACATCTTTAGAGCCAAATTTTCAAGATGACAAACTAATCGAATCTCATATTGGTTATGTATGTGCAGAATGCAAAACAAATTTAGATAAAACGATGTTTCAAGAAGCAGTTGCCACTAGCAGAGACTTAAAAATAGCTGTTCCTTGTTCCCTATACTTTTTGATTTGTGAATTTCTAGATATGACACCAATTTCTATTGTATCAACTCAGCTTGATGATGTTTTAATAGTGCGTAAATCAAAGCGTCTTTCTCCTAATATTAGACAAGAACATAAAACACCGGAGGCAAGACATATTCATAGACAAGAATATGCAGAATTTTTAGATGCTTCAAAATATTATCCTGATGTTTTTCAAAGGATGATTGATAAAATTCAAATATTGATTGATAATAGTAATCCATCTATAAATAAAGTTCTAAATCAAGGTTATTTTTACAGCACTTTTGAGGATAGTGAGGTACACTTGTGGAACTGTTCTTATATTTCCTATTCCCTGTTCCCTGTTCCCTGTTCCCTAGAGCAATAAAACTTTGTACCTCATCAACTTGAAAACTGCTGTAAATCAGTGAAATGAAATAATGTACCGAACACCAACTATCAAATTCGATCGCGGCACTCTCATTCTTCATCCTCCACCTCAAGGTAAAGCATGGGTAGACTATGCAACTTGGGATGACCGGGTGGAAAAATTTCGGGTTCGGGCAATAGATTATCGCCCTTTAGTAGAGTCATTAAAAGCAGCAAAAATCGATTTTGTTGACAAAGCTAAAGAATTTGCACCTCTCGAACTTATCCCTAGTTTGGAAATGCCTCCCTATCCGCACCAAGAGGCAGCATTGAAAGCTTGGAAACAGTCAGGCAGAAATGGAGTTGTGATTCTCCCTACTGCTTCGGGTAAAACATATTTGGCACAACTGGCAATGCAGGCCACTCCCCGCAGTACCCTGGTAGTAGTACCCACCCTAGATTTGATGCACCAGTGGTATGCGCATTTGAATGCAGCTTTTCCAGATGTGGAGGTGGGGTTACTGGGTGGGGGGTCTCGCGACAAAACACCAATTTTAGTAGCGACTTACGATAGTGCGACTATTCATGCTGAGGCGATCGGCAATAAATATGCTCTATTAGTTTTTGATGAATGTCACCACTTACCTACTGATTTTTATCGGGTAATTGCCGAATACGCGATCGCTCCTTATCGTCTCGGTCTCACCGCAACTCCTAGCCGTTCTGATGGTCGTCATTCTGACCTAGATTATTTAATTGGACCTACGGTTTTTAGCAAGACTCCTGAAGAATTGGCAGGTGCTGCTTTAGCTGACCATAAAATTGTGCAAATAATGGTTAAACTTTCTGCACAGGAGCGGGAAGAATATAACAAGTTAATGACAGTTAGAAATGACTTTTTAAAGCAGGCAAATATTAAGTTAGGTGGGTTAAATGGTTGGAAAAATTTTGTTATAGCAAGTGCCCGTTCCAAGGCTGGACGTCGAGCAATGTTAGCTCATCGTCAAGCTAAAGAAATTGCTCTTGGTACAGATGGAAAATTACGAACTCTTGCTAATTTATTGGCTCAACATTTTCCCGAACGGACTTTAATTTTTACGGCTGATAATACAACAGTTTATCGGATTTCCCATGAGTTTTTAATTCCGGCAATTACTCACCAAACTCCTGTGAAAGAAAGACATGAAGTTTTAAGTAAATTTAGAACTGGGGAATATAAAACTCTTGTTGCTTCTCATGTTTTAAATGAAGGTGTTGATGTGCCAGATGCGAGGGTAGCAATTATTTTATCTGGTACTGGAAGTGAACGAGAATATATTCAAAGATTGGGTCGAGTTTTACGTCGAGGTAGCGATAAAAATAAGTTAGCAATTTTGTATGAAGTTGTGACGGAAAATACCAGTGAAGAACAAACTTCTCGCAGACGTAGAGGTAAAATTAGACCGAAAAAATCTCCTAAATATCAAGAACAAGAAGAGGCTAAACCGGAAATTAAGCCGTTAGAAATTGTGAAACCAGAACCAATTTATGGAGTTAATAATTATGCTGCTAAACGTGCTGCTGAAGCAGGTGCAAAATGGGGAAGCAATGGAAAAAATGATGAAAATAATTTGGAAAATAAATCAAAAATAAAAGAGGATAAAAAATCTTCAGAAAATTCTGATGATGATATTAATATTGATGAGTTTTTCTGATTATTTAGAGGAAATAGGTCATTTCAGTTATCAGTTATCAGTACCTCTGCAATAAGGAGGCTTGAAATCTGAAATATTCCCTTTTTTATCCCCTTAAAAGGGGAGGCTTTATACCAATTTGATAAATGTTTGCTACAAATAGTTAGGCTATTTCTTAGGAGTCAGGAGTCAGGAGTCAGGAGTCAGGAGTCGTATAGGAATTGCTTCAATACCAATTTTTAGGTCGTAAATTCTCTTTTTCGTCAAAGAGAAATTTCCTGCAAAATCTTTTGATCGCACTTATTATTCGTAACATTCTTTTTTCAAATTGGTATTAGACCCAAATTTTTCTGTAATGAAGATTACAGCACTTTTTAGGAAGTGTGAGGTACAGTTTGAAAATTAATCTTTTTTTCCCTACTGTCTACTGCCTACTGCCTACTCCCTAAAGTCCTAAAATTTTGTACCTCATCAACTCCAAAACTGCTGTAATATCATATACTAATTCGGGTTTGCTGAAAAAGTCTTATGGGTGAGGGTAGGAGACAGGAGACAACCCACCCCCAACCCCTCCCAGGAGGGGAAGACAGGAGACAACCCACCCGCGCGCCCCTCCCAGGAGGGGAGACATGGGAATGAGCGAGGAGGTAGGAGCTAAGTTTTGTCCCAAGACTTTCTGCCCAACTATGAGCCTAAAATACTAACTGTTTGAGTGTGAAGAGCTGAAAACCAGGCACTTTTTAAAGGTCAAAAAAAGGCTAAAACCTTTATCTGTAAATACTTTTAGATTTAATCAGCAAGCCCTAATTCATTAACACCAAATTTTTGACAAGACGAAAACCAATGTGAGTAGTTCCCGTATCCGGTGACTGAGACTCCCGTGCAGCCGGACGGTATCGACTGCAATAGTTGGGCGCACAGAGGTGTGAACCACCCTTAATAACGTGTACCGCACCCTCACCAGGTTTTTTGGGGTCAAAACTTTCGGCTTGCTTGGGACCTTCTGGGTTAACGCTATGAGCCATATCCTTTCGTTCAACCCGATACCAGTCGGCAGTCCATTCCCAAACGTTACCCGTCATGTCATACAAACCGTAACCATTTGCCTTGAACGAACCAACGGGAGCAGTTCCCAAATAGCCATCCCCTTTGGTATTTACAAAGGGAAAAAATCCTTGCCAGGTGTTGGCTTTTTTGGCGGAATATTCTTTACCCCAGGTATAAGTAGATTCTTTTAAACCACCTCTGGCAGCGTATTCCCATTGAGCTTCCGTGGGAAGTTGTTTTCCTGCCCACTTGGCGTAAGCTAAGGCATCTTCGTAGGCAATATGAACAACGGGATAGTTTTCTTTCCCCCTAATATCGCTATCGGGGCCGTAGGGATGTTGCCAGTTTGCCCCCACAACCCAATGCCACCAACTCAGATAAGCCACTTGTTGAATGCCTTCTGCGGGAGGTTCAAAAACGAGAGAACCAGGCGATCGCTGTTCATCGGGTAAGTCAGGAAATTGTGATTTTGATAGAGGACGTTCGGCGATGGTAACGTAACCCGTATCTTCAACAAATTTGGTAAATTCGGCGTTGGTAATTTCGTGGGAGTCAATGCAAAATGAACTGACACTAACATCTTCAACAGGTAGTTCTTCAATAAATTCTGGTTTGTCCGACCCCATTTTGAAATCTCCTCCCGGAATGAATTCCATATTTGAGGGACAAGTTGAAGAGGTAACGGCAAATGCACTCGGACTAAAAATAGTAACAGTCAGAATAAAAATACTGAGAACAATTAGGAGTTTTTGAATATAATTTTGAGAATTATTGATCATTTGAGTTACAAAATCCTTTTTCTGAGGTAGAGAATAGCTTTGAACAGAGAAACTTCATTTATTTGATATGAGAGAAAGAGGATCGTGGCTTACCTTAGAGGATGTTTGAAAAGTATGAATTTTGATTTAGATCCCCTCCTGCTTGAAAAGCGGGGAAATACAAAGTCAAGTCCCCCTTATTAAGGGGGATTTAGGGAGATCGATGACTTCTAAAACAACCTCTTAGCCACGATCATTGAGAAAACTTAAATTACTGGCATACTATTCCAGCAGGAATATGCTACAGTTCACCGACTATCAATACTCTTCTATGAATATCTAGTCGAAGGAAGGCGAGAATAAAGGTAAAAAGTGAAGTGTTGAATCTTCAAGACCCACTTTCACCGTGTTAATCTTACCAGTGAAAGGGAAGGGTGCGTTATCGGCATAATCCAGCGACACGGGAGAACCCAAATCCGTTCCCACATCGAAGGTCTCACTGGCGCTAAAAGCACCAGGCACCGTGCGCTCAACCGTGGTACTAGCAACTTCAGTTCCATCGACCCGAATCACCACATTCGCTGGAGCAAGGGGTTCCAGACTGGTGAAAGTGGTTTCTACTTGAATCTCATGAGAACCGACTGCGATCGCTTCTTCGGTTTCAGCCTTGTAGCGATCCAACAACATCATGTTGTATTCGTACTTCAGCTTTCCGTCCTCCATGAAAAAGGTCAAGCCGCCACCGGAACCGCCGAGGGCATAGATAACCCCATTATCGTTGCCCTTGAGCTCGACATCGATCGTCACCGTATTGCTTTCGCGACCAAGACCTGGTGCAGTAAACTCAGGCATCCGAGTTGTGCTAGTATCAAAAGTCCAACTCGTATAAGGAGTTTCGACCCGATCTTCGGGATTAATGCGAGTCCAGAGACCGCCGCCAATGGGAAAGACCTTATTTGCTTCTGCTTCTTCTAAAAATAGTTGCTTCATCATCTCCAGAATCTCTGGCTTTTGGTCTGCAAGATCGTTCTGCTGCATAAAGTCCGTCGTCAGGTCGTATAATTCCCACACATCGTCGCGAGAATCCCAGTTTTCCAGATCAACGCCAGAGTTGAGATCCCAGGGGATCAGAGGACCAAACGTGCAGGCATACCAGCCATCGAAATAGATACCACGACTGCCGTTATTCTCAAAATACTGGATCTGCTTTTGACCTGGTGTCGTGGGATCGTCAAAGGTATAGGTCATGCTGGTGCCATCAAGCGGCTCCTGGATAAACCCATAGAACTCTTCCGGTGGAGTAATGTCGAGAATATCGTAAATAGTAGGGGCGATGTCGTTGACGTGATGGAACTGGGAACGGGGGGCGTAATCGTGGTCAATCCCATCAGGCCAAGAAATCACCAAGGGATTACGAGTGCCGCCGAAGTGGGAGGCAATTAGCTTGGTATAGCGGAACGGTGCATCTCCAGCCCAGGCCCAAGCTGCATTGTACATATTGTCCGTTTTTGCAGTTCCTAAAGCAGACAGACCCGAGGAATCTTCTTCGGTACCAAATTGGTCGCTGAGAGCTTGGAGTTGTTCATCTACGGTATTAGGAATCTGGTTCTGGGCGAGCAGTTCGCTGATGCTGCCATTTTGGCCTTCAGCACTCGCACCGTTGTCACCCCAAATGTAAAAGATTAGAGTGTTGTTGCGGATACCTTCCTCATCAAGTTCTTTAACGATCTTGCCAGCTTGGGTATCTACATCTTCTACAAAGGCAGCGTAAAGCTCCATCAAGCGAATTTGGAACTCCTGTTCATCCTCGTCTGTAATGTCAGCCCAAGCAGTCATCCCTTCAGGGCGTGGGGTATCCACGGCATCAGCAGCCAGGGGCAACCAATCTAATGCTTTCTGGTTCTCAAAGGTGCGGGCACGCAAGGCATCCCAACCATCGTCAAACTGACCGTCATATTCATCGGCTAACTCGCTGAAGATGTGATGGGGACCGTGGGCAGCACCGGGAGCCCAGTAGAGAAAGAAGGGCTTGTCAGGAGTATACGCTTGGCGTTGGCGCAGCCAGGTAATAGCCTGATTCGCCATGTCTTCACTTAAATGATATGGACTTCCATCCGGGAACTCGTGGGGAGGTTCGATCGCGGTGGTGTTTTCAAACAGGCGTGGCTCATATTGGGAGGTTTCTCCGGCCAGAAAGCCATAGAAATAGTCAAAGCCATAGCCAGTAGGCCAGCGATCGAAAGGTCCCATTTTGGTGGTTTCAGTGGCAGGGGTGTTATGCCATTTCCCAAAGGCGGCAGTCTTGTAACCATATTCCCGCAATACTGCTGGCAGTGTCGCTGTCGTTTCAGGAATGACACCGAGGTAACCATCCCAATCCAGTGCCCGTTCTGTAATGGTGCCGGAGTGAACTCGTTGGTGATTGCGTCCGGTCAAGAGGGCAGCACGAGTGGGAGAACAGATGGAAGTAGTATGGAAGGTGTTGTAGGCAATTCCTTCCTCCCAGAGCCGTTTAATGGTGGGGGCGTGAATTTCCCCCCCAAAGGCTTCAGCTTGCCCAAATCCCACATCATCCAGGAGGATAATCAAGATATTTGGGGCATCGGCGGGTAGATAGTTCGGTTCTTCCCGTCGGTTCATCTCGGAGTCTTGTAGGGTCTCATTGGCGGTACTCGCGGAAGGCACAGGAGGAAAGGGTAAGGCGGTGCCATTAGCAGTCTGCGCTAAGACTGGGGGAGTGATACTCCCGAATAGGAGAGATGTGGCGATCACAAACGCCACGACGCCTCTCAAAGTTCGGTGCAAAAAACCGTTAAAAAACATAGATAAAACCTCGTAAAAGGGGTTAACACAATCTCAGGCCGCATCGGGTGAACTCTCAAAAGGTGTGGGAGAGCTTTTTTGAGTAATGAGTAATGAGTGAAGAAACTTTTGTCAAATCCTCCTCCCTCGCCTCCTACCTCCTCCCTTGCCTCGGAGCCTCCTGCCTCGGAGCCTCCAGCAAGAGTGTTTATTAAGAGCCACTGTAAATTTCGTTCACCCGGCCGCATCCCAAAACACAATCTGGCCTTGGGATAGCCTGTAGAGTCCCGATCGCTTGTTCGGAACCCTACAGTCTTAACAGTTCATCGACTATCAATACTCTTCTAGGAACTTCTAGTCTAATAAACCTGGTAATTCAGGTAAAAAGTGAGCTTCTTGTGAATTTGCCAGTTCCACTTTCACCGTGTTAATAATGCCATTGAAGGAGAAGGGCGCGTTATCGGCATAATCCAAGGAAACAGAAGAACCCAAATCCATGCCAACATCAAAGGTCTCACTGGCGGTAAAAGCTCCAGGCACCGTGCGCTCAACCGTGGTACTAGCAACTTCAGTTCCATCAACCTTAATCACCACATTCGCTGGAGCAAGGGGTTCCAGGCTAGTGAAGGTAGTTTTCACTTCAATGGTGTGGTTACCGGAAGGGATCACTGCGGATTCAGCCTTGTAGCGATCCAACAACATCATGTTGTATTCGTACTTCAGCTTTCCGTCCTCCATGAAAAAGGTCAAGCCGCCACCGGAACCGCCGAGGGCATAGATAACCCCATTATCGTTGCCATTGAGATCGACATCGATCGTCACCGTATTGCTTTCGCGACCAAGACCGGGTGCGGTAAATTCCGGCATCCGAGTTGTGCTAGTATCAAAAGTCCAACTCGTATAAGGAGTTGCGACCCGATCTTCGGGATTAATGCGAGTCCAGAGACCGCCGCCAATGGGAAAGACCTTATTTGCTTCTGCTTCTTCTAAAAATAGTTGCTTCATTATCTCCAGAATTTCTGGCTCTTCGGCTGCAAGGTCGTTCTGTTGTGTGAAGTCCGTCGTCAGATCGTATAATTCCCACACATCTTCGCGAGAATCCCAATTTGCTAAATCTTCGCTAGAGGCAGTTTCCCAAGGACTCAGAGGACCAAACGCGGAGGCAAACCAGCCATCGAAATAGATACCACGACTTCCAAAGTTATCAAAATACTGGATCGTTTTTTGGTCGGGAGCATCCGGATCGTCGAAGGTGTATTCCATACTGACACCATCAATCGGATCTTGGATAAAGCCATAGAACTCCTCTGGTGGAGTAATGTCCAAGATATCGTAAATGGTGGGGGCGATGTCGTTGACGTGATGGAACTGGGAACGGACGTTGGCGGTATTGGGGTCGTGGCTAATCTTAGCAGGCCAAGATATCACGAGAGGATTGCGAGTACCGCCAAAGTGAGAAGCAAGCAGCTTAGTATAGCGGAATGGTGCATCGCCAGCCCAAGACCAAGCGGCATTGTGCATATTGTCCGTTTTTGAAGTTCCCAAAGCAGACAGACCCGAGGGATCTTCTTCGGTGCCAAATTGCGTTTCGAGGGCTAGCATTTGTTCTGCTACGGTATTGGGAATCTGGTTCTGGCCCAGCAATTCGCTGATGGTGCCATTTATGCCTCCAGCACTGCCACCGTTGTCGCCCCAAATGTAAAAGATCAGGGTGTTGTCTCGAATGCCTTCCTCATCAAGTTCTGTAACGATCTTGCCCGCTTGGGTATCTACATCCTCGACAAAGGCAGCGTAAAGCTCCATTAAACGGGTTTGGAAATCCCGTTCGTCGTCGGGAATTTCAGTCCAAGCCTCCATCCCCTCCGGTCGAGGGGTATCGACGGCATCGGCTGCTAAGGGAAGCCACTCGAAACCTTTCTGGCGCTCAAAGGTGCGGGCGCGCAAGGCATCCCAGCCATCGTCAAACTGACCCTTATATTTCACGGTTGCCTCGTCGAAGATGTGATGGGGACCGTGGGCGGCACCGGGAGTCCAGTACATAAAGAAGGGCTTGTCGGGGCTATATGATCGGTGGTTGCGCAGCCATGTAATCGCTTGATTTGCCAGATCTTCACTTAAATGGTAAGGCTCTCCATTAGGAAGCTCGTGGGGAGGTTCGATCGCATTGGTATTTTCAAACAAGCGCGGCTCGTATTGGGAGGTTTCTCCGGCAAGAAAGCCATAGAAATAGTCAAAGCCATGACCAGTAGGCCAGCGATCAAAGGGTCCCATTTTGCTGGTTTCATTGGCGGGGGTGTTGTGCCATTTCCCAAAGGCTGCGGTTTTGTAACCATATTCCCGCAATACTTCTGGCAGTGTTGCTGTTGTTTTGGGAATGGTGCCCATATAACCATCCCAATCTAGTGCCCGTTCGGTAATAGTGCCGGTGTGTGCATTGTGGTGGTTGCGTCCAGTCAACAAGGCGGCACGAGTCGGCGAGCAGACAGCAGTGGTGTGAAAGGTATTGTAGGCAATTCCTTCATTCCACAGGCGTTGAATGGTGGGGGCGTGAATTTCCCCTCCAAAGGCTTCAGCTTCCCCGAAGCCCACATCATCGAGAAGGATAATCAGGATATTTGGAGCATCGTCGGGGAGATACTTTGGTTCTTCCCGTCGGATCATCTCGGAGTCTTGTAGGGTCTCATTGGCGGTACTCGCGGAAGGTACGGGAGGGAAGGGGAGAGAGGTACCATCGGCAGTTTGTGCCAAGACAGGGGGAGTAATACTTCCCAATAGGAGGGAGGTGGCGATCGCTACCGCCACTACTCCTTTCAAAATTCGGTGCAAAAGACCGTGAAAAAACATAGATAAAACCTCATAAAAGGGGTTAACACGCATCTCAGGCTGCATCCCAAAACACTATCTAGCCTTGGGATGAGCTCTAGAGTACCGATCGCTTGATCGGAACCCTACAGCCTTGGCTGAATTAAAGACGCAATAGTTCATCAACCAATGGGTTTCATCAGTGACATCAAGAGAGCTATACTCAATAAATTTTTACCCTGCCTACTGTTAAGTTTTTGTCCCGTCTTAAGTTGGCAGCCTACTTTTTGATTAAAATTTAGGCATCAATTTCCTGAGCTTCAAGAGGATAAGTACCTTCTGCATCATGCTTTTCTTTCCCATACAATGGCGGATTAAAAACACAAGCGAAGCGCATTGTAGTTTTAGCTCGTAGAATATGCTGATCATGCTGATTTAAAGCATAAAGAGTCCCAGAAGTAATAGGATATATGCTGCCATCCTCAAGAGATTCCACTTCTCCTTCACCCTCTAAACAAAACACAGCTTCCCAATGATTGCGATACCACATGCGGGTTTCCGTATTTGGGTAGATAGTAGTGATATGAAAGGAGAATCCCATACCGTCTGCTTTCAACAGCAAGCGAGTACTTTCCCAAGTTTCGCTCACAACACGTCTCTCTGTCTGTTCACATTGATTAAGAGTACGAACGATCATAATTTATGCTCCTAAAATGATTGATTTTCTAGAATATTTACCATGCATGATTTCGTTGATGCTATCTTCGAGAATATTGAGTCCCAACGCTAATTCCCGTTCGGAAATTGTTAACGCTGAGAGACACTTAATCACCTGTCCTTGTCTACCAGCAGTTTCGATTACTAACCCTTTTTCAAAGGCTTTTTGCATTATTTTACGGGCTAGGTCACCATCTTGACAATCCAAGGCTTGGATCATCCCTCGTCCCCTTACAGAAAAAATATCTTCCCAGTTATTTTTTACTATGTTTTTTAAGCCGGTATGCAATATTGTTCCTTTGTCTCTGACAGAATCAGAAAAATGAGTATCTTGCCAATAGATTTCTATGGCTTCTTTAGCAGTAACAAAGGCTAAATTATTACCTCGAAAAGTTCCGTTGTGTTGTCCTGGTTTCCACTGATCTAATTCCGGTCGTATGAGTACCAGTGAAAAGGGAAGTCCATAACCACTTAAGGATTTGGAGAGAAGAACGATGTCAGGAGAAATTCCCGCTTCTTCAAAACTAAAGAATGAACCAGTTCTGCCACATCCTACTTGAATGTCATCAATAATTAAGAAGACATTATGCTTCCTACATACTTTTTCTAAAGCTTGCAACCAGGCAAAGCTTGCTACATTGACTCCCCCTTCCCCCTGAACTGTTTCCACGATCACCGCCGCTGGAAGATTTACGCCACTGCTTGTATCGGAAAGAACCTGATCCAAGTATTCTGCTGTATTAACTTGAGAGCCAAGGTATCCGTCGTAGGGCATAAAATTCACCCCGGTTGTAAGAATTCCGGAAGCTTCCCGATAGTAGGCATTGGCTGTTGCCGCCAAAGAACCAAGAGTTACCCCGTGAAAACCTCCGGAAAAAGCAATAATATTTTTCCTTCCTGTTGTGTTACGGACAATTTTCAAAGCAGCCTCGACAGCATTGGTTCCTGTTGGTCCAGGAAACTGCACTTTATATTTTAATTGTCTGGGTTTGAGAATTATAGATTCAAAGGTTTCAAGAAATTTCTGTTTGGCTCCACTCATCATATCGAGACTGTGGACAATCCCATCTCTGTTTATATAATCCAATAGTCGTTCTTTTAGTTTTGGATTATTATGACCGTAATTTAATGTGCCTGCTCCGCTAAAAAAATCGATGTACTTAATCCCTTCTTGATCTTCGAGAATAGACCCCTGTGCTTTCTCGAACACTGTAGGAAATGAACGGCAGTAGCTTCTTACATTCGATTCCAATCGATTAAAAATTTTCATGATTTTATTCACTTGTAGATAGGGCAATGGGTAATATAAAATCCGGTTGAACAGTCGTCATTGCGACGATAGGAAGCAATCTCATGGATGCGCGGAGATTGCTTCCTTCCACGCAGTGACCGTCGCAATGACTTGGGTATATTAATTATCCGGATTTGATATAAAATAATTTTCATTTTTAAACTTTTCTAATAATTTAATGAAAAAAGATTGTTCATAACTTTGGTTAGAGATAATCTGTTCTATACAATCCATATTAAAGCTAGCTATCTTGACAACCGAGATACCTTGTGAATTTAAGTATCGCTGTATAGACTGGTTAACTTCTTCCCCCAAAAACTACATGAATAACTCAGAAGCTAACTTCACTTCGTATAAATTTTCCCATTGATGATAGTTGGATAGAGAATCACAAAAATCAACTTGTCCTACTTTTTTAATTTCTAAACCATTTTTATCAACGGCTTTTGAAATAGCACTAAAACTCTGGTAATTGTCTGGAGCAATAGAAACATGAAGAACATGACATTCCTTATCTATAGCGACTTTTATAGCTTGTTCAAAGAGGAATCCACCTAAATTTTGACCTCGGTAAGCAGGAGCGATCGCCAACTGCCAAACGTAAAATATTTTCCCTCCCTCGTCAATGAT
Organism: Okeania sp. SIO2C2; assembly: GCF_010692625.1. Taxonomy (NCBI): domain Bacteria; kingdom Bacillati; phylum Cyanobacteriota; class Cyanophyceae; order Oscillatoriales; family Microcoleaceae; genus Okeania; species Okeania sp. SIO2C2. The sequence goes on from NZ_JAAHGM010000016.1 coordinate 145,526, forward strand.
TCCTGAAATGAAACCAATAATTTCTCCATCTTTTTCCAAAATGAAGCAAAGACCTGCAAAATACTTGAATAACACCCAGTAACTAAATGGAGTATGGTAATCAAGATTCTCGATCGTATGGATAAATTGACGAATCGCGTCAACATCGCGTTCTTGACAATTTCTGATTGTAATAGTCATGCCAAGTTTTTCCCCAAGTATGATTTTATGTTAATTAATATTCGCCAAGCTGTTGACGCTGCATTTCAGTATTTGTATATATACCAGCGCGAAGCGCTTGGTGTTGAAAAAAGGGAAAATTCCTTGCCAAGTATTAGCCTTTTTCGCAGAGTATTGCTTTCAAATCCCGGCTACAGTGAGCCGGGAGATTCACCTAATCGCTATCCTGTTTAAATCTATGCCTGAAAAAAACCTCAAAAGTTAGTTGTTAGACTCAGGTAAATAATTTTGAGAGGTAGCGTCAAGTGTTACGCCGAACGAGCAATATCTAGTAGTTATCCGGCAATAGTGGTATTTGGTCTATTAGGGTGTCATCGTCATCCTCTAGCTCCCAATAATCGTAGATTTACTTCATCTACTTAGTTGAATAACGTTTCTCAACCTGCTGAATGATTGTGTCCCAAAAATCTTCTTGAGCCACATTTTCAATAGGTTGGGCAGGCAAGGGTGTGGGTTTGTCCGGCCATGGCAATACAGGTATTTGGTCTATTGGGGTGTCATCCTCTACCTCCCAATAATCGTCATCGAAATTGGTTTGCCCCTGAGCCTCAAAATCCAGGAAATAAGGCTGGGTTTTGAGCCACTCGCTGAATTTCTGCTCTTTTGCGTAGGCAACAAGCCGCGCTTCGAGATATTCCACGATATCTGGATGCTGCCAAGCAACATTGTTCTGCTCCTTCTTGTCCTGAGATAGATCGAATAGCTCGGTCTTACCAGGAAGAGTTGCGTACTTGATCAGCTTCCAATTGCCTTTGCGAATAGCCCCGCGATATGCCTCGACATTGATCAAAATGTCCTCATGGGGTGAGAGAGCCCCTTCCGCAATGGTCGCCCATGCGTTTTTCCCGTCAAAAGGATGACCGGGACTGCCCTCAACACCGGCAAGAGCCAGTAGAGTAGGCATGATATCTACATGATGTAGAGGTTCGTTCACCTTTTTTTTCTGGAATTGGGCTGCTGGCCAGTTTACTATAGCAGGTACACGGACTCCGCCCTCGTAAAGGGTCATCTTACCACCACGGAAAGGCGCGTTAGAAGCTGGCGGTTCCTCTGCATGGTCGCCGCCACCTGGTGCGGAGAATTTTGTTTGCTTAATGCCACCGTTGTCGGTAGAGAAGTAGATCAGCGTGTTCTCTCGCATACCTTCCTCTTCGAGAGCATCCAGCATATAACCAACCTGCTTGTCGAGACTGGTGATCATCGCTGCGTAGGTGCGCATATCCAGATTCTCATCACCCGGAAACAGATCATCAGCCTCATAATATTCGACATCTTCATCGGGGGCTTGCAATGGAGTGTGGGGGGCGAGGGAAGAGAAATAGAGGAAAAACGGTTTAGACTCGTCGTGTTGCTTGATTAGCTTGACAGCTTCGTCCCCAATCAAATCGGTGTAGTAGCCATCTTCGGGTGCTACAATGTCTAACTTTTCACCGTTGCGCTGCCAGTCAACTACACCTGCACGCTCCTTGGTATTATAATCTACCTCACCTACAACGTTGCCATAGAAGTGGTCAAAGCCACGATTATTAGGCCAATAATACCGCTCGGCGTGGCCGAGGTGCCATTTGCCGACCATTGCCGTTTCGTAACCAGCTCCTTTAAGAGCTTCAGCTAAAGTCACCTCATCCAGAGGCAATCCGTAGTCGTGTCCGGGGAAGATAACATTAGTCTGCAAGCCGTAGCGCATGGGGTGACGCCCTGTCAACAGTGCTGCTCGTGCTTGAGTGCATAGGGGTAATTAACAGCTTGACATAATCTATGATTATCTAGTATAATCTATGATTATCTGTATTTGATTTTATGCTACTTGGATTCAAAACTGAACTACATCCCACAAAAGTGCAAAAAACCTTACTGGCTAAACACGCTGGTGTAGCCCGTCATGCCTGGAACTGGGGATTGTGGCTGACCAAAAACATATTGAATCACAATTCAAATAATCCTGATAGTAAACTTAAATTTCCTACTGCAATTGACCTGCATAAACTTTTAGTAGCAATGGTTAAACCGAAAAACTTCTGGTATTACGAGGTTTCTAAAACAGCACCTCAATATGCTTTGAGATATTTATCATCAGCCTGGAAACGCTGCTTTACCAAAGTGTCGGGAATGCCTAAATTCAAGAAAAAAGGTAGGGATGATAGTTTCACTCTAGATGGATCAATATCAGTAGGTTTTGATCGCATAAAATTACCGAGAATTGGATGGATTAAAACTTATGAAATCTTGCCAGATAATGTTACTCCTAAATCTGTAACTATAACTAAAAAAGTTAATAGATGGTTTGTTAGCTTCAAGATAGAAACAGAAACTCAAATTACTGAGAAATCAATAGATGTAGTTGGTGTAGATTTAGGTGTAAAATCTCTAGCTACCTTATCCACTGGTGAGGTTTTTGTTGGTGCTAAATCCTACAAAAAGTTAGAAGCTAAACTCTCACGAGAGCAATACCTAAACAGACATAAAACCAAATTTTCCAATAACTGGAAAAAAGCACAGCTAAAAATAGCTAGACTACACACAAAGGTAGCCAATATCAGGAAAGATACATTGCATAAACTAACTACTTATTTGGCTAAAAACCACAGCCAAATAGTAATAGAAGACTTAAATGTATCAGGTATGATGTCAAATCACAAGCTAGCCAAGGCTGTTGCTGATATGGGGTTCTATGAGTTTCGTAGACAGTTAGAGTACAAGTGTGAGTTATATGGTTCTGAGTTAATCATTGTTGATAGATGGTTTCCTAGTTCTAAAACTTGCAGTAGGTGTGGAACTGTTAAAGAGTCTCTGTCTTTATCAGAGCGCGTTTTCAATTGCGAACACTGCAATTTTAGTTGCGATCGAGATTTGAATGCTAGTTTAAATCTAGCTATGGCGGTCAGTTCGACCGTGACAGTTTGTGGACTGGATAACGCAGACGTTGCCAGAATGAAGCAAAAATAGAACAGATAATCATAGATTTCTATAGATTATCATAGGTTTCTAAGAACGGCAAACCGTAGTATGATTCCAACTTCACACCTTCATTCGCAAGCTTGTCGATATTCGGTGTCTTGATCTTGCTGCCTTGATAGCCTAGATCGGCATAACCCAGGTCATCTGCCAAAATCACAATGATATTAGGCTGAGGCGCTTCGGTCTTGGGCAGAGGATTGGGGACAAAAGGAGGCAAGGTCCCCAATGCCAGAGCATTGGGGACAAAAGGAGGCAAGGTCATGATGGCCAAAGCCATGACTGCCAAAATAAAACGTCGTAAGATCCAGTTCATAATGGTTTTAAATCCCATAGATAAAATCTAATTTTGACATCTCCAGGGGTTGAAACACCCTGGATTCTGTAGTAAATCTACCGCAAATGAGACGGGGCGTAAAAATGTGCGGAATTTACTTCCGCACGCAGCCCCTCATAAATCCACATTTGCTTAAGCCTGTCAACAGACTCCTAAACTCCTCGGCATAGACCAAAATCTAGCTGTGAGTTTACTTTTTGATTAGCTTTCACGAGTGGTTTTACTCAAGATGTTGGAGCAATAAATCGCTGCTTTAGCTGCCTGCTTGCTTTCAGCCGTCGTAGGAAATCAAGTCCCCGTCTCCTGTCCGCCGGAATTTCACCGCACTAGCTAAAGGTAATGGCGACAAACCTTGTTCTTACTTGCTATTTCTAGTATGCCAGGCTTTTACTCCGGGTTAAAACCCGCGTGTCGTTATTCAACCAGGGGATAAATCCGCCTGGCTAACTTCCTCCCGTTATTTTTTTAGGTTTGTTGTTTGAATTGAAAAAAGCAGAACATCTTTGAAGTTGATAGAGCGATCGCCTGACTATATTTCCAGGCGAAACTCAAAACTCAATTGAGAATGCCAACTCGCGAGTCCGAGACAGCAGTATCTGTCAGTCGGGATAGAGTCTTATTTGCTTCCTCAGAACCCTATCACTTTGACTGAATTGAACACCGTACGAATAAAACTGTAGAAAATCGTGACAGTTAAATTCTTAATATTGGATTAACCAATACTGGCTGTACGGCACAGCTCACTATTCCCATCCTCCGGAATGCTACGCAAACGGCAGTAAAAGCCCCTGGGAATTTCTTTCTAATTATCTGAATACTGCCATTAATATCGGCATTAATCACCTTGCCAGTTGAACTTCTGAACAAACCGCGCTTGACTCGCTTTCCTGCATAGTTTTGATGCTGACAAGGTGTTTCTAAGTCTCAAGTCATATAGCAGTCGAAGCAAAGGTTAGGACACATCAAAAGTCTAAAACCCAGATAAAGCCAGATTTTTCCTTCTGCCTTCTGTCCTCTGCTTTCTGCCTTTTGCTATACCCACTGCGTAGGACAACAGAGTAATCCAAAGACTTAAAGATTAGTTTAGTGGTAGTCTAGATGTTTGAATAATCAAAAATCCCAACTTTTTAAAGTATAGAAATTAAATAACTAATTTAGATATAATATAACTTATACTTATGAATAGTTGGTTTGATTATTTGGCGTTGCTGATTCTGGGTATGATTTTGCCCCCCGAGCAAGCCAAAATTGGGGGGAATAAAACTCTAAAAGTCCCCCTTGATCCCCCTCCCGTCCCCCTTGGAAATCCCCCTCCCGTCCCCCTTAGAAAGGGGGAAGCCAGAGGATGCTTCGCTTTTCAACGATGGGAAGCCAGATGTTGCTGCGCTTTTTGTTGAACGGGGGATGCGCGGGGGCTTTACCAGAACCAAACAATCGCACATTCATACTTCAATTCAGCAACGCCGATTATTTTTTATAAATGCTTATGTAAACAGAAAGTTTGTCGATGGATATAAACAATAGTAAAACTAACCAAACTACTAAAGGTACTCCTAAAACAGGTAATCAGAAGATTCTCTCGAAATCCTTTACAGATGTGGATAATTTCAATGATTTTTTGAGCCTTCGCAGGCGGGAAATTACACAACTAACTTGTGGTGATCTTCAAGCTGAGTTTTTGTCAATTCAGGTTGGTGATATATATTTCCTTTTTCGTCAAGTGAATCAAGGGATTCAAGCTTTCGGTGAAGGTTTGAAGGAACACCTAGGTTTTGGGATATCCTGTGTTGAGAATGATGAGGGGTTGTACTCCCACCGTAGGTTTATCGATCCTCAAAGAACTATTTTTGGTTTCAATGGAATGGGAGCAGACCTAATAGTTCCTAAAGGTGGAGCGATGATAAACGTTCTAATTCCTAAGAAAACTTTTCATGCTTATGCAGAACAACTACAACGCTACGATCTCGATGATAGTTTCCTGAGTAAAAATCATGTGAATTTGCTACCAACTGGGATGAAAGAAATTAAAGATTATCTAAAACAACTTTTTTGGTTAGCAGTACAGAAACCTACTTGGTTACAAAAACCCCACATTGAAAAACTCGTTACCGATGATTTCGTTCCTTTGTTGATTAGTAAGATTCCCATTAAGTTAAATTCTAAGTGCTTCGTCAAACCTTCCCGAAGAGAAAAGTTGATTGCCCAAGCGGAGCAACAGATGTTAGCACACTTGGAAAAACCTCTGACTTTAAAACAACTAGCTCAAAATTTAGGATCTAGCAGTTCTGCCTTATTGTATGGTTTTCAGGACTTATTTGGCATAAGTCCGATGCGCTATCTCAAGATACTACGACTTAATGCAGTGCGAGAACACCTGAAGGCAAGGGAAGCAGAAAATTGCACTATAGCTACCCTCGCTAGTCAATTTGGGTTCTACAGTCCATGTCATTTTACTAGAGATTACAAAACCATGTTTGGGGAGTTGCCTTCAGAGACTTTAGCAAAACACTACAAAAGTTAGCTTACATTACTGATATTAAATCCGGTAGCATGAGTATAAAATCTTTTGAAGGTAGGAGTCAGGAGGACTGAGTCAGGAATGTTAAATAATTTCCTATAGAAGCCCTGAGCGTATCTTTGCAAAGTGGCATAGGAGGACCTCCTCAGGAGGACCTCCTCAGGAGATCGAGAATATAGAATAGGGGAAAAAGGTAGAATCTAGGTCCCCAAGCTTCACAATTT
>NZ_JAAHGM010000160.1:0-1507 GCF_010692625.1 Okeania sp. SIO2C2
TCGTTAAACTAAGCCAGTTTGTTACCAAACCGACTCGTCTTCAGAACCGTGCGTGAGACTTTCACCTCACACGGCTCCTCTCTTAAACGTCCCTTGTCATGGGTACATCCCTACCTTAATATCAACATATCGTCAACCCATAAATAATTGTCAGGCAAGTCCTGTAACTTCGGTTGTATGTATGTCTTTTGATCTAAGGCAGTTTTAGTATCGTGGCAATGTCGGTGCAACAGTTGTTTATTCTTATATGTGTTGTCACCACCTTTAGACCTTGGTTTTATATGGTCAACTTCCATTAGGTCAGTTGGTCTAAAAGTTAGTCCACAAAATGCGCATTTATTCTTTTGCCGTTTTAATAACGTTGTGACTTCTTTCCTTACGCCTGGATGTTTACCGATTCTGCTACTCCAATAAGTCCAGTCACCGTCATAAGGGGATTTATTACCTTTCACTTTAATGTGTCTTACAATAGGAACATCAGAGTGTTGGTTTAGTATATATTCGCCATCGTTTAGAATCCAATTTCTTGTCCCAATCGAGGGGAAATACTTTTCTTTTACCCAAGTGGCTGATTTGTTTGGGTGCCTCCTGTTTGCCCATCTCCATAATCTTTTCCATACAAGACTATCTATTTTGCTGAATGTCTTATAACTGACTACGGCTGAGTAGTAGTTAGCCCACCCTCTGATTACCGGATTTAATTTAGCTATTAAGGCTTTTGTAGAGGCGTTTTTATGCTTGTCACATATACCCGCCAATTTCCGATAATGAGTTTTTATACTCTTAGAAGATGGCTTAATTAGCGTTTTGAATCCTTTCTCGGTTGACTTTATCTTCCATTGCCTGACTGTGAATCCTAAAAAGTCAAATCCAGGTTGATTTCCTTCATATTCTTCAAAGGTATGGGCAATTTTGGTTTTCTCTGGTTTTAGTTCTAATCCTACCTGGTTTAACCATCCCTGTATTACGGTTTTAGCTTGTAGCACTACTTCAATATTTTCGTGTAGGATTACGAAGTCATCGGCGTAGCGTATTAGAGAGAGACTTCTTGCTTTGTTGGTAGGGCTTAGTTGATACCCATTCCACTTCATATCTATTGTCCTTGCAAAGCTTTTTATATTCTCTTCCATACCGTGTAAGGCGATGTTTGCTAGTAGGGGTGATATTGCCCCTCCCTGTGGTGTACCTTCCACAGATTCTAGGAATTGATTATTGTCCATCACTCCAGACTTTAACCATTGCTTGATTAATCGTCTATATGGGGATTTTCCAATCTTTCCTAGAAGTGCATTATGGTTAATTCGGTCAAAACAGTTGGATATGTCAGCATCTAGCACATATTTTGGTTTATGTTTAATACTGTCAAAGATGGCTGCAATAGCATCATGTGTTGACCGTCCTGGTCTAAAACCATAGCTATTAGGTTCAAAACGTGCCTCCCACTCTGGTTCCATACCCAACTTAACCAAAGCTTGTAACGCTCGGTCGTACATCGTAGGGATGCCTA
>NZ_JAAHGM010000161.1:0-1466 GCF_010692625.1 Okeania sp. SIO2C2
TGCGCGACGATCGCTTCATGTTCACAGCGGCTGGACTCTGGAATTTCTACCTGATGGCAGCATAATTTAATGATTGAAAGGTAGAATTTTCCATTTAACTTTAAGGTTTTATTTCGCGACAAGTCTAATGTATTTCAGCAAGTGGATTATGGAACTTATATCTGATGGCAGCATAAGTAATCACATTACTAAGAAAATATATCAGTTTTCGTTTGAGTTTTTTTCTAACATATGTTATTTCCCAACAACTCTATCAAATTACAGAGGTCAATTAAGCCATGAAACAGGAAATTAAAGAACAAGATAATATCCTGAAACTTAGCTTGGGTAACAACATCACGATTCTGGCAGAAAGTCATCCGAGTGTTTGGAATCCTTTTTCTCCTTCTTGTCTTGCAATGTGCGAATTGATTAGCATTGATAACTGTTCTGGAAAAGTGGTGATGGATTTTGCAGCTGGCTCAGGGGTTATTGGAATCGTTGCAGCCAAGAATGGGGCAGCAGAGGTCATTTGCACTGACTTAAACCCGGAAGCTGTTACGGCTTCAAAGCGAAACTGGGAATTGAATCATCTCAATCCAAAGCATCTAAAGTCATTCCAGTCTAACTGCTTTAATGCGATCAAAGGAAATCCAGACTTTGAAGGAAAAATTGATCGGATTTACTTAAATCCACCCGCTCTTCCTGATACTCAAGAAAAGCTGCAAGCGAGGTTGGAGTTTGCAAGAGAAACTCCTGCGGGGGAATGGAACCGAAATGGACAGCGAGGCAGACTGGTGATCGATTCCCTGATTATAGAGGGAAGATCTTATTGTCAGGACAAGTCCCCTCCGCAACCGGAACTAACATTGATATTAACGGAGCTTCATACGTGCGATGAAGGGATTAGGTGTTAGGGGTTAGGTGTTAGGGATTAGGTTTTAGGTTTTAGGTGTGAGATAACGACTAAACGAAAAAGGAGATCCAGGTGATCGAAGTTAAGAGTTATCGAGACTTAAAGGTTTGGAATCGGGCAATGGACTTGGTGGTACTATGCTACCAACTCACTTCTAAGTTACCAAAAACTGAGATTTATGGACTGAGCAGCCAAATTCAACGAGCTGCTGTTTCCATTCCAGCTAACATCGCTGAGGGCAAAGGGAGACAGCATCTGGGAGATTATATCTATCATCTCTCAATCGCTAATGGATCTCTCAAAGAATTGGAAACACATTTGCTAATTACTGGTAGATTATCTGATCTTAAAAACTCCGAGTTACAACCTGTTTTAGAGTTAAGCGATGAAATAGGAAGAATGCTCAACATTCTGATAGAAAAACTCAAGGATAAGAAGAAAAATTAACTGGACTTTAGGAAAAAAATGTGGTAAAATAGTCTAAAATTATTATACAGCAATACTTTTACCTGAAAATATTCCACCAATGAGAGAAACAACCCTGTGTGCCTTACCTCCATGCTTTGAAAAG
>NZ_JAAHGM010000162.1:0-1464 GCF_010692625.1 Okeania sp. SIO2C2
TAACTGGACTTTAGGAAAAAAATGTGGTAAAATAGTCTAAAATTATTATACAGCAATACTTTTACCTGAAAATATTCCACCAATGAGAGAAACAACCCTGTGTGCCTTACCTCCATGCTTTGAAAAGTGGTGTCAAAAGTTTGATGATTTATTTAAAACAGCCTTGTCAAAAAAAGGGATTCCGTGATGATTTAGCAGGATTACTTGGAGAAAGTCAAAGGAAAAATATTGCTCAAATGACCAACAATTTTGTTGGTGCGACCTACGATCATATATATCATTATATAAGCCCGGCAAAATGGAATGAAAGCTTGATCAATGTTAGCGAAGCTTTGCGCCAGCAAACGTCGCTTAAAAATTATGAATCAAGGAAATCAAACCAGAATTAGAAATGGGTTTGCTCTGATTATTGACGATTCTGGACACAGAAAAAGTGCACCGCCTGCCCTGAGGTTTCCGAGGGCGTAAAGACGGAGCAAGAAGTGGTAATTTTACTGATGGAGTTGGTAGACAATATCTGGGAGAAATTGGTCAAACAGACAATGGAGTAGTCATAGTTACAAGCCATTTATATGATGGAGTAAGAAGTCTTGCTTTAGATATTGAATTATATCAAAGTTCATCCTCTTGACCAGATGGTAAAGAGGATAAAGAATTTGTAAACCAACCTGATTTAGCAATCAAGTTGGTTAAAAAAACTTTGTCCAGAAAATATCGACCATCCATAATTTTAATAGATGGAGGTTATGGTAATAACTCTTGATTTTTCCAGGAGCTAGAAAGTCTAGACCTTGATTATATAGGTGGTTTAGCTCAAAATCCCTTGGTTGGTGTTATTCATCAAAACACAGGAAAAAAACAGTCACAAAAAAGGTTAGATGAAATTATATTTTCTTTGGCTCAAACAGATTTTACTGAAGTTACTTTCAAACAAGATAGACCTCAAAAAGTTTGGGTAGCTACCATAGAAGCAGAAATCAAAGGTCTGGATGGTCAAAGAACTATAGCAATCGTCATGAATAGTAGTTCCATAGAATCCGCGACTGAAATTGATTATTTAATCACAAATAAACCAAATAAAAATGTAACAGGAGAATGGATAGTTACAAATTTTTCTCATAGAAACTATATTGAAAAGTTTGATAGAGAAGCTAAAGGGTGGTGAGGTTTAAAAGAGTATCAAGTAAGAAATAAAACCAGTGTCATACCTCACTTTATTTGAGTTTTTGTTGCCTATACTTTCATGATTTATCAGCAATTAATGGGAGGGCTAAGAAAACGCCCGTGCTCAGAAACCTGTGACAAATTTTACAGAAACCTGAGAAGCATTTCTCACAAGTATTTCTGACAACTTTTTTTGTTGGTTGCAAGATCATCAAGATATTTTTGCTCTACATCAAGCCAATCTGGGATTGGTTTGGGGATATACTCAGGTATAATCTCCTTCTGATAAAAGATTGAGGT
>NZ_JAAHGM010000163.1:0-1441 GCF_010692625.1 Okeania sp. SIO2C2
AGCGTCGGGATACATGGACCCCTCAAGCCGATTTTTTCCGGGATTGACCGGAAAAATCTGCAACAGTATAGATATAGAGCTATAGAGTAATCATTCTGTGTTAGAATTTTTGTATGACTCTAACCATCAACTATCGCTATGGACTTCACCCCGACCCCATCCCAGAGCAAACTATGCTCCATTGGTGGGAAAGATCTCGCAAAGTGTACAACTATGCCTTGCGGGAAATCAAGGATTGGGTGAATGCCCGTAAGTGTAGTTTGAACTATTATTCCCGATCAAAAGAATACATCATCCCAGCTAACAAGTCTTTTCCAACCTACTACAACCAGCAAAACGCACTGCCCCTGGCCAAAAAAGCATTCCCAGAACTCAGAGAAGTTCCCTCTCAAGTTCTGCAAACTACAATTCGTAGATTGCACGATGGTTGGAATTATTTCCAGCAAAGAGGTTATGGCTTTCCTCGCTTCAAGAAGTTGGGCTAAATGAAGTCGATGCTGTTTCCTCAATTTAAAACTAACCCCATTACAGGTTGGCAGATTTCTCTCCCCAAGAGAGGAAAAATACCCATTAACTTGCACCGACCAATTCCAGAAGGTTTTGTAGTCAAGCAAGCAAGGGTATTCAGGAAGGCAGATAGGTGGTTCGTAGTACTCACGCTCCAGTCTGAGGTATGGAGACCAGAAGCTCAACCTCACGGAGAAGCGATAGGTATAGATTTGGGTTTGGAGAAGTTTTTGACAACCTCAGATAGAGAGTTTATTGGGAGACCCCGATTTTTGACATCCTTGTATCGCGAGTTGGAATTACTGCAACGCAAGTATGGCAGAACGAAAAAGGGTTCTAAAAATCAGGAGAAAGTCAGGAAGCAGGTAGCCAGATTTCACAATCACATTGCAAATGTGCGGAAAGATTGGCAGCTTCTTACTAGCTAACCATCTTTGTCGCAAAGAGGGTATTGGGATGGTGTTTGTTGAGGATTTAAACTTGAAAGCCATGTCCAGAGGAATGCCCTTGAAAGCACACTCTGGATGCAGCTTTCGGACAGTTCCTGAACGTGCTGGAATGGGTAGCCAAGAAACATCAAATTCCTGCCTGCTCGTGTCAATCCTGATGGAACATCTCAAACTTGTCCTCAATGTGGAACACATACGGGAAAGAAAGAACTCTCGGAACGGAGACATAGATGTAGTGAATGTGGATACGAGACAGACAGAGATCATGCAGCATCAGAAGTAATCAGATTGCGTGGTCTAGAAAAAATTGAGTACCCAGGGACTCTGGGGAATAGAAAACGCCTATGCAGTCGGTCTGCCGGGGACGGAGGCAACTCCGTCTAGGTCAGAGGCGAAACCTCGTAGGGAGAAAAACTAGGAATGCCAAACTGTGAGGTTTGGAAGCCCGCGCCGTACCGTCAGGTCGGCGTCGGGAGGATGTCACT
>NZ_JAAHGM010000164.1:0-1411 GCF_010692625.1 Okeania sp. SIO2C2
TTTGGGTGCTAGCGATCGCTTCCAAGTTTAGCTGGACAGAAAAAGCTTGCAACAATTCATCAAATGCCTTACGGTTTAGTCCCGTTAATGCCCTTAAGAGTCGGTCTTCTTTTAGCACTCGATTGATATCCAGCATTTTTTCTTCTGATCTTTAAAACACTAATCTCTAGTTTACCTTATTAAGCGACAAGTCTATTAATTTGTCATCAAAATCATACTTGTGATTACGATCAATCTGACTAACAACTCCATAACGTTTGACGCCGGCAAAGGCGTTTTCACATACTACCCTTGATTGGCTCAATTTCCGATTGTCTGATTTTTGTTGCTCACTTAACTCTCCCCCTTTTGGTTTTTTATGGGGGATGCGGATATTTTCATACTGATGCATGTAGACCTTGGAAACCACTGTCTACTTCAATCGGAATGTCCACAGGTATATTTCCTATCAATTTTTCAAGGGGAATGGAACTTCTTGTCATGTAGCTTTCCTTCTCGTGCCTGGCTCAATAGCAGCACTTTCTTGTTTTGATTGACTGCGACTAAATGTTTGCGAGTGTGACGCTTTTTTTTTCCCGAATAATTCAGTTTTTGTTTTTCTTGGTGAGTAGGTCGTTGCACTGGCCGTTCTGTGCCATCCATGATCACTCGTTCTACTCCAGGGAAACGCTCTATGAATCCTTGGACACTGTTAATTTGACGCTCTGGAAGCGCCTTTTTTTCTCCCAGGGCTGCGTCTTTAATAGGTTGTCAGCGATGAACCCAGTAATGTGCCTGGCTACGGTCGATCTCAAACAAGATACCAGCGCTCATCAAAAGTTGGGTAACACTTAAAGTAGAAAAGAATGTAGAACAATTTCTCTTGATTGGTGCGTAAACGAGCCTTACGGCCTCCTCCAACAGAGCGTTGACGAGGTTTTGAGTGCAATGTTTGCTCATACATTTGATCAAAGGACTCCAACAAAGATTCAAATGCTTTACGGTTTAATCCTGTTAATGCTCTGAGTAACCTATCTTGCAGCGGGAATAGTAATTGTGACATCTTTTTTGGGGGTTGCACATTATGGAATGATATTGCCAAAAATTAGTTTAGACTTTGACTAAAAAAATCTAATATTAATCATTCTAGCAATTGATTAATCCACAATCCAATTCAATCAAAAATCTCAAATCATTCTCTATTGTGCAACGCCCTTTTTTGGGTGTTGCACAATAGAGAATGATATTCTAGAATTTTCTAGACAGATGGACTGTCCTGATTGTCAAAGTCATAAAGTAGTGAAAAATGGTCATCGTCAGGGCAAACAGAGTTATCTGTGCCGTAACTGTGGCCGTCAATGCGCGAGAAAGCCCCTGTCCTGCGGGTTATAGTTCTGATATTAAAGAGCTTTGTGTGAAAATGTCCCTATTT
>NZ_JAAHGM010000165.1:0-1321 GCF_010692625.1 Okeania sp. SIO2C2
GATGTTGCTAATTGTCAATAAATTTGGCCAAAATACTTTCAATTATTATAAAATTATATTATTGTTAATTTTAGCTAACAATATGAATTTTAACTATATTGATCCCATACCAATATTTACTTAATTCTCATACAAATTATACTATGACAAACTGAGCAAATCACCTAGAAAATATTAGCCATGACAAGATAAATCGTTATTTGAGAATAGAAAAATTTGATTCTCAAGAATTAGGTCGAAATGTTCAAAAAGAAATTGTGCCTAATACAGACGGCTATTTAATCTTTGATGATACAGTTATCAACAAGGAATATGGTAATAAAATTGAGTTAGTCAGGCGACAGTGAGCGTGGTAATCAGCATCAAGTAATTTGCTGACGCAAGGCTGCGCCAACGTGGTATAGGGATAGTAAATTGTATATATTTTAATCCAAAAATAGAACAATTTTGGCTTATAGATTATCGCGCTTTATGACCCAGATACTGATAATAAAACCCAAATAGATCATGTTGAAGAAATGATATTAAATGTGGTAAATAATAAAAAATTACCATTTAAGACTGTGTTAATGGATAGTTGGTATGCAACACAAAGATGAATGGGATTAATAGATAACTTAGGAAAAATTTATTACTGTCCCTTAAAAATAAATCGTTTAGTCGATGATACTGGTGGTGTAGAAAAATATAAAAACATAGGAGAATTAAGTTGGAACTCCTCAGAAAAAATATCAGGTAAAATAATTAAAATCAAAGGAATTCCTTTGAGAGAAAAAAGCGAGTGCTAATTGGCGAGGTCTCCTCAGAATGTAAGACGCACTCAAGACAGTCAAGCTATTCTGGGCAACTGTTTCTACCAACAGAACAGAATATATTGTCACTAATGACTTAGGTCAATCTTCGCATTTATGCTGTAGAATTTGAATCTCAAACTAGATGGAAAATAGAAGAATTTCACGCGCCTAATTAAGCAATTAAAGGCAAGGGAATTTTGTCAATGTCGTCTCAGGGACATTCAAAAAAATCACATAGCCTGTGCTATGTTAGTCTGGAATTTCTGAAAAAGATAGAGTGCGAAAATAGGAAAAACTATTTATCAAGTCAAACATGAATTACTCTCAGATTATCTGCTCCAAGAACTGAAAAAGCCCACAATAAAATTCAGGGCTATTTTTATTTTATAGGTGTTTTTTACCCTTGTTTTGACAATGGTATTTGTCTTGAGGCGTTAGCGGAGCTTTGCGTCAGCAATCGCTACATTTTTTCAAAGCGACCGCTCTATTGGCCATACGCTATATATAGTGTCTTTGCGTAAGTCCTG
>NZ_JAAHGM010000166.1:0-1301 GCF_010692625.1 Okeania sp. SIO2C2
AGGGCTATCAACAGTATTAAAATAATTGGACAAAGTTAAACATAAATAGACATTTACTGTGATATATTAGATTTATGTTTAACTTATTAAACTATTAAAAGAGGTGGCCGACAACTGAAATGCAATCAATCAAGACCAAATTAAAAGTTAACAATTATCAAAAAACCATACTTGCCAAACACGCAGGTGTAGCCCGTCATGCTTATAATTGGGGATTAGCAACTTGCATTTGTGAATACAAGGAAACTAAGAAACGGCCTAGTGCTATCACTTTACATAAACGTTTGATTGCTGAAGTAAAAAGTGAAAATCCCTGGTATTATGAGGTATCTAAATGTGCCCCCCAGCAAGCATTAAGAGATTTAGAGAGGGCATTTAAAAACTTTCTAACTATTCCTGAACGTGGATTTCCAGTCTTTAAAAAAAAAGGCAGAAAAGACAGCTTTTACTTAGAAGGAAGTATTAAGATTATTCAAGGAAACTACATACAATTACCCAGAATAGGAATAGTAAAAACTTATGAAATTTTACCCTCTGTACCAGTAAAAAACGTCACCATCTCAAAAAAAGCAGATAGTTGGTACATCAGTTTCAAGTACAATTTTGAATCCGAACCAACAGAAAAAGTTGGAGAAACTATTGGTGTAGATATAGGCATAAATACATTAGCAACCTGTTCTGATGGCAGCAAATTTGCTAATGTTAAAGCCTACAGGCAAGCCAAAAAACAATTAGTTCGTCATCAACGTGCAGTCAGCAAAAAAGTTATTGGCTCCAAAAACAGATGCAAAGCAGTAAAAAAACTAGCTTCATCACACAAAAAAGTAGCCGATATCAGAGCAGATGCACTACATAAACTCACTTCATGGTTAGCTAAAAACCACAGCACCATAGTAATTGAGGATTTAAACGTAAGTGGAATGCTCAAAAAGCGGTGCGACCCCGCGACGACGATAGTCGCAAGGGAACGCGCACCAAGAGATCACAAACTAGCAAGTGCTATTGCTGATTGTGGCTTTTATGAATTTAAGCGTCAGCTGACATACAAATGTGAATGGTACGGCAGTAAATTAGTCATAGCGGATAGATTTTATCCAAGTTCTCAAATATGTTCAAACTGTGGGCATCAACAGAAAATGCCGTTGCACTTGAGAACTTATGTTAGCGCAGCTTTGCGTTAGCAAATGTAGTGAATGCGGTTTTGAAGCTGATAGAGATTTGAATGCTGCTATCAACCTGAAAAACTATGTGAATCAGTAGCTTGAGTTTCAAGCGATTTTAAGCCTGTGGAGAAGATAAGT
>NZ_JAAHGM010000167.1:0-1300 GCF_010692625.1 Okeania sp. SIO2C2
GACTTCAGCGACTACTCGGTGCGTTTTGACAACTTACTCACAAAGCGCTGGCCGGGTGAGGATAGGCGGCGTGAGGATCTGCCAAGCGACATGAAGCGGCGGCTGGATGCTTATTTTATTGATAAGGACATGAGTGCATTTGAAGGCTTGGCGCTGGAAACCGCAGGTACGGCATTTCAGGACTCGGTTTGGAATATGTTACCGAACGTTCCGGTGGGCCGCACCTGGACTTACGGACGGCTTGCTGCTGCCTTGAATAAGCCGACCGCCAGTCGCGCCGTCGGGCGTACCAATGGCTTGAACCCCATTGCGATTGTTTTGCCGTGCCACCGCGTTGTTGGTGGAAATGGTAAGCTGACAGGATACGCAGGCGGCTTGCCGAGGAAACAATGGTTACTTGACCACGAAGGTGTGTTACGAGCGGCTGCATAGGTTTGAACAAACGGGGTAGCCACTTATGCACTATGACGCGTTGGAAACCAGAAGCGCGGCCGAACGCCAAGCGGATCTAACAGCAAAGTTGATCTACCAGGTTGCATTGGCCAAGGCCAAGTCACCCTATTTTGCAGAAGCGCTGAAAGACCTAGGCGAGATCAGTTCATTTGATGATTTGAGCAAGTTGCCGGTGCTTAACAAATCGGACTTGCCGAAGCTGCAAAGTCAAAATACGCCGTTTGCGGGCCTGAACGCAATCGCGCCCCACGAAATGGCGAACATTTTCCGCTCACCTGGACCCATATGGGACGCGGCTGGCGCAATTGGTCGCGAGCACGATCATTGGAAGACCGGCCGTGGATTGAAGGCCGCTGGCATCGGTGCTGGTGACATCGTACTCAATTGCTTTTCATATCACTGGACGCCAGCAGGGCGCATGTTTGAATCCGGTGCACATGCCGTTGGTGCTGCGGTCGTGCCGGCTGGTGTTGGGCAAACGGATCTGCAGGTTGAGGCCATTTCGCAGTTGGGCGTGACCACCTATGCCGGGACGCCGGACTTTCTGCAGGTGATATTGGATAAGGCAAGTGAGGTTGGTGCCGATGTATCCAGCCTGGCCAAAGCTTTGGTTTCCGGCGGCGCTTTGTTCCCGGCCATGCGGGCGAAATATCAGGAACAAGGTATTGACGTTCTTCAAGCCTACGGCACGGCAGATGTTGGCATCATCGCCTATGAGGTGCCGGGTGAAGATGGCAGCCTGCCGCAGGGTATGATCATAAACGAGGATATGATTGTAGAATTGCTGGATCCGGTCACACGCGAACCGGTTGCTGAAGGCGATGTAGGTGAAGTGGTGGTGACGAAC
>NZ_JAAHGM010000168.1:0-1296 GCF_010692625.1 Okeania sp. SIO2C2
TCCCAAATGGGCAATTACAGTTGACCATTTGGGTAAGGTATCGGAAGGATGCCAATCCACCCGATAGGGTGCCAACGTATCTTTATCGACAGTAATCCCTTTTTCATAGACCTTATCCATGAGATGAACAACGGGATTGAATCCCTTCCAAGCCATGTTGCAGGTCCACTGAAAAACGGTATCGATAGAATCGAGAATTGCGCCATTCCAAAATTGTTCCAATGCCGCCCAACATCGCTCAATAGGGTTGTATTTACTGTGATAAGGGGGATAGTAAATTAACTCAAGGGTGAGCTCGCTATCTCGTGCAAACGTGACCATCCGCTTGATGAATTGTGTGCGGTCTGAGCGGGTAGCCCCACCACTATCTAGATTAATCGCCAAGGTGTGGATTTCGGAATAAACAGGCTGATTGTCGGCCCACCAATGTTCTAAACAATCCACGATGAAGTCAGGGGTCTCAGCAGATTGGCCCAAATAGATCGCTAATTCGTCGGTTTGCATATTGAGAATCCCAAAGGGGACTACTTTGCCCTGCCATTCAGTATCATGGTCATCAGCCTTAGGGGCTGTCTGTCGGCGATCTTTGCCCCCGCGTGAAAGATTGCCTAATTTGACTTTTGCCTTTGAGTCGATAGAGAGTCGTAAGACACCCTCATCCTTGTCGGCAGACATATTAGCACTGCGCACATGGGAGAATATAGTATCGGTTTCAGGAATCTTTTTTAGCGGCTTTGCTTTGAGGGTTTACGAAGACGATAGCCTAGACGATTCAGTAACCGTCCAATCGCTTGACGAGAGGGTAACGCCTCATCGGTGTATCCTTTTTGGGTTATTAACGCATCGCGGACGGCTTGAGCACTCACCTTGAGATAACGAAACTCGCTGCCAAACGTGGGATCAATTTGGGCCTCACCATCCACCAGTACGCGAATATCCTCTGACAGGTTGGGTAAAATCTCCTCAATTTTTTTGCGCCCCCTCGCTTGATAATTGTCCTGGTAAGAGATACCTGTTCTCAAGCTATCAAGTCCACGTTGAATGCTTCTGCGATCCCACCCTATCGCTGTTTCCGTTTTACGCGCTGACCCATCGAAATAGTCTAAGGCTACCTGAGCCGTAAACTCACGTTTCTTTTGACCTGTTAATTTACGGGCGGCATCTTTGAAGGTCGCTTTGATTTGGTCAGTCAGCATGGCGGCAGAGCAGTCTATTAGGATAACTATACTAATTTAGAATACTGGTGATCTATTTAGATGCACACGCCTAAGTTGATTACCTCGGATGGTTCCAAAA
>NZ_JAAHGM010000169.1:0-1259 GCF_010692625.1 Okeania sp. SIO2C2
AAATTTTCCACCATGCGCACTGCCTACCAATATAAATTAAGGCCCAATAAAGAACAGTTAGCCACAATAAAAATGTGGTTAGAATTGTTGCGTCGGCAGTACAACTATAGGTTAGGAGAGCGGTTTTCATGGTGGTCAGAAAACTGTTGTCCAGTTAACGCCTGCCCCTTGGTGATGCCAATTCCTCAACTCAGAGATAATCCAGATTATTACTCTCAAAAAAAAGATTTGGTCAATACCAAAGACAAATTTCCTGAGTACAAGCTAATTCATTCTCAGGTATGCCAGGATTGCATAAAACGAGTAAAACTTGCCTTTGATAGATGGTTTAAGACAGACAAAAATGGACATAAATTAGGGAAACCAAGGTTTAAAGGAAAAGGACGTTATCGCAGTTTTACTTATCCTCAAATCAAACTTGACTGCATTGAAGGAAATAAAATTAATTTACCCAAAATTGGCAAGGTAAAGTTAATTCAGCATCGTCCAATACCAGAAGGGTTTATAATTAAAACAGTGACTATTAGTCGTAAAGCTGATGGTTATTATGTGACTTTATCCCTAGAAGACAAATCAGTTCCAGCTTTAACAACTGAAGTGGAACCTACATTAAAAAATACTCTGGGAATTGATATGGGGTTGAAAGAATTCTTAGTAACAAGTGAAGGAGAGTCTATCCCCATACCTCAATACTATCGAAAATATCAGCAGCGATTAAAGACTCTACAGAAACGTTTATCTCGAAAGAAAAAAGGCAGCAAAAGGTGGTTAAAAGCTGTTAAAGCTGTAGCCAAACAACATAAAAAGGTAGCTGATAAACGTAAAGACTTTCATTTCAAAACAGCCAATGAATTGTTATCAAAAGCGGATATTATCGCCCATGAAAACTTAAACATTAAAGGGCTAGCAAAGAATCGTTTGAGTAAATCAATTAACGATGCTGGATGGGGCCAATTTATAACTATTTTGACTGTCAAAGCCGGAAATGCTGGACAGAAAACTATAGGAGTGAACCCCAAAAATACTAGCCAAGATTGCTCGAACTGTGGAAAAAAAGTCAAGAAAGAATTAAACATACGAACTCATTCTTGTCCGCATTGCGGTATTGTAATAGGCCGCGACTTGAATGCAGCGATAAATATCAAAAATAGGGCGGTAGGGCATTCCGTCTTTAAAGCTCGTGGAGCCCGATGCAATAGCAGGGCTACGAAACGAGAAGCCCACACTATAGCGGCAGCTTAGTGTGGGAGTATGTCACG
>NZ_JAAHGM010000017.1:0-14365 GCF_010692625.1 Okeania sp. SIO2C2
TGAGTAGTCTTATTAAAACCTTTAGCCAAAGCACTCTCAGATGGAGACAGAATCTATGGTGTAATCAAAGGAAGTGCTATTAATCATGGAGGTACAGCAAGAACATTAACCTCTCCAAATATTTATGCTCAAGCTCAGGTATTGCGATCGGCGTATACAAAAGCAAATATTGCCCCCAATACAGTTTCCTATATAGAAACTCATGGTACAGGAACACCCTTGGGAGATCCAATAGAAATAAATGGTCTGAAACGCAGTTTTAAACAATTACATCAACAATACGAAGTACCATTAACAGAAAAACCCTATTGTGGTCTGGGAGCAGTTAAAACAAATGTGGGGCATTTAGAGGCAGCAGCAGGAATTGCTGGAGTTATCAAAGTATTGTTAGCAATAAAGCACAAAAAATTCCCAAAACTTGCAAATTTTCAGGAATTAAACCCCCGCATAGAATTAAAAGATAGCCCATTTTATATAGTTAGTGAAACTGAAGAATGGCAGCAGCTACAAACTGAGACAGGAGAGATAATTCCCCGACGGGTAGGGGTAAGTTCATTTGGGTTTGGAGGTGTTAATGCTCATGTTGTGTTTGAAGAAGCACCAGAACAAGTAAAAATTCAAAAGCGGTGCGACCCCGCGTCGGCGCAAGACGCAAGGGAACGCGCACCAAGAGAGTCAAAAGTCAAAAGTGAAGATATTCGAGAACGTCCACAACAGATTTTAACCCTCTCAGGACAGACGGAGAAAGCACTGAGGGAACTAGCAACAAAATATCAAACTTATTTACAATCACAAACTGAGTCATCGCTACAAGATATATGCTTTAGTGCTAATACAGGAAGAACAAATTTTGCAGAAAGACTGGCAATAGTAGCAGAGTCAAAGGGTAATCTACAGGAAAAATTAGCAGATTTTCTTGAGGATAATGAGACTAACGGAGTATTAAGAGGAAAAGCAAAAAGTCAGGAGAAAGAGATTGCTTTTCTGTTCACAGGGCAAGGCTCTCAATATTTAGATATGGGACGACAGTTATATGAGACTCAACCCACATTTCGGAAAATTCTAGACCAATGTAATGAAATTCTGAAAGAATATTTAGAAGTACCTCTATTAGAAGTTCTGTATCCTAAAGATGCACAAAAGTCAAGTTCTTCATTGTTAGACCAAACAGCTTATACTCAACCAGCTCTGTTTGCAATAGAATACGCTCTCTTCAAATTATGGGAATCATGGGGGATTAAACCCAATGTAGTCATGGGTCACAGTGTAGGAGAATATGTAGCAGCTTGCACAGCAGGAGTATACTCTTTAGAAGATGGTCTGAAACTGATAGCAATGCGGGGTAGGTTAATGCAGGAGTTACCATCTGGTGGTAAGATGGTATCAGTAATGGCATCAGAAGATCAGGTAAAAGAGGCAATAAAAAACTATAATTCCCAAGTGACAATAGCAGCGATAAATGGAGCAGAAAGTATAGTAATTTCAGGTGAGAGTGAAGCCATAGCAAGTATTGGTAGTAACTTAGAAGCAATGGGAGTAAAAACTAAGGAGCTACAGGTGTCCCATGCTTTTCATTCTCCGTTGATGGAGCCAATGTTAGCCGAATTTGAAAAAGTAGCCAAAGAAGTAAGCTATAACCAACCGAAAATACCATTCATATCAAATGTAAGTGGTGAAAAAGTGGGAGAAGAAATTACTAATGCTCAATATTGGGTGAGTCATGTGTGTCAACCAGTAAGATTTGCCCAGAGCATGAAAAATCTAGAGTCGCAAGGATATGAATTGTTCCTAGAAATCGGACCGAAACCAATATTGTTGGGTATGGGAAGGCAATGTGTAAAAGAAGAGATAGGAGAATGGTTGCCATCATTACGTCCGGGAGTGGATGAATGGGAACAAATGGTATCGAGCTTAGGAAGATTGTATGTAAAAGGAGCGAAAATAGATTGGTTAGGGTGGGAAAAAGATTATAGTCGTCAGAAAGTAGAATTGCCCACATATCCGTTTCAGAGAGAACGATATTGGATAGAAACCAAAAATAATTCCTGGGCTAAACAGCAATTGTCAACAGGTAAAAACCAGCATCCCTTATTAGGTGAAAAATTAAATTGTGCAGGGGAACAAAAGATATTTACTTCATTAATAGGAGAAAATGCACCAGAGTATCTGAGTAATCACCGAGTATTTAAGGAGGCTATATTTCCGACAACAGGATACTTAGAAATAGGAATAGCAGCAGGAAATGAGCAATGGGAAAGGTCGGAAATAGTAATAGAAGACCTAATAATCAGTAGTGGATGGATATTACCAGCAGGAGAATTAATAAATGGGCAAACAATAGTAACGCCAACAGATAGCCAAAGCTACAAATTTCAAATATTTTCTCAAGAAAAACAGGAGTGGAAACTGCACGCAACAGGAAAAATAACCAAAGAGGCTAACTCAACTCCATCTCCAAAAATCGACCTAGAAAAATACAGGAGTGAATGTAATCAAGTAATAGAGGTTAAAGAACATTATCAAAAATGTTCAAAAGTAGGGATAGAGTATGGAAAGAGTTTCCAAGGTATGGAAAAATTATGGTCAAACTCAAACCAAGCATTAGGTTATATAAAACTCCCGGAAGAATTAATAACACAAATGGGGGAGTATAATTTTCATCCAGCACTATTAGATGCAGCTTTGCAAGTAATATTTCAGGCAGTGCCAGGAAAAGAAAGTGAACCGACTTATCTGCCAGTAGGAATAGAAAAATTCAAAGTATATAAGAAACCAGGGGTGAGTCTATATGCTCACGCATCAGTAACCCCACCCAAAGTAAAAAGACCAGAAAGTTTGACGGCGAGTGTGACTATAGTAAGTGCATCAGGAGAAATAATAGCCAAGGTAAAAGGTTTACAACTAAAACGAGCAACAAAACAGAGCTTACTGGCAACAGAAACCGAATCAATCAAGGATTGGTTGTATGAAGTAGAGTGGAGAAACCAAGGTATATTAGGTAAACTCTTACCTCCAGATTTAATGGCACCTGTAGAAATTGCCAAAAATTTGACACCGACTGTGAGAGAGTTAGTAACTCAAGTAGATAGTGAAAGAAGTAACTCTTTTGAGAAAAGCTTAGAAGAATTAAGCGTAGATTATATCTTACAAGGGTTGCAGCAGATGGGTTGGTCATATAAACCAACACAAAAGTTGGAATTTGATGGAGTAGCCCAAAAATTAGGCATAGTTCCCAGCCATCGCTCGCTGTTGAGGCGTCTGCTGGTTATATTAACAGAGGAAGGAATACTCAAGTATAAGAATCAGGAGTGGGAAGTAGCAAAAACTTTAGCTCAAGTAAAGCCGAGTGAAAAAAGCCAGAGTTTACAGAAAGAATATCCAGAAGAAACAGCAACATTGACATTATTGGAAGGTTGTGCTAGTAAACTAAGTGGAGTATTACGAGGGGCAATAGACCCAGTACAGTTAGTATTCCCTCAAGGAGATTTGACCACAGCGACTCAAGTTTATGAAGAGTCAACAGTAGCGAAAGTGATGAACACAATAGTAGAAAAATCCATCGCCAAGGCTATAGAAAAATTACCAAAAAGCCGAGGGATACGGTTATTGGAAATAGGAGCGGGAACAGGAGGAACGACTAGCTATATCCTGCCTAATCTAAATATGGAGCAAACAGAATATACATTTACAGACCTAGGGGCATTATTTATAGGGAAAGCGAAAGAGAAATTCGGGGATTATAAATTTGTAGAGTATAAAACCTTAGACATAGAAATAGACCCAAAAAGCCAAGGATTTGAGGGTAAGAAATATGATGTAATAATAGCAGCTAATGTACTTCATGCAACTACAGATATGAAGGAGACATTATCCCATGTGCGAGAACTCTTAGCAGATGGGGGAATGTTAGTGTTATATGAAGTAACAGGGAAAACAAGATGGGCAGATTTAGTATTTGGAATGCTAGAGGGATGGTGGAAATTTAGGGATTATGAATTACGCTCAGACTATCCTTTACTGAGTAGAGAGCAATGGCATGATGTGTTGAAAGAAAGAGGTTTTACAGAAGTAGTGACGATGCCGGAAGTAGAGGGAATGGCAGAAACATTGTTAGGGCAAACGGTAATTGTAGCTCAAAACAGTCAAACGAAGTTAGAAGAAAGGAATGAGGATTCTAAGGGTTGGTTGATACTAGCAGACTATGAGGGAATAGGTAAAGAGTTAGGGAAGAAACTGAAGTCAGTGGGAGAGGTGTGTACTTTAGTATATGCAGGAGAAAAGTATCAACAGATAGCTCCTGGAGAATTTAGGATAAATCCCAACAAGGTTGAAGAATTTAAGCAAGTAATAGAGACAGTAGGAAGGAAATCAGAGTCATTATATGGAGTAGTACAATGTTGGACGACAGAAGGAGGAGTGGGTGAAGAGATTAATTATGAGGAGTTAGAAAATTTATCGAAGTTAGGGTGTGGTACAAGTTTATATTTAGTACAAGCATTGGTGAAAGCAGAGTTATCAGTTGTACCTAGATTATGGTTGGTGACAAGTGGCGCTCAAGCAGTACCGTCAAAGAATCCAGTTATACCGGGAGTAGCTCAATCTTCAGTGTGGGGAATGGGGAAGGCGATTAGTTTAGAACACCCAGAGTTGAATTGTACTCGTATAGATTTAGACCCAGAGAAGGGTATAGAGGGTCAAGGGGATACACTATTTACAGAAATCTGGTCGGAGGATGGCCAAGACCAGGTAGCATGGCGTGGAGAGGGTCGTTATGTAGCAAGGTTGGTGGCAAGTCATCATCAGCAACCAGTGGCCAAAAAGTTAGTACCATCGGAACCATTCAAACTAGGAAGTTCAAACAAGGGGAGTTTGGATAACTTAACCTTAGAGCCAGTGAGCAGACGTTCCCCAGGAGCTGGGGAAGTAGAAATTAGAGTCAAGGCAACAGGGTTGAATTTTCTAGATGTAGTATCTGCATTAGGATTAGTCCCTGATGAAGTGGATGGAATGTCTCAAAAACACTTAGTAGAGATGGAGAGTTTTGGTAGAGAGTGTGCAGGTGAATTAGTAGCTGTAGGGTCACAAGTCAAAGGCTTTAATGTCGGGGATCAGGTGATGGCGATGGCTCAAGGGAGCTTGAGTCAGTATGTAACTGTTGATGCTAGCTATGTAGTCATGAAGCCGGAAAATATGAGCTTTGAAGAAGCAGCGTCGATTCCAGCTAATTTTTTAACGGCTTATTATTGTTTGCATAATGTAGCGAAGATTAAGGAAGGCGAACGCATCCTCATCCATGCAGCAGCAGGAGGAACGGGAATGGCAGCGGTGCAAATAGCAATCGCAGCAGGAGCTGAGGTGATGGCAACGGCAAGTCCGCCCAAATGGGAAGCTCTCAGAAAGATGGGTGTGAAACATATTATGAATTCCCGAACCTATGAATTTGCTGACCAGGTGATGGAAAGAACTCAAGGAAAAGGAGTGGATATTGTACTTAACTCTCTGACTTCTGGGGAATTTATCAGTAAGAGTATGTCAGTGGTAAGTGATGGTGGTCGGTTTGTGGAAATTGCCAAGCGAGGAGTATGGAGTTCAAAGCAAGTAGCAGCAGTCAGACCAGATGTATCTTATTTTGTGGTGGATTTAGTCAAAGAGTCAGTTGAGCAACCGGGATTAATCAATTCTATGTTGCCAGGGTTGAAAGAGAAATTTGGGGATGGTTTACTACAACCACTACCAATAAAGGTGTTTCCTATAGAGGAAGTGATTGATGCCTTCCGTTATATGCAGCAAGCTAAACATATAGGCAAGATTGTGGTGAGTCAAACACAACTAACCAGTAAAAAGCCTTTAAGTTTCCGTTCGGATGCTAGCTATTTGATAACAGGAGGTATGGGAGGTTTGGGTTTGCTGGTGGCGGGTTGGATGGTGTCTTTGGGAGCTAAACATTTAGTGTTGTTAGGACGTCGTTCGCCGGATGATGCGACTATCAAAAAAATAGGTGAGTTAGAAATGGCAGGAGCGTCAGTGGTAGTGGAAAAAGGGGATGTGTCAGATTGGGAGTCAATGAGAGGTGTGTGGCAGAGGATTGAGGAGTCAAACAGACCTTTAGCAGGAGTGATTCATGCTGCGGGTATGTTATCAGATGGAGTGCTACAAAACCAGAGTTGGTATGGGTTTGAACAAGTGATGTGGCCGAAAGTGAAAGGTGGTTGGCATTTGCATAAACTGAGCCAAAACCAAAAGTTGGACTTTTTTGTACTATTTTCTTCGGCAGCATCTCTGTTGGGTTCATCAGGTCAGGGCAATCATTCTGCGGCGAATGCTTTCCTAGATGGTTTAGCTCATTATCGTCGGGGGATGGGATTACCGGGATTAAGCATTCATTGGGGAGCTGTTTCTCACATAGGAGAGGCGGCCGAACGTGGTGCAGATGTGAGGGTACTTAAGCAGGGGATGGGGGCAATTTCTCCGACTCAGGTATTGGAGTGTTTAGAACTATTGATGAGTGGTTCGGATACAGAAGTAGGGGTGGTGCCTATTGATTGGTCAGGTATGCAGGAGAGAGTGGCTCAATGGCCTTTTTTAGCAGATTGGCAGGAAACTATACTCGAGGTGTCAGAACCATCGAAGTCAGATTTTCTATTAAAGTTAGAGGCGACACTACCCAGCGAGCGTCGCTCTTTATTAGTGGCTCACCTGCGTCATCAGGTAGCTCAAGTGTTGGGAATTAATCATCCTGAATCAATTGCCTTGGAAACAGGTTTTTTTGACTTGGGAATGGATTCTTTGACTTCTGTGGAGTTGAGGAATAAGTTGCAAAAGAGCTTGAGGTGTTCAGTACCTTCTACTATAGCTTTTGATTATCCCAAGCTTAATAAGCTAGTAGATTACTTAGCAGAACAATTAAACTTAATAGATGCTCAAGAGGATACTGAGTTGCGATCACTGAACCAATATGAAGAAAAGTTATCCGAGTCATCAGATGCTAGTCTAGTGACAGAAGTTGAATTAGAAGCATCATTGATTAAGGAAATTGAAGAATTAGAAAAATTAATTTAAATAGCGATAGTTTTTGTTAACTTCGGAACTATATCAAACACCTAAACTTTATAAAACTACTTGTCAACTTATTCTATTAAAACAACTCCTATTAATACAAAATGAATCAAAAAATAACTCAAGAAAAAAAACAAAACTTACCTTTAGAAAGAGCAATTAAAGCCCTCAAAGATGCACGATCCAAACTAGAAAGGTACGAAAATCAAAGCAAGGAACCAATCGCAATAATTGGAATGGGTTGCCGTGTTCCAGGAGGTGCATTTACCCCTGAAACCTTCTGGGAACTTTTACAAAACGGAGTAGATGCTATTACTGAAGTGCCTCCAGACCGATGGCCTGTTGATGAATATTACGACTCTGACCCTACCGCTCCTGGTAAAATGTATACTCGTTATGGAGGCTTTGTGGAGCGACTACAAGAGTTTGATGCCAATTTCTTTGGTATTTCTCCTAAAGAAACAATTCATCTAGACCCTCAACAGCGATTACTCCTAGAAGTGAGTTGGGAAGCCTTAGAGCGTTCAGGAATCAATCCTCAACAACTTAAAGGAACCTCTACTGGTGTATTTGTTGGCATTTGTAGTAACGACTATACTCAAAAGATATTAACTCAAGGTTTTGAACAAATTGATGCCTATATGGCTTCAGGAAATACCCACAGTACAGCATCAGGGAGAATTTCTTACCTTCTGGGACTCAAAGGCCCTAGTTTAGCAGTAGACACAGCTTGTTCCTCTTCTCTAGTCAGTATTCATTTAGCCACCACCAGTTTAAGAAATAGAGAGTGTGATTTAGCTCTAGCGGGTGGAGTAAATGCATTAATATCTCCAGAGTTGAGCATCAATTTTTCTAAAGCGGGAATGTTATCTCCCGATGGTCGATGCAAGACTTTTGATGCTACTGCAGATGGATTTGTCCGTGGGGAAGGATGTGGTATGGTCGTACTCAAACGTTTATCAGATGCTGTAGCTGATGGAGATAATATCCTGGCAGTGATTCGGGGAACAGCCATTAATCAGGATGGTGATACGAGTGGATTAACCGTCCCGAGTGGGCCGTCTCAGCAAGGAGTAATTGGTCAAGCCATGGAAAATGGAGGAGTAGACCCGGCTAGTATCAGTTATATAGAGGCTCATGGCACAGGCACATCATTGGGAGACCCGATTGAAGTAGGAGCAATAGGAACGGTATTTGGAAAAACTCACTCTCCAGAACAACCAGTAATAATTGGTTCAGCCAAGACTAATATTGGTCATTTGGAGGGAGCTGCAGGTATTGCCGGTTTAATGAAGGTAGTTTTGCAACTGCAACATCAGAAAATAGCCCCATCACTACATTTTAATCAGCCAAATCCTTATATAAATTGGGACAAATTACCAGTACAAGTCGCCACCAAGCTCACCTCTTGGCCGACAAATGGTAAAAGTTGCATAGCTGGGGTTAGTTCTTTTGGTTTTAGTGGCACCAATGCTCATATAGTTTTAGAAGAAGCACCCTCTCATCAAGTTAAAAGTCAGAATGTTGTTGAACGTCAAGTTCATATATTTACGATGTCAGCTCAAACAGAAAATGCTCTTGCTGATTTAGTCAATAGTTATCAAAGTTATTTAGAAGCAGAAAGTAATGATAATGATTTGGGGGATATTTGCTACACAGCTAACATTGGTAGAGCAGAATTTAACCATAGATTAGCTTTCATTACTTCTGAGCAACAAGATTTAGTAGAGAAACTCAAACAATACAAGCAGGGAGAGAATTTTCCTGGAATCTCTTCAGGACAAATAACAAGCCAAACGAGGACGAAAATAGCCTTTCTATTTACTGGTCAAGGTTCTCAATATCTGCAAATGGGAAGGCAGTTATACCAGACTCAACCAACTTTTCAGAAAATTATCGACCAGTGTAGTGATATTCTGAGTTCCTATCTAGAAGTACCTATATTAGAAGTTCTGTATCCTAAAGATGCACAAAAGTCAAGTTCTTTGTTAGACCAAACAGCTTATACTCAACCAGCTCTGTTTGCAATAGAATACGCTCTCTTCAAATTATGGGAATCATGGGGGATTAAACCCAATGTAGTCATGGGTCACAGTGTAGGAGAATATGTAGCAGCTTGCACAGCAGGAGTATACTCTTTAGAAGATGGTCTGAAACTGATAGCAATGCGGGGTAGGTTAATGCAGGAGTTACCATCTGGTGGTAAGATGGTATCAGTAATGGCATCAGAAGATCAGGTAAAAGAGGCAATAAAAAACTATAATTCCCAAGTGACAATAGCAGCGATAAATGGAGCAGAAAGTATAGTAATTTCAGGTGAGAGTGAAGCCATAGCAAGTATTGGTAGTAACTTAGAAGCAATGGGAGTAAAAACTAAGGAGCTACAGGTGTCCCATGCTTTTCATTCTCCGTTGATGGAGCCAATGTTAGCCGAATTTGAAAAAGTAGCCAAAGAAGTAAGCTATAACCAACCGAAAATACCATTCATATCAAATGTAAGTGGTGAAAAAGTGGGAGAAGAAATTACTAATGCTCAATATTGGGTGAGTCATGTGTGTCAACCAGTAAGATTTGCCCAGAGCATGAAAAATCTAGAGTCGCAAGGATATGAATTGTTCCTAGAAATCGGACCGAAACCAATATTGTTGGGTATGGGAAGGCAATGTGTAAAAGAAGAGATAGGAGAATGGTTGCCATCATTACGTCCGGGAGTGGATGAATGGGAACAAATGGTATCGAGCTTAGGAAGATTGTATGTAAAAGGAGCGAAAATAGATTGGTTAGGGTGGGAAAAAGATTATAGTCGTCAGAAAGTAGAATTGCCCACATATCCGTTTCAGAGAGAACGATATTGGATAGAAACCAAAAATAATTCCTGGGCTAAACAGCAATTGTCAACAGGTAAAAACCAGCATCCCTTATTAGGTGAAAAATTAAATTGTGCAGGGGAACAAAAGATATTTACTTCATTAATAGGAGAAAATGCACCAGAGTATCTGAGTAATCACCGAGTATTTAAGGAGGCTATATTTCCGACAACAGGATACTTAGAAATAGGAATAGCAGCAGGAAATGAGCAATGGGAAAGGTCGGAAATAGTAATAGAAGACCTAATAATCAGTAGTGGATGGATATTACCAGCAGGAGAATTAATAAATGGGCAAACAATAGTAACGCCAACAGATAGCCAAAGCTACAAATTTCAAATATTTTCTCAAGAAAAACAGGAGTGGAAACTGCACGCAACAGGAAAAATAACCAAAGAGGCTAACTCAACTCCATCTCCAAAAATCGACCTAGAAAAATACAGGAGTGAATGTAATCAAGTAATAGAGGTTAAAGAACATTATCAAAAATGTTCAAAAGTAGGGATAGAGTATGGAAAGAGTTTCCAAGGTATGGAAAAATTATGGTCAAACTCAAACCAAGCATTAGGTTATATAAAACTCCCGGAAGAATTAATAACACAAATGGGGGAGTATAATTTTCATCCAGCACTATTAGATGCAGCTTTGCAAGTAATATTTCAGGCAGTGCCAGGAAAAGAAAGTGAACCGACTTATCTGCCAGTAGGAATAGAAAAATTCAAAGTATATAAGAAACCAGGGGTGAGTCTATATGCTCACGCATCAGTAACCCCACCCAAAGTAAAAAGACCAGAAAGTTTGACGGCGAGTGTGACTATAGTAAGTGCATCAGGAGAAATAATAGCCAAGGTAAAAGGTTTACAACTAAAACGAGCAACAAAACAGAGCTTACTGGCAACAGAAACCGAATCAATCAAGGATTGGTTGTATGAAGTAGAGTGGAGAAACCAAGGTATATTAGGTAAACTCTTACCTCCAGATTTAATGGCACCTGTAGAAATTGCCAAAAATTTGACACCGACTGTGAGAGAGTTAGTAACTCAAGTAGATAGTGAAAGAAGTAACTCTTTTGAGAAAAGCTTAGAAGAATTAAGCGTAGATTATATCTTACAAGGGTTGCAGCAGATGGGTTGGTCATATAAACCAACACAAAAGTTGGAATTTGATGGAGTAGCCCAAAAATTAGGCATAGTTCCCAGCCATCGCTCGCTGTTGAGGCGTCTGCTGGTTATATTAACAGAGGAAGGAATACTCAAGTATAAGAATCAGGAGTGGGAAGTAGCAAAAACTTTAGCTCAAGTAAAGCCGAGTGAAAAAAGCCAGAGTTTACAGAAAGAATATCCAGAAGAAACAGCAACATTGACATTATTGGAAGGTTGTGCTAGTAAACTAAGTGGAGTATTACGAGGGGCAATAGACCCAGTACAGTTAGTATTCCCTCAAGGAGATTTGACCACAGCGACTCAAGTTTATGAAGAGTCAACAGTAGCGAAAGTGATGAACACAATAGTAGAAAAATCCATCGCCAAGGCTATAGAAAAATTACCAAAAAGCCGAGGGATACGGTTATTGGAAATAGGAGCGGGAACAGGAGGAACGACTAGCTATATCCTGCCTAATCTAAATATGGAGCAAACAGAATATACATTTACAGACCTAGGGGCATTATTTATAGGGAAAGCGAAAGAGAAATTCGGGGATTATAAATTTGTAGAGTATAAAACCTTAGACATAGAAATAGACCCAAAAAGCCAAGGATTTGAGGGTAAGAAATATGATGTAATAATAGCAGCTAATGTACTTCATGCAACTACAGATATGAAGGAGACATTATCCCATGTGCGAGAACTCTTAGCAGATGGGGGAATGTTAGTGTTATATGAAGTAACAGGGAAAACAAGATGGGCAGATTTAGTATTTGGAATGCTAGAGGGATGGTGGAAATTTAGGGATTATGAATTACGCTCAGACTATCCTTTACTGAGTAGAGAGCAATGGCATGATGTGTTGAAAGAAAGAGGTTTTACAGAAGTAGTGACGATGCCGGAAGTAGAGGGAATGGCAGAAACATTGTTAGGGCAAACGGTAATTGTAGCTCAAAACAGTCAAACGAAGTTAGAAGAAAGGAATGAGGATTCTAAGGGTTGGTTGATACTAGCAGACTATGAGGGAATAGGTAAAGAGTTAGGGAAGAAACTGAAGTCAGTGGGAGAGGTGTGTACTTTAGTATATGCAGGAGAAAAGTATCAACAGATAGCTCCTGGAGAATTTAGGATAAATCCCAACAAGGTTGAAGAATTTAAGCAAGTAATAGAGACAGTAGGAAGGAAATCAGAGTCATTATATGGAGTAGTACAATGTTGGACGACAGAAGGAGGAGTGGGTGAAGAGATTAATTATGAGGAGTTAGAAAATTTATCGAAGTTAGGGTGTGGTACAAGTTTATATTTAGTACAAGCATTGGTGAAAGCAGAGTTATCAGTTGTACCTAGATTATGGTTGGTGACAAGTGGCGCTCAAGCAGTACCGTCAAAGAATCCAGTTATACCGGGAGTAGCTCAATCTTCAGTGTGGGGAATGGGGAAGGCGATTAGTTTAGAACACCCAGAGTTGAATTGTACTCGTATAGATTTAGACCCAGAGAAGGGTATAGAGGGTCAAGGGGATACACTATTTACAGAAATCTGGTCGGAGGATGGCCAAGACCAGGTAGCATGGCGTGGAGAGGGTCGTTATGTAGCAAGGTTGGTGGCAAGTCATCATCAGCAACCAGTGGCCAAAAAGTTAGTACCATCGGAACCATTCAAACTAGGAAGTTCAAACAAGGGGAGTTTGGATAACTTAACCTTAGAGCCAGTGAGCAGACGTTCCCCAGGAGCTGGGGAAGTAGAAATTAGAGTCAAGGCAACAGGGTTGAATTTTCTAGATGTAGTATCTGCATTAGGATTAGTCCCTGATGAAGTGGATGGAATGTCTCAAAAACACTTAGTAGAGATGGAGAGTTTTGGTAGAGAGTGTGCAGGTGAATTAGTAGCTGTAGGGTCACAAGTCAAAGGCTTTAATGTCGGGGATCAGGTGATGGCGATGGCTCAAGGGAGCTTGAGTCAGTATGTAACTGTTGATGCTAGCTATGTAGTCATGAAGCCGGAAAATATGAGCTTTGAAGAAGCAGCGTCGATTCCAGCTAATTTTTTAACGGCTTATTATTGTTTGCATAATGTAGCGAAGATTAAGGAAGGCGAACGCATCCTCATCCATGCAGCAGCAGGAGGAACGGGAATGGCAGCGGTGCAAATAGCAATCGCAGCAGGAGCTGAGGTGATGGCAACGGCAAGTCCGCCCAAATGGGAAGCTCTCAGAAAGATGGGTGTGAAACATATTATGAATTCCCGAACCTATGAATTTGCTGACCAGGTGATGGAAAGAACTCAAGGAAAAGGAGTGGATATTGTACTTAACTCTCTGACTTCTGGGGAATTTATCAGTAAGAGTATGTCAGTGGTAAGTGATGGTGGTCGGTTTGTGGAAATTGCCAAGCGAGGAGTATGGAGTTCAAAGCAAGTAGCAGCAGTCAGACCAGATGTATCTTATTTTGTGGTGGATTTAGTCAAAGAGTCAGTTGAGCAACCGGGATTAATCAATTCTATGTTGCCAGGGTTGAAAGAGAAATTTGGGGATGGTTTACTACAACCACTACCAATAAAGGTGTTTCCTATAGAGGAAGTGATTGATGCCTTCCGTTATATGCAGCAAGCTAAACATATAGGCAAGATTGTGGTGAGTCAAACACAACTAACCAGTAAAAAGCCTTTAAGTTTCCGTTCGGATGCTAGCTATTTGATAACAGGAGGTATGGGAGGTTTGGGTTTGCTGGTGGCGGGTTGGATGGTGTCTTTGGGAGCTAAACATTTAGTGTTGTTAGGACGTCGTTCGCCGGATGATGCGACTATCAAAAAAATAGGTGAGTTAGAAATGGCAGGAGCGTCAGTGGTAGTGGAAAAAGGGGATGTGTCAGATTGGGAGTCAATGAGAGGTGTGTGGCAGAGGATTGAGGAGTCAAACAGACCTTTAGCAGGAGTGATTCATGCTGCGGGTATGTTATCAGATGGAGTGCTACAAAACCAGAGTTGGTATGGGTTTGAACAAGTGATGTGGCCGAAAGTGAAAGGTGGTTGGCATTTGCATAAACTGAGCCAAAACCAAAAGTTGGACTTTTTTGTACTATTTTCTTCGGCAGCATCTCTGTTGGGTTCATCAGGTCAGGGCAATCATTCTGCGGCGAATGCTTTCCTAGATGGTTTAGCTCATTATCGTCGGGGGATGGGATTACCGGGATTAAGCATTCATTGGGGAGCTGTTTCTCACATAGGAGAGGCGGCCGAACGTGGTGCAGATGTGAGGGTACTTAAGCAGGGGATGGGGGCAATTTCTCCGACTCAGGT